>DASQZW010000039.1:0-36078 GCA_035638495.1 Terriglobales bacterium
CGACCGGGTCGTCGCCGGCCCCGACCTCCACGTACCAGGGGTCGGGGCCGCACGGCCCGGCGAGCTCGGGCACCGCCGCGTGCAGGCGCACCACGAAGACCTCGGCCAGGATCGGCCCCTCCGTGTCGAACGGGAGGCCGCCCGCGCCCGGGTTCAGGCGGGCCGCGCCATCGCGAGCACCTGCTCGCGGGTCACGTCCATGTTGTGCGCCTCCCGACCGTGACGCTGGACCGTGGGGACCAGCTCCTCCTCAGGCCCGCGCGCCTCGTAGCCGCAGTCGCAGCTGACCACCAGCTCGACCGCCGCGTCTTTCTCGCTCATACGGGGCAGCGTATTCCCGTCACCTTGGCGAAACTTTGAACGTCGTGCTCCGGATCTACCTGGCGGGCGAGCCCTGCCTCCTCGCCGGCCGAACGCTCTTCCGGGCGGACCGGCTCCCGCGCCGTCAGGGCCGGGTCGCGTTCGCCTACCTGATGACCGAACGGTCTCGGGCCGTGCCGCGTGACGAGCTCGCCGGCACGCTCTGGCCCGAGGGCCCGCCACGCGCTCACGAGGTCGCCATCAGCTCGCTCGCGAGCAAGCTGCGCGCGCTGCTGGTCGATGCGGGCGCCCAGCGGGACGCGATCGCGGTCGCCGACGGCTGCTACCGCGTCGAGCTCCCGCCCGGGACGTGGATCGACACCGAGGCCGCACACGCGTCGGTGCACGAGGCGGAGGCGGCGCTGCGCTCCGGCGTGCACGCCGCCGCGTACGGTCCGGCCGCGGTGGCGGCCGCCATCCTGCGCCGGCCCTTCCTGGCGGGCATCGAGGGCGACTGGGTGGAACGCCGCCGGGATGCGCTGCGGGGCCTGCTCGTCCGCGGCCTCGACGTCCTGGCGGATGTCCACGCCGCGAACCGGGAGCCGACGCTCGCGGTCTGCGTCGCCGAGCAGGCGGTGGCGCTCGAGCCGTACCGAGAAAGCGGCTACCGCCGGCTGATGCGCCTGCACGACGGCGCCGGCGATCGCGCGGAGGCGCTCCGCGTGTACCAGCGGTGCTGCCGCCTGCTGGCCGACGAGCTGGGAACCACGCCATCGCCCGAGACGGACGCGCTCATGCGAACGGTCGGCAGCCGCTGATCCGTGCCGCCGGCGCTGGTCCGCGGGATGGAGAATCCGGTCCATGCGCAGGATCAGCCGGAACGCCTACACCGAGATCTACTTCCGGGGCTGCAACCCCAGCTTCGTCGTCACCGACGACGGGGTCGTGATGATCGACACGCCGCAGCAGCCGATCGACGCGGTCCGGTGGCGTGAACAGATCCTGGAGCACGGCCCCATCCGCCACCTGGTCAACACGGAGCCCCACGCCGACCACATCCTGGGCAACGCCTACTACCCGGGCGTGGAGGTCGCCGGCCAGGTCGAGCTGCGGTCGCGGTACGAGCAGCAGGTGCCGATGATGACCTCACCCGAACGCACCGAGGCCATGAAGGAGACCGATCCGGACAGCGTCTGGCTGCTCCAGCACCCCAGCTATCCGCCCAACCCGCCGACCCGGACGTTCACGGACGAGCTGACCCTGCACGTCGGCGGCCACACGTTCCACTGTCTCCACCTGCCGGGCCACACCAGCCCCCAGACGGCCGTGCACGTGCCCGAGGAGGGCGTCCTGTTCACCGGGGACAACGTGTTCTGCCGGTCCAAGACGTTCATCCAGGAGGCGGACCCGTGGGACTGGCTGGCCGCGCTGCGCCGGATCGAGCGGTTCGACGTCGAGGTCATCGTGCCCGGTCACGGCGAGCCCTGCGACCGGAGCTACGTCGCGGAGCAGGCGCAGGTCCTGCAGCGGTGGGTGGACGCGGTCCAGCGCATGGTCGACCGCGGCATGACCGAAGAGGAGGCGGTGCGCGAGCCGCTGGACATGGCGGCCATCGACCCGTACCCGCTGGGCCAGCGCCTCTTCTCCGTCTTTCCGCACCTGGACGAGCTGAACGTGCGCAACCTCTACGCGCGCATCGTGGCCCGGGAGGGCCGGTCGGGGTGACGTCCCGGCCGGCCGTATCATCGAGCCGGCGATGAGCACCCTGCAGGAAGCCGCGGCGCCGCGCGCCCGAAGGACCGGGCGGATCGACTACAAGTGGGTGGCGAGCGGGGTCGTGATGCTCGGCGCGGTGATGGTCATCCTGGACCAGACCGTCGTCAACGTCGCACTGCCGACGCTGGAATCGGAGTTCCACGACACGCTGTCCAGCGTCCAGTGGATCATCACCGCGTACACGCTGGCGCTCGCGGCCGTGATCCCGCTGGCGGGGTGGATGACCGACCGGTTCGGCAGCAAGCGCGTGTTCATGGCCAGCCAGGCGCTCTTCGTCACCGGGTCGGCGCTGTGCGGGCTGGCCCTGACCAGCCAGGCGCTGATCGGCTTTCGTGTCGTGCAGGGCCTGGGCGGCGGACTGATCATGCCGGTCGGCATGGCCACGATGATGAGCGTCACCCGACCCGAGGAGCGGGGCCGGATCATGTCCGTGCTCGGCGTCCCCATGCTCCTCGCGCCGGTGCTGGGCCCGACGCTCGGCGGCTGGCTGATTCAGGCCGTGAGCTGGCGCCTGATCTTCTACATCAACGTGCCCATCGGCATCGCCGGCGTCATAGCGGCCGCCCTGTTCCTCCGGGACGCACAGAGCGAGCAGGCGAAGCGGGAGCCCCTCGACGTCGGCGGCCTGCTGCTGGCGACCGGTGCCGTGATCGGCCTGGTGTACGGACTGAGCCAGCCGAGCACGTATGGCTGGGATTCGTGGCAGACGATCGTGCCGCTCGCGGCCGGCGCCGTCCTGCTGACCGTCTTCTGCCTGTACGAGCTGCGCCAGCGGCACCCGCTGATCGACATCCGGATCTTCCACGACGGCGCGTTCAGCGCCGCGATCAGCCTGAACTTCCTGGTCTCGCTGAGCCTCTTCGGCGCCATCCTCCTGTTCCCGCTGTTCCTCCAGCAGATCCAGGGGTACAGCGCCCTGCAGTCCGGCCTGATCCTGGGCGCGCAGGGCATCGGAGCGGCGCTGATGATGCCCCTGTCCGGCACGCTGACCGACCGCATCGGGGCGCGCTGGGTGGTGCCGGTCGGCCTCGCCATCCTCACCGTCTCGACGGTCTGGATGACCACGCTCGCCGCCGACACCTCGCGTGGGGTCATCTTCGCCATGCTGTTCGTCCGCGGCCTCGGGATGGGCTTCGCGATGATGCCGAGCATGTCCTCCGCGTTCGTCACCCTCGCGCCGCAGCGGATCGCGCGGGCGACGTCCATCTCGAACGTCGTGCAGCGCGTGGCCAGCGGCCTCGGCATCGCGATCATGGCGACCGTCCTGAGCGCCCGGGTCGCGGCGAACCTGCCGCGCGGCGCGTCCGCGGCCGCGTCCGCCGGCGGCTCCGACCTGGCGGCCGCCCACCTGCCGCCCGCCATCAAGAACATGCTGCTGGAGCAGGCGACGAAGGGGTTCACCGACACGTTGTGGGTGTCCGCCGGCCTGATCGTGCTGGCCTTCCCGCTGACGATCCTGCTGCGCCGCGCGCTGCAGCCGCAGGAGGTCAGGCGGTACGCGCTGCGCCAGCTCGCGGAGGGCTTCGTGCTGGGTGCCGCGGCCCGCCGTCTCCGCCGCGCCCTGCCGTCGCCGCGGCAGGAGCTGGAGCCGGAGCGGGCCGTGCCCGTGCTCAGCCAGGCGGCGACGGTCCGGCTGCGCACCGGCCAGACCCTGCTCCGCGCCGGGACGGCTGCGGCCGGCCTCGTGCCGCAGCGCGGTCCCGGTCTGGTGGCGAGGTTGTCGTTCGCAGTCGTCGCGGTCGTGGCCGTCGGGTTGATGGTCATGGCCGTGGCGCACGGCTACCGCACGCCCGACGTTCCGTCGCTGCCGCACCTGCCCGGGCGCTGATCGCTCATCAGCCGCCACTCCTCCGGTCCCTGCCGCAGCACGGCGCCGCCCGCCCGGGTGAACTCCAGCGTGGTGGCGAGGCCCTCCAGGGTGAATCGGCCGTCCTCGCCGCCGAGGAGCGGGATCGGCTCCTGGCCCGGAATCGTGACGGCCGTGCCCGCCACCGTCAGCTCGTAGCCGGGACGGAGCCGGTAGGTGCCCTCGGCGCCGTCGGGCAGCACGGCGGCCGGCGCCGGCTGGGGTCGGGGCGTCACGCCGATGGCACGGGTGGTCGCCTGTGTGAGCGTTTTCTGGGTCACGAAGAGGTCCTCGCCTGCGGCCTCGATCGCACCCAGCGTCATTGCCGACCAGAACAGCTCGCTGTCCCCGTCACGGTTGACCAGCACGGCGACGGCCGGGCCCGGCTCGACGGTGGCGGTGAGCGCCGCGGCCCAGCCGGGCAGCCCGCCGCGGTGGCTGAAGCGGCGCCGCCCGCTGGTCGACAGCATGACGCCGAGGCCCACGCAGGGGTTCACGACGGGCGTGAGCATCTCGTGGACGAGCTCGCGCGGCAGGATCGCTTCGGGCAGGCCCGCCGCGGCGCGCTGGAGGCCGGCGGCGAACCGGCACAGGTCGGCGGCGGTGGTGAACAGTCCGCCGTACCCCACGCTCGGGACGACGATCCAGGGCAGCGGCTCGCCGAACTGGTCGTGCCCCACGGCCATGCGGCCGCCCAGTGAGGGCGGCGGGGCGGTGGCCATCAGGCTGTTCGTCATTCCCAGCGGCTCCAGCACGAGCTGCTCGATCACCGTTGCCAGCGGCGCGCCGGTCACGTCCTCGACGAGCTGCTGGATGATCGCGTAGCCCGCGTTCGAGTACACGGCCAGCAGCCCCGGCAGCAGCTCCACGCGGACCGGGCGATAGGTCGGGTCGCGGCCCTCCAGCAGCTCCCGCACCGAGTAGTTGCGCTCGTCCGCCTCGTGGCCCATGCCGTAGTAGATGGGCAGGCCGGCCGAGTGGCTGAGCAGCCCGCGCAGCGTCACGCGCGGCTGCCAGGACCCGGCCGCCGGCACCCGCCACGACGTCAGCCGGTCGTTGACGTCCTCGTCCAGGTCGAGCACGCCCCGGTGGACGAGCGCGAGCACCGCGACGGCGGTGAGTGGCTTGGCGATGGAGCACGCCGCGAACCGCGTGTCCGGGTCGGCGCCCCAGGCCCGCGCGGTGGGCTCGCCGGCGCCGTCGGTCCAGGCGACGCTCAGCGCGGGCACCCGGTAGTGGGCGAGGAGGTCCGGCACCTGCTCCCAGTCGGTGAGCGGGATCGCCTCCGGCCCGATCCAGTCCAGGCGGAGCACTCGCAGGTGCCTCGGCTCGCGCTCCCAGACCTCCCAGTGCACCCGGACGTGCAGGTCGTCGGCGGTCAGGAAGCGGACATCGGCCGCGTTCGGCGAGGCGGCCTCGACCTCGACGTTCCGGAACGGCTTCCTGAGCCGGCGCAGCTCCTCGAGGCGAGCCAGCGCCTGGCGGCCTCGGAACACGTTGAGCCGCATCCTGTCGTCGACCAGCGCGGGTGAGAGCGGTCCCGGGGCGTCGACCGCGGCCGCGACCCACTCGATCGCGTCGCGCAGCGGGCCGGCGGGGGCGTGTCCGGCGAGGTCGCTCCAGGTGTTCTCCATTGCGACCGCACCGTCCCACGCGGGCGTTGCAAGAACAAGTCTTGTTTTTTTCGGAACACCGATTCCCCGGGCACGGTCGGGTGAACCCGGCGATCCCGCTGCTGGTGGTGGACGCCGCCAACGTCGTCGGCGTGGTGCCGGACGGCTGGTGGCGGCGCCGTGCGGAGGCCGCGGAGCTGCTCCGCGACGCGCTGGCGCCGGTGGGCGAGCACGGCCTGTCCGGCGTGCGGGGGCCGGTCGAGGTCGTGCTGGTGGTCGAGGGCGCGGCGTCGCGGACCGGCGGGAGCGCGACCGTGCGGGTGGTGGCGGCGCCGGGCAGCGGCGACGACGCGATCGTGGACCTGGTCGCCCGTGAGGGCGCCGGCCGGCGATGCGTCGTGGCGACGGCCGACCGGGGCCTGCGCGCCCGGGTGGTCGCGCTGGGCGCGGAGGTCGTTCCGCCCTCGGCGCTGCCGCGGCGCTCGTCGCTACGCTGAGGCGCGATGCATCCGGTACGAGCGCTCTTCGGTCACGACGCCTGGGCGAACCGCGAGCTCCTGAGCCGCTGCGCCGAGCTCGACCCGGAGGTCCTCGCGTGCGAGACGCCCGGCACGTTCGGGACGATTCCGCGGACGATGACCCACCTGGTCGGGACCGGACCTTTCCTGCTGGCCCTGCTCAGTGGTCACCAGTCCGCGAACACGATCGTGGCCGGCGAGCAGCGTGAGATCGCCGCGCTGGCGCCGGTCGTCGAGGACTGCGCGGCCGGCTGGCGGTCGTTCCTGGACGGGACGCCCGACCCGGAGGCGCCGATCTGGCCCGAGCAGCAGGTCAGCCCCGGCCGCTGGGTCGCGATGGTCCAGCACATCCACCACGGCGACACGCACCGGGCGCACGTGGCCAGCGTGCTGGGCGCGGCGGGCGTGGAGCCGCCGCGGGTCAGCGTCTGGGCGTTCGGGGCCACCGGGCCAGTGGCCGATGGGCCCGGCGGCGAGTGGGCGAACGCGCTGCTGGCCCGCTGCTTCGACCACATCGGCTGGGCCACGCACCAGGTGCTGGAGCACTGCCTGGGGCTGGGAGAAGCGGCGCTGGGGGCGACCGCTCCCGGCACGTACGGGACGGCGCACGAGACTCTGACGCACCTGGTCGACGCCCACTGCGACTACCTCGGCAGGCTGACAGGCGCGCAGGACGAGTTCCTGGAAGGCGCGGTTGACCCGGACGTCCTGCGGCGGGCGCTGAAACGGTCTCGTGCGGGCTGGCGCGCGTACCTGGATGCGGGGCCCGACCACGAACGGTCGGTGCCCACCAGCGGCCGCCCCGCACCCGCGTGGGTGGTGACGGCGCAGGCGATCCACCACGCGAACGACCACCTCGCGCACGCCGGCACGATCCTGGGCGCCAACGGCCTGACGGTGCCGGACGTCGACGTGTGGATCTACGGCACGACGCCCGAGGCGCTGCCGGCCGGCTGATCAGCCGCCCAGCGGCTCGGCGATCGAGCCGGCAGCGGCGAGCGCGTCGGACACGAGGACGAGCGGCAGCCAGGCGAGCGTCAGGCGCCAGGTCTCGTGCCTCGGTTCCGGAATCGATGCGCGCAGGGCCTCCTCGACGGCGGCGGCCGCGGTGAGGCGGGCGCACCCGGCAGCTGCGACCAGCGCCGCGCGGTACCTCGGCAGCACGGCCTTGCGGACCACCACGTTGCCCAGGAGGTTGCGGAGGTGCTCTTCGGCGCCCTCCCAGTCGGCCTCAGTCATCGCCTGGACACGGACGAGGAAGTCCTTGATCGCGGCGGTGCTCGGGTCGAACGCACCCTCCACGTTTGCGGGGTCGCCGGCCGGCTCGCGGCCGGCCAGTCGCGCGTAGCGGCGCCGAAAATCGGGGAGTGACAGGCGGCCCGCCCGCCGGTCGAGCTCGAGGCACGCCATCTGAGGAACTCTGCGGCGGGCGTTCTCGCGTGCGATCGCCTTCTCGAGCTCGGCGATGGTCGGGCCTGAGTCGAACGGGTCGCCGGAGGCACCGGGATCGCCGAAGAGCCGGAGGAGCAGATCGAACGGCATGACATCGGCCAGCAGCTCGAACAGTCCGTCCACGGCACCAGTATCTGCCACAGGGCGGATTGTCACGTCGGGATCGCGATGACGGTGTGGCGGGGGTTCCGGGTCGAATGCTGGCGGCGGTTCGTCCGGGGCGAGCGCCCACCAACTGCCGGGCTGACGAGCGCTTAACCTGCGGCACCCCTCGCCATTTCCGGCCGTGGACTACGGTGGCCCAGAGCCAGCAGCACAGCAGGAGAGGGACCATGCCGAGCAAGGACGAGCGGCCGAGCAACCTGACGCGCCGCGACTTCATCCGCGGGATCAGCGCAACCGGGGTCGGCCTGGCGGCCACGCCGTTCCTGGGCGGCTCGCAGGCCTTCGCCGCGCCCGAGGTGTGGCTCCAGGCTGCCACCACCATGTCGCCCGGCGACCCCGAGCAACTGCACCTGCAGTTCGGCTCCGACGCCAGCCGCGAGGTGGTCGCCTCCTGGGTGACGCCCGCGACGGTCCGGGACCCGATCCTCCGCTTCGGAACCGCCGAGCACGGGCTGGGGACGCGGGTCCACGCCGACACACGCACATACGTAGACGGCAAGAGCGGGGTCGAGGTCTTCACGCACCACGCGGTCCTCGACGACCTCCGCCCCGGCACCAGCTACGTGTACGAGGTGACGCACGACGGCGGCACGCCGCTCGCCGGCAGCTTCACCACCGCCCCGCGCGGGCGCGCGCCCATCCGGTTCACGAGCTTCGGCGACCAGGCGACGCCGGAGGCGGGCAACGGGCTCGCGTCGGTCTGGGCCGGCTTCAACCCACCCCAGGTCGAGCGCGTGCAGCCGCTGTTCCACCTCCTCAACGGCGACCTCTGCTACGCGAACATCAGCCCCGACCGCGTCAGGACCTGGCACGACTTCTTCCAGAACAACCAGGTGTCAGCCAGCCGGCGCCCGTGGATGCCGGCCGCCGGCAACCACGAGAACGAGTTCGGCAACGGCCCGATCGGCTACACCTCCTACCAGACGCGGTTTCGCGTGCCGGGCAACGGCGAGCCGGCCGAGTTCCAGGGCCTCTGGTATACCTTCCGGGCCGGATCGGTGCGGGTCATCTCGCTCAACAACGACGACGTCTGCCTGCAGGACGGCGGCGACTCGTACGTGAACGGCTACAGCGAGGGCCGGCAGAAGCGCTGGCTGGAGCGTACGCTGGCCGGCGCGCGCGATGAGGACGGCGTGGACTGGATCGTCGTGGTCATGCACCAGGTCGCGATGTCGTCCGTCCACAACTTCAACGGCGCCGACCTCGGCATTCGCCAGGAGTGGCTGCCGCTGTTCGACCGCTTCGGCGTCGACCTGGTCGTGGCCGGGCACGAGCACCACTACGAGCGGATGAAGCCCGTGCGCGGCTTCGACCCGACCACCGCGACCATGCGCCCGCAGCCCGTCTCCGACGACCTGGACGTCATCGACACCAGCCGCGGCACCGTGCACATGATCGTCGGCGGCGGCGGCACGTCGGCGCCGTCGAACGGCCTGTTCTACGACCCGCCGCAGTGCGACGTGATCATGAGCGTCGGTCCGCAGCTGCCGACGCCCCCGGGCGGCTCGCGGCCGAAGCGGGCGCCCAACAAGGTGACCGAGGCGGCGACCTGGGCGGGGCACCGGGACGCGCAGGACCCGTACGGCTTCGCGTCGTTCGACGTGGACCCCGGCCGGCCCGGCGGCATGACGAAGATCGAGGTCACGTTCTACCGGACTTCGCCGTCGACGACGGCGGCGGCCGTGCCGGTGGACCGCTTCATCCTGCAGCGCCCGCGCTCGGACAGCGAGGAGAGCGAGCGCGAGGGGGAGCGCGAGGCGGCCGGGCGGGTGGGCTAGCCCGGCTCAATCGGTGCCGCGAGCCGGGGCGTGCCCCCAGAGCAGCCCCGGCTCGCGGAGCACGGCGGCGCCCAGCCGGCGCGCCCACTCCGCCTCGCCGCCGAAGTCGTCGCGCCAGGACCACAGGCGGCGCGTGTACAGCCCGAGCTCGTGCTCGTCCGTCATGCCGATCGCCCCGTGCAGCTGGTGTGCGATCGCCGCGCCGGCCGCGGCCGCCTCGCCCGACCGGATCTTCGCCGCCGCCACCTCGATCTCGCCCGGGAACTCGACCGCGTGCTCGACGGCCGTCGCCGCGGTGGCCACCTCGCCGGCCAGCGTCGCGAGCTGCTGCTGCACGGCCTGGAACCGCACCAGCGGCACCCCGAACTGCCGCCGCTCCTCCACGTAGGTCGCGGTGAGCTCCAGCACCCGCTCCAGCGCTCCGACCAGCTGCACCGCACGGAGCAGCGCGCCCAGGCGTGCCACGTCGGCGCCGGCCGCATCGGGCACGCCCGCGAGATCGAGCGGCTCGCCCGCCAGGTTGGCCGCCGGCTCCAGCGCGGCCTCCGCGCGCGGCACGAACCCGTCGCCGCTCAGCAGCGCGGCCGCCACCCGGCCGTAGGACGCCCGCCCGCGATGGACCACGGTGAGCGGCCCGTCGGGCACGTCGGCGCCGCGCAGCAGGCCGGCCAGCACGGTCTCCGCGATCGGCACCGGCGCCGCATACCCGGCCGCGACCCGCACCACCTCGGCCGCCTCGGCCAGCGGCAGCGCCGTGCCGGCGGCGGTGAGGCCGCTCGCCTCGAGCTCGTGCCAGAGCGCCGGCGCCCAGCCGTCGTGCTCGGCGCGCCGCACGACCTCGGGCGAGCAGTGCCGGCGAAACACTTCCGCCGCGGCCTGCGCGACGAGCTGGTCGGTCACCGCCCCAGCAGCCCTCGTGCCACCACACCGCGCAGGATCTCGCTCGTCCCGCCCCGCAGCGTGAAGCCGGGCGCCGAGAGCACCGCCTGCGCGAGCAGGCCGGCCAGCGGGCCATCCGGCGCCAGGCTCCGCGCTGACTCGATGACGTCGCGCTCGAACCGCGTGCCCAGGTCCTTGACCAGCGCCGCCTCGACCGCGGGCGCCTCGCCGGCCTCGATCGCGCCCGCCACGGACAGCGAGAGGCGTCGCAGCGCCAGCAGCCGGGCGGCCAGACGGCCCACCTCCTCGGCGGCGTGCCCGTCCCCGGCCGGCAGGACCTCGACCGTCTGGCGCAGCAGCGGGAACGTGCTCAGGAATCGCTCGGGCCCGCTGCGCTCGAATGCCAGCTCCGTCAGGACCTGGCTCCAGCCCTCGCCCTCCCGGCCGACCAGCATCGCGTCGGGCACGAGCACCTCGCGGAGCACCACCTCGTTGAAGTGATGGCCGCCCGTGAGCAGCCGGATCGGTCGGACCTCGACGCCGGGCGACGACAGGTCGATGACGACCTGCGACAGGCCCTCGTGACGCTCCGCCTCCGGCGTGGTCCGGACGAGCGCCAGCATGAAGTGGGACCGGTGCGCGTGGCTGGTCCAGACCTTGCTGCCGCTCACCAGGTAGCCACCGTCCACACGCGTGGCCGCGGTGCGCAGCGACGCCAGGTCGGAGCCCGAGTCGGGCTCCGACATGCCGATGCAGAAGTAGCACTCGCCGCGAGCCATCGCGGGCAGCAGGCGCTCGCGCAGCTCCTCGCTGCCGTAGCGCAGGAGGAGCGGCCCGGTCTGCCGGTCGCTGATCCAGTGCGCGGCCACGGGGGCGCCGGCGGCCAGCAGCTCCTCGATCACGACGTGGCGGTCGAGCGGCGACCTGCCGTGGCCGCCGTATCGCTCCGGCCACGTCATGCCGACCCAGCCGCGCACCGCGAGCCGGCGGCTGAACTCGGGATCGAACCCGGAAAGCCAACTGTCGCAGCGGGGCTCGAATTCCTGCTCGCTCAGGAACCCGCGCACCTCCAGGCGCAGCCCGTCCGAGCCGTCGGGCAGCAGCGGGCGCGGGAACGAGAGGCGGCGGTAGGGCATGGCCAGGGAAAAGCCTAGACGGCCGTGAGCGCCGGGCGTGGCCCGGCGCTCACGGAAGAAATCGCTACTGGCTGGAGGCGAGCCAGGCCTGCTGCAGCAGGTCCAGACCCCGGGTCTCCAGGGTCGACGCGGCGTCGTGGTCGCCGCCGGCCCGGACGGTCGACACGGTCCGGTCGAGCTGCCCCTGCATCTCGGTCGCGATCTGGTCGCGCGTGGCGCCCAGGTCCGTCAGCGTCTTCGTGCCGGCCTGGAAGACGGCGTCGCCGTTCGAGGTGCTCTCCAGCGCAGAGGTCGAGAGCGTCAGCGTGGCCCGGCCGAACTGTCCGACCGGCGCGTTGATCTGCTCGTAGACCTGGCTGAGCCGTACGTACGAGGCGACGTCGCCGAAGCCGTCCGGCAGCGCGCCCCGGTCCAGCACCTCGGCCAGGACGCGGCCCTCGTGCCGGTAGTCGTCCTTCAGGCCGACCAGGGCCATGACGGTCGGCCGGTCGTTGGCGTGGTCGGACCACACGGTGTCGTCCACGCCGAGGTGACGCACGCCCGGACCGACCAGGCCGAGCCAGGTCGTATTGATGTCCGGCGCGAAGTCCCCGTGGTTCCACGCGAAGGCCGGGTTCTCGGTCGCGCCCGTCGCGCCCTTCGGCTGGCACGGGAAGTTGGTCACGCACAGGAAGTAGTCGGGGTTCGCGAACAGCGTGAACGTCGGATCGCGGCGCGAGTCGCCGGTCAGCATGTGCAGGTTGCGCATGGCGGCCCGGCCGGCCAGGAAGTTCGTGATGTGGTCGGTCTCGCCGGTGATCGGGCTGACCGTCTGGATGTGCGCGGATGCCTGCTCGAGCGCCCGGACGCCGGGGTCGCTCTGGGCCAGGTTGCCGTCGGCGTAGATGGTCGGCGCCGAGTCGTTGTGCACCTGGACCCTCGGCTGCGCGGGGCCGCCCGGGGTCGAGAAGGGCGGCACGCCGGCCCACAGGGTGTCCAGACTGGCGTTCAGCTCGCCGATCTTCGAGTACGTGCAGGGCACGTGGACGCCGTCGCAGCCGGTGGGGCTGCCCCTGCCGCCCGCGAAGTGGTCGTTCTCGTCGGACGTGACCGAGAACAGCGTGTTGCCGCGGTTGATGCCGTCCTTCGCCAGGCGCGTGAAGAACCTGCCGAACGCGTCGTCGTACGCCTTCAGTTGGGCCACGTACCCGGCCTCGCCGGGCCCGAACGCACGACCGGTCGCGTGGTTTTCGTGGGCGTCCGCGATGTAGGCGTACGTGACCGGCACGCCGTGCTCCTGCATCTGGGCGACGTATCCGAGCGAGACCGCGGCCGACATGGCGTCGAAGCCGGGGAAGCCGGGGTTGCCGGTCTCGTCGGCGATGACGCTGCCGTTCAGGTCGGTCACGGGACCGCCGGGGCTGATGACCTGGTTGGTGTGGGCAGCGCCGAAGAGGCCCTTGAAGCCGGTGTAGCCGCCTGGCTCGTCGGGCAGCACGTCCGGTCGGGACTGCGAGCTGCCGGCGCAGTTGGCGGTGTTCAGGCCGCAGTGCACGGCGATGCCCACGAAGTCCGCGGAAGGCTGGTTCTTGGCCTTCTGCTGCGCCGGCGTGCAGGGCGGCACCCCTCGGAAGCCGCACTGGATGTTGAACGCGTTGGTCTCTTCCTGGTCCTCGGGCGAGCCGGCGCCGAACACGGTCCGGACATCGGGGAACGTGTTCTCGAGCTCGATGTTGGCTGTGGCCACGCCGCCGACGTTGCAGCCGGCGCGAGTGAAGGGCACCCATGGCGCCGGCGCGTTCTTGCCGGCCGGCGTCAGCATGTTGAACGTGTTGTCGAACTGCCCGCCGATAGTGGCGGTCCAGTACCGGAACATGCTGTCGAACCGGGTCTGCGGGGCCGGCGTGCCGTTCACGCCGGTGTCGAAGAAGCCGAACGCGTTGCTGACCGGGACGCCCATCTGGTCGCCGTACTGCCCGGTGAGCGACGTCAGGATGTCGGTGCCCGTGTGGGAGATCAGCGGCGTGTGCTCGTGGCTGATCAGCGTGCCGTTGCCCGTGACGAAGTCGAGCAGGTTGGGCATCTGCTCGAGGTCGCTCGGCACGTTCGGATCGTCGCGTGTGAAGTGCACGTTGTCGAAGACGATGTTGACGACGTGCTGGATGTGGTTGCCCTGGCTCTCCAGGTCGCAGCCGGTCGCGGCCTTCGAGCTGTTGTCGGCGAATGTGGCGCTGACGCTGCTGGCCGCGACCAGCAGACCGGCCGCCGCCATTCCGACCAGCCTCGCGGCCGACCGCAGGCGTCCCTCTCTCATCGATCTCTCCTCTCTTGCGACGGGAATGGGGGGATACGACGGAAGCAGACTATCGCCCGCGAGGTAAAGGGACGGTAATCGGTCGGCGCAGCACCGGGGAGCCATAGAATCCGAGGATCAGCGACCAGGGGACGCGGGCCGTCGGGATCGTCGGCCTCGGCAACATGGGCGGCCGCATCGCCCGGCGGATCGCGGCCGCCGGCCACCGGCCGATCGGGCACGACGTCGATCCGCGGCGCGCCGCGGCCGCCGGCGTCGAGCCGGCCCCCGCGCTCGCGACCCTGGTGGAGCGGTCCGACGTCGTCCTGCTCTCACTGCCCGACAGCGCGGCGGTCGAGTCGGTGGTCCTGGGCGACGGCGGCATCCTCGCGAGCTGTCGTTCGGGGCAGGTGGTCGTGGACCTGAGCACGTCCGCCCCGAGCTCGACCGCCCGTCTGCACGCCGCGCTGGGCGAGCGCGAGGTCGAGCTGATCGACGCCGGGATCTCCGGGGGCGCGCGAGGCGCCGAGCAGGGAACGCTCACGATCATGGCGGGCGGTTCGGAGAGCGCCCTGCGCAGCCTGAAGTGGCTGTTCGACACGTTCAGTGCGGCGGTGCACCACATGGGCCCGAGCGGCGCCGGGCACACGGCCAAGCTGCTCAACAACTTCCTGAACGGCGTGAGCCTCGCGGCGACGGCCGAGGTGATGGTCGCGGCGCGCAGGGCCGGACTGGACCTGGCGCGGTTCCTCGACGTCGTCAACCACAGCAGCGGCGTCACTTTCGCGAGCCTCAACCGCTTCCCCAGCATCATCCGGGGCGACTACCTGGAGGGCGGCCTCACGGGGCGGCTGATGATGAAGGACCTCCTCCTGTACGTCGGACTCCTGCGCGAGCTGGGCGTCCCGAGCCTCAACGCGGCGGGTCCGGTGGCCACCTTCGGCCTCGCGAACGAGCTGGGCTACGCCGACCAGATCAGCAACCGCGTGGTGGACGCGCTGGGTGACGTGGCCGGCGGCGTCCGCCTCCACGGCGGCACCCCGTGACATCGCCGCGGGTGGTCGCGGTTCGCTACGCGACGCGGATGGCCTCGAAGGAACGGTTCTTCCTTCGCTACCGCAGCTACGGCGAGCCCGATGCTCCACAGGCCCTCGACTACTACTTCTGGGTCGTGGGCGAGGGCCCGGACGCGCTGGTCGTGGACTGCGGCTTCGACCCGGCGGCCGGCGCCCGCCGTGGCCGGACCTGCCTGTGCCCGCCGGTCGAGGCGCTCGTCCGCCTCGGCGTCGACCCGGCGTCCGTGCGGCGCCTCCTGATCACGCACTTCCACTACGACCACGTCGGCAACGTGGATGCGTTTCCCAGCGCCGAGCTGCTGGTGCCGGAGCGCGAGCTGCGCTTCTGGACCGGCCCGCTGGCGGGCCGCGCCCAGTTCGCGGAGGTCGTCGAGCCGTCCGAGATCGAGCGGATCGCCGGGGCGCACCGGAGCGGACGCGCCCGCGTCATGGGCGCCCGGACCGACGTCGCGCCGGGGGTCACCGCCATCGACGTCGGCGGCCACTCGCCGGGGCAGCAGATCCTGCTCGTCGAGTCGGAGCGCGGGCCCGTCGTCCTGGCCTCGGACGCGGTGCACCTGTACGAGGAGTTCGAGCGCGACCGCCCGTTCGAGATCGTCGCCGACCTGGCGGAGATGTACCGCGCGTATGACCTGATCCGCGATCTCTGCCGGCAGCCCGGGGCGGTCATGGTCCCGGGCCACGACCCCGAGGTCATGGAGCGGTTCCCGCGCCTGGACGGTCCGGCCGGCGACCTCGCCGTGCGCATCGCGTAGCGCCTCCCCGGAGGCTGCGGCTACCGTGGAGCGATGATCGAGGCAAACGGCCTGAGCTTCCACGTGGAGGACGAGGGTTCCGGCACGCCGGTGGTCCTCCTGCACGGGTTCCCGGACACGTCCCGGCTGTGGCGCCAGCAGGTGGAGGCGCTGGTGCGGGCCGGGTACCGGGCGATCGCGCCCGACCTGCGCGGCCGCGGTCGCAGCGGCCGGCCGCCGGCGGTGGCCGACTACGCGCTCCAGCTCGTCGTGCAGGACGTGGCCGCGATCATGGACGCGCTGGGGGTCCGGCGCGCGCACGTGGTCGGCCACGACTGGGGCGCCGCCGTGGCCTGGCTCCTTGCGTCGCTGATGCCGGACCGTGTCGACCGGCTGGTCGCGCTCTCGGTCGGGTTCCCCGGCGCGGCCGGCCCGCCGGACCTCGAGGCGCTGCAAAAGGGGTGGTACCGGCTGCTCTTCCAGTTCGAAGGCGTCGCCGAGGACCTGGTGCGCCGGAACGACTGGTACCTGATGCGGGTGCTGCTGGGCTCGAACGCCGATCTCGAGACCTGCCTGCGCGACCTTTCTGAGCCGGAGTCGCTGACGGCGGCGCTCAACTGGTACCGCGCCAACCTGCCGGTGGAGCGGCTCCTGCCGTCGGGTTCGGGCCCGCAGCTGCCGCCGGTCCAGGCGCCCACGCTGGGCATCTGGAGCGCCGGCGACGAGTACCTCACGGAGCAGGCGATGATCCGGTCGGCCGATCACGTGCAGGGTCCCTGGCGCTACGTGCGGATCGAGGCGGCGAGCCACTGGATCGCGCTCGACCAGCCCCAATTCCTGAACGCCCTGCTGCTGGACTTCCTGGGCGGCTGATCACCCCGCTTCGGCGGGCGCCGGCAGCCTCGCCATGCGCGGGATCGGCGAGGGCAGCAGCCACAGGAAGCCGAGGACAGCGGCAAGGGTGACCACGAGCAGGGTCGGCCGCACGCCGATGACGGCGCCCAGCGCCCCGCCCAGCAGCGAGCCTACCGGCCGGACCCCGTAGTTCACCACGGTGTACGCGCCGCTCACGCGCGATCGGAGCCGGTTCGGGATCAGCGCCGCGAAGATGGCGCCGATGCTGATGTCCAGGACCATCAGCCCCATCGCGGCGCCGAACTGGGCGACCAACAGCGTCGCCAGCACGAGCGGCATCGGTCCGCCGGCCAGCGGGGTCAGCACCAGCGACGCCGGGAAGACGACGCAGCCGAGCACGAACGCGGGCCCGATCCCTACGCGCCGGCTGAGCGGCCCCGCCAGCGCCGCCCCGAGCAGGCCGCCCACGCAGCCGCCGCCGATGATCAGTCCCAGCACTGCGGGCGCGACGTGCAGCTCCCCGACGATGTAGAGGATCGCCAGCGCGCCGTACGCCAGGTTGAAGAGGTTGATCGTCGCCGTTGCGCCCAGCGCTGCGCGCATCACTGGCGTCCGGAACACGAAGCGGAGCCCCGAGCTCACCAGTCCGCGGCGCTCGTGCTCGACCTCCGGCTCGGCGGGGCTGATGAGGCTCAGCGACAGCGCGGAGGCGAGGAAGGAGGCCGCGTCGGCGACCAGCGCGCCAGGCGCGGACAGCGCCTGGGCGAGCAGCCCGCCGGCGCTGGGCCCGCCGACGAACGAGAACGCGCGGCTCCCGTGGAGCAGCGATTGACCCTCCACGTACTGCTCCGGCGGCACCGTCGACACGAAGAGCGTGGTGCCGGATACGTTGAACAGCACGCTGAGGCTGCCGTTCAGGAAGACCACCGCGTAGAGGTGCACCAGGGTGAGGGCGTGGAGCGCCGCCGCGACCGGCACGGTCAGCAGCAGCGCGGCTCGGCCGACGTCGGCCGCGATCATGATCCGCCGCCGCCGCCCGGTTCGGTCCACCCAGGCGCCGGCGTGCAGCGCGAAGAGCAGGCTCGGCAGCCACGCCGACGCCACCAGGCCGCCCATCTCCGCCGGGCCCGCGTGAAGGACCAGCACGGCCGTCAGCGGTACCGCGATCAGGGACACCTGGTCGCCGACCATCGAGACCGTCTGCCCGGCCCACATCACGCGGAACGGCCCCCGCCGCCGCAGCAGGGCGGGAACCAGGTGACGAACGGCGCCGGTCGGCTGGTCTTCCATCATCGCGCCTCCCGCAGTGTGAAGACGGACGAGCCGGCCGGGTGTTGGGATCGGGGCCGGCAGTCGCTGCCGGCCCCGGCCCGGGGAGTGGTGGAGGTTCCGAGGTCAGGCGGCGGGGCCCGCGACCAGCGTGGCGGTCGCGGTGTGGGTGCCGTTCTGGTCGACCCACGTCACCTTGATCTTGTCGCCGGGCTTGTGGCCCTGGATCGCGGGGGTGAGGTCGCTGGAGGAGTTGATCGTTGTCCCGTCGATGCTCGTGATCACCGAGTTCGCGGTCAGCCCGATCTGGGCGGCGGGGGAGCCGGGCTCGACGGCCGTCACGAGCGCGCCGCTGCTGACGTTGAGGCCGAGCCGCGAGATGGTGATCGGGTTCAGGTTCTGCACCCCGATGCCCAGGTGGCCGGTCGGGCCGATGAGGATCGTCGAGCTCGCGTGGCCGGCGCGGATGTCGTTGACGACGCCCACCGCGGTGCTCGCGGTGATCGCGTAGCCCACGTTGGTGCTGCTCTGCCGGAAGCCCGTGGCCTCGCCGGCCGTGATCATGCCGATCACCTGGCCGGCGGAGTTGACGAGCGCGCCGCCGGAGTCACCGGGGCTGATGGTGGCGTCGCTCTGGATCAGCCCGTCGAGCTGCTCCGACGTGCCGTTGTCATTGCTGGCCGTGATGGTCTGGTCGAGGGCCGTGATGGAGCCCTGCGTCACGCTGGGCGGGCCGCCCTGGCCGCCCGCGTTGCCCATGGCCACCACCTGCTGGCCGACCGTGAGCGTCGAGGAGTCGGCGAGCTGCACCGTCGGCAGCCCAGAGACGCCCTGGACCTTGATGAGCGCGACGTCGGCCGTCGGGTCGACCCCGACCACGGTCGCCGTGTAGGTGTTGGAGCGGCCGGGGATCGTGACCCTGATGCTGGTCGACTGCTCGACCACGTGGTTGTTGGTCAGGATCTCGCCGTCCGAGGTCAGGATCATCCCGGTGCCGGCGGCCTGTGAGCCGCCGCGCCCGGTGGCCGACGCGATCACCGTGTTGATGTCGACGATCGCCGAGCTGACCTTGCTGGTCACGGCCTGGACGTCGATCGGCTGGTTGGCCTGGCTGGACTGGGCCGGCAGCCCGCTGCTCGAGGAGCCGCTGCCGCCGGAGCTGGAGGAACCGCCGATCGGCGGCAGGTGGATCGGGTTCTGCGCCGTCTGCGCGCCGCTCGTGATCGAGTGGAGGATGCGAGAGGTCGCGTAGCCCCACCCGACGCCGGCGCCGGTGAGCAGGACGGCTCCCGCGGCGATGACGGCGACCACCCTCCAGCCCGCGCGCCGCCTCGGCGGCACGGGCACGGACGCCTGGCCCGCCGGCGGCCAGTAGCCGGGCGGCGGCGGGGGCTGGCCGGGCGCGCCCTGCTGGGGGCCCCAGTAGCCGGGCGGCGGCGGCTGGCCCGGCTCGCTCTGCTGCGGCGGCCAGTACCCGGGCGGCGGCGGCTGGCCGGGGGCGCCCTGCGGCGGCGCCCAGGGCCCGCCCTGCGGCGCCTGGCCTGGCTCGCCCTGCGAGGGCTGACCCGGCTCGCCCTGCGGGGGAGACCAGTAGCCGGGGGGCGGCGGCTGACCCGGCGCGCCCTGCGGCGGCACCCACGCGCCGCCCGTGTCCCGGCCGGCGCCCTTCGCCGCGTCCGAATCCGTGTCCGACATCGTTTGCACCTCGCTGTTCTGGAAGCCGGCGCCGCCCGTGGGGGGCCGGCGGGTCTTGCCTTGGTTGGTTTCCATGCTGCGAGGCGGAGCTGAGGGAACTGTGAGAGAAGCCTTATCGCTCTTTGAGAAACGGCCGCCCAGCGCTTACAGTGCACCTACCCATGGAGACGACTCCCCTCGGAGCTGCCCCGCCCACGCCCGAGACCCGCCTCTCGCGGGCGCGGCACGTGGCGCTCGGTACGTTCTGGTTCGGCAACAACTTCATCTCGACGCCGGTCTACACCATCCTCCTGCAGCTGCAGGTCGCGGAGGTCATCGCGAAGAACAGCCAGGGCGTCGCAATCGGCGTCGCGACCGGGATCGGCGGCCTGTTCGCCCTCATCCTGCCGCCTGCGGTCGGCGCCCTGTCGGACCACCTCCACACGCCGTGGGGTCGGCGCCGCCCGATCATGGTGGCGGGCGTCCTCGGCGTGGTCCTCGCGCTCATCGTGATGTGGAACGCCCACTCGTACCCGCCGCTGCTGATCGGATTCGTGATGGTGGTCGCGTTCCTGAACGTGTGCGGCGGCGCGTATGCCGGCGTCATCCCGGACCTGGTCGAGGGCCACGAGATCGGCGCCGCCAGCGGCCTGCTCGGCCTGTTCGTCCAGCTGGGCAGCGTCGCGTCACTGCTGGTCACGCTGGTCCTCTCGGCCAGCGGCCAGATCCGGCTCACATACGGGGTCATCATCGTGGTGGCGATCCTCTCGCTGCTGCCGACGCTGTGGGCCGCGTCCGGCGAGCGCGAGCGGCCGGTGCCGGAGCGCCCTCCGTTCGACCTCCGCGAGTTCGTGCGCCCGCTCTGGAGCGGCGACTTCGGCTGGGCCTTCTTCACCCGGTTCCTGAACCTGTCGGCGTTCTACGCGGTGCTGCCGTTCCTGTTCCTGTCCTTCCGCGACCTGTTCGGCATCGCCCAGCCGGCCACGATCACCTCGCTGTTCGAGCTGACCGTGACGGTCGTGGCGGTGCCCTGCGCGATCGTGGGCGGCATCCTGTCCGACCGGCACGGCCGCAAGCCCTTCGTCTACGCGGCGGGAGCGCTGCAGGCGCTGGTCCTCCTGGTCTTCCTGGCCGGCTCGGCCATCCCGCTCCCGCTCGTGATGGTGCTCGGCGCGGTGTACGGGATCGGCTACGGCTGCTACTCGTCGGTGGACTGGGCGCTCGGCATCGACACGCTGCCCGACCGCGACCGGCCTGCCAAGGACCTGGGCCTGTACCACGTGGCGGACGCGCTGCCCCGCGTGCTGCTGCCGCTGGTGGTCGGCATCGGGCTCGACGCCCTCAACGCGACGGCGCCGAACGCCGGCTACCGGGCGCTGTTCCTCTTCTGCGCGGTGCTGTACGCGGGCGGCTCGCTGCTGGTCAGCCGTATCCGCTCGGTGCGGTAGGGCCTACGGCCAGACTTCGCGGGCGAGCGACGCCACCAGTTCGAGCTTCCGCCACTGGTCGTCGGGCGTCAGCGGGTTGCCGGGCAGGATCGTCGCGAACCCGCACTGCGGGCTGAGCGCGAGCCGCTCCAGCGGCATGATGCGCGACGCGGCGTCGATCCGGCGGAGCACGTCGTCCGCGCTCTCCAGGTCTCCGCTCTTCGTAGTGATCAGCCCCAGCACGACGACCCGGTCGGCCGGGACGGCGCGCAGCGGCGCGAACGTGCCGCAGCGAGGCGAGTCGTACTCCAGCAGCAGCCGGTCGCAGCGCAGGCCGGTGAACAGCCGCTCCGCGATCGGGTCGTACCCTCCCTCCGCGAGCCATCGGCCCATCACGTTGCCCCGGCAGATGTGGACGGCCGTCAGGGCTCCGCCCGCGCGGGCGGCGTCGAGCACCCGGTTGTCGCCGTCGATCCCCGCGTCCAGCAGACCGTCAGCGTCGGGCCGGCCGCCGAGGATGTCGGGGTCGACCCACCGTGTGTACGAGGGGGAGTCGACCTGCACGTACGGCACGCCCTCGGCGGCCAGGCGTCCGGCCTCATCCGCCAGCAGGCAGGCGACCTCGGCGACCAGGGCCGCCCGCGTCGAGTAGGCGCCGTCGCTCAAGCCGGGCACGTAGCAGTTCACCGCGAACAGCAGCGGGCTGGGCAGCGTGACCTTGAACGGGACCGGGCAGTGCTCGCGCAGGAACTCCGCCTCCGCGGCGGCTATTCGCTCGCGGGCCCGAAGCACGCCCCCGACGACCGGGCGGCGGGCGCCGGCCGGCTGGCCGCCGTCGCCCCTGAGCGGCAGCGGCGGCGGCTCGCCCGGCACGAACCCGTCGACCGCGTCGCTGACGCCGGCCATGAAGTTGGCGCGGCGGAACTCGCCGTCCGAGCAGACGTCGATGCCGCAGTCGCGCTGGCGGCGCAGGGCGTCGAGGATGGCGCGGTCCTCCTCGGCGCGCAGGCCGGCCCGGTCGAGCCGTCCGGCCCCGAAGTCGATGCGCGCCTGGAAGAGTGCCGGCGGGCGGAGGAGGCTGCCAACCTGGTCGGCGCGCAGCGCGTTGAGCGTCGCCCTCGAGGGCGTCGAGGCGGCCAAAGCCCCTCATTGATACCGTCTCCGTGGCCGCGCAGTCCACCCCTGTCGCGACCGCTCGACAGCCGTTCCACGGCCGGTATGCTGCTGGAGCGATGGCGGTCGTGCGTCTGGCCTATGGTCGCGCCGGCCTGGAGGTGGACCTGCCTGCCGGCGCCGAGGTACTGGAGCCGCGGCACGTCGAGGGCCTGACCGCCGAGGCGGACGCCATCCGCCGGGCGCTCCGCGAGCCGATCGGCAGCCCGCCGCTGCGCGACCTGGTGCCCGCGGGCGCGGCGGTCGGGGTGAGCGTGTGCGACGTGACCCGGCCCTTCCCGGCCAGCCGCGTGCTGCCGGTCCTGCTCGAGGAGCTTGGCTCGGCCCGCGTCACGGTGTTCGTGGCCACGGGCACGCACCGCGCCTGCACGGCGGCTGAGCTGGAGCGCATGCTCGGCACGGAGGTGCTGGCCGCCGTCGAGGTCGTCCAGCACGACGCGTTCGACCGCGCGCGGCACGCGCAGCTGGGGCTGGTACCGGGGTCCGCCGCGCCGGCGCTCGTCGAGCGCGCGTTCATCGAGCAGGACGTGCGGCTGACCACCGGGTTCGTGGAGCCGCACTTCTTCGCCGGCTTCTCCGGCGGCCCGAAGATGGTCGTGCCGGGCCTGGCCCACCTGGACACGGTGCTCGAGCTGCACTCGGCCGCGCGCATCGGCGACCCGCGCGCCACGTGGGGCGTGACGCACGGCAACCCGGTCCACGACGGCATTCGCGGCGTGGCCGAGCGGGCAGGCGTGGCGTTCAACCTCGACGTCACGCTGAACCGCGAGCACCGAATCACGCGGGTCTTCGCGGGCGAGCCGGCGGCCAGCCACGCGGCCGGCTGCGCCTTCGCGAGGGACACGGCGATGGCGCCCGTCGCGGCGCGGTACGACGTCGTGGTGAGCACCAACAGCGGGTATCCGCTGGACCTGAACCTGTACCAGACGGTGAAGGGCATGAGCGCGGCCGCCCAGATCGTGCGGCCGGGCGGCGTCATCCTGATGGCCAGCGAGTGCTCGGACGGGCTGCCGGATCACGGCCGGTACAAGGACCTCCTCCGCGAGTCGGCCGGCCCGGCGGCGTTCCTGGAGCGGCTCGCCCGGGCGCCGGCGGCCGAGCACGACCAGTGGCAGGTGCAGGTCCAGGCGCAGATCCAGCGGCGCGCCCGGGTGCTCGTGCACTCCGGTGGGCTGACGCACGACCAGGTGCGCTCGGCGTGGCTGGAGCCGGTCGACGACCTCGCGGCCTGCGCCGCGGACCTGCTCAGGGAGGCCGGCCCGGGGGCCCGCCTCGCCGTGCTCCCCGAGGGTCCGCAGACGATCCCGTACGTGGCCGCCTGAGCTTCGCCATCCCTTGACCGGCGCCTAACCTGCTCTTCCTTACGCTGGGGGAGCCGGCCCGGTGCGTGCCGGGCCACGTCAGAGGGAGGGTGTGCTATGCGAATCCTTGCCCGGCTGGTCGCGACGCTGATCGCGGCGGCCGGCCTCGCCACCGGCGCCGCCGGCTCGGTCTCGGCCCGTGACGTCGACCGCAGCCCGATCGGCCACGTGGTGGTCCTGATGCAGGAGAACCGCTCGTTCGACTCCTACTTCGCTCAGCTGCACTTCGAGGGCCAGCCGCGGGCAGGTGCCGAGCCGCGTCACGCCAGCAACCCGAACCCGCTGAACGAGGACGCCCCGCCGATCCAGGCGTTCCACGCGACCGCGTACTGCACGTCCGCCGACCTGAACCACTCCTGGACCGGGACGCACGACGAGATCAACGGCGACGACATGAACGGCTTCACGGCCGCCAACGTCGACCCGACCGACCCGACCGGCAGCCGCGCGATGGGCTTCTTCAACATCGACGACCTGCCCTTCTACTACTCGCTGTACAGCACGTTCGCGATCGGCGACCGATATTTCGGGTCCGTGCCCGGTCCGACGTTCCCGAACCGCGAGTACCTGCTGGCCGGGACGTCGTTCGGCCACATCCGGAACGACCTGCCCGCCACCGGCCTCACCGGCGCCTCGATCTTCAACGAGCTGGACGCGGCCGGCATCAGCTGGAAGGACTACTTCTCCGACGTCCCCTCGAGCTTCCTGTTCCAGTACGCCCGCGTCCACGCGGCCGGCCACGTGGTGGCGGTCAGCCAGTACTTCGCCGACGCGGCCGCCGGCAGCCTGCCCCAGGTCGCGTTCGTGGACCCGAGGTTCGGCGGGAACAAGAACACCGAGAGCGACGAGCACCCGCCGGCCAACATCCAGGTCGGCCAGCAGTTCGTGGCCGGGGTGGTGAACGCCCTGTTCAAGAGCCCGGACTGGCCGTCGTCGGCGTTCTTCCTGACGTACGACGAGCACGGCGGCTACTTCGACCACGTGTCGCCGCCGGCGGCGATCGTGCCGGACGCCATTCCGCCGATGCTCGGCCCCGGCGACACCGTGGCGACGTTCGACCGTCTCGGCGTGCGCGTGCCCGTAGCCGTGGTGTCACCGTTCGCGAAGGCGCACTTCGTCTCGCACGACCTCTTCGACCACACGTCGATCCTGCGCTTCGTCGAGACGCGCTTCGGCCTGCCGGCGCTCACGAAGCGGGACGCCGCCGCCGACCCGATGACCGACCTGTTCGACTTCGACCGGCCGGCATTCCTGCACCCGCCCACGCTCAAGCCGGCCGTCATCAACCAGGCGCAGTTCGCGGCCTGCGCCGCCTGACGCCGTCCGAGTCGGGAGTTCCAGGAGGCCCGGCCGCTCCGCCGGCCGGGCCCTGCCGTGCTACCTTGATGCGCACCGCGATGCGACGCAGAGGGAGGGCGACGATCGCCGCGGCGCTCGGCAGCCTGCTGCTGGCCGCCGCCTCCACGCCGGTCGCCCACGCATCGGGCGGTCCGGGCGGGGGGAACGCCGACAGGTGCACCCCCGTCGTCGGCGGCCAGGTCGGCGTCACGACGCCAGTGCCGGTCGCGGAGAAGGCCGCCGTCGACTGTCCGTTCGCCAGCGGACCGACCGGCGTCCCGACGGGGCCCTCGGGCCCCCAGCCCGGCCCGTTCCAGCCCGGACAGAGCTGCTGGTACGTCACCTATCAGCCCGTCAAGTTTCAGGTGGGGGCTGGAGGGTCAGTGACCGAGTTCGACCCCAACGCGAACGGCTCGCTGGGCCCGGGCCTGGGCTATCCGAAGGACCTGGCGCCGGTGCCGATCGTCGAGCAGGAGAACTACGACATCTACATGCCGTACCGGTTCTCCGGCAAGGCGGACGCCAACGGGAACTGCACGGTCAACATCAAGTCCCAGCTCGGCTGCCCCGACCCCGTGGCGTTCACCAACTTCGTCGTGGCCGGGAACATCTGCTGGAAGACGTTCCCGCACCAGGCGAACGGGGGCGGCATCAATCCGGGGCAGCTGACCCCCTTCCTCGACACCGCGAACCTCCTCCAGTTCATCAACATCGGGACGCTGTCGTCGCTGCCGGCCAACCCGAACCCGAGCCTCGTCAACATCGGGACCTGCTTCTTCCTGAACGGGGCCGCGTTCACGGCCCTGGGCGGCGGCCCGCAGCCGATCACCACACCCGCCTTCTACCGGATGAGCGTCTCGCAGCCGCTGAACGACGGAACCGGCCGGTTCATCTTCTATGTGTTCCGGATCGAACTGGCGTTCACCGGCATGACGTGGGACTTCGGCGACAACAGCTCGGCCACGGACTCCTCCCTGCCTGGGCCCTGTGCCAGCGTGCCGGCCGAGATCGCGGTGAGCCACACCTACAGCGGGTACGGGACCTTCCAGGTCTCGATCACGGAGCACTACGACGTCACCGTGGATGAGTTCTGGGAGGACGCCGGCGGCGAGCACGAGACGCAGCTGACGGGGATCGTGCCGCCCATCACCCGCGTCCTCGGTCCGTTCCAGAAGACGGTGGTCCAGGAGGAGGGCGTCCCGGTGGGCGCGCCCTGAGCATGCCCCGAGCGCTGTGCCTGGGGGCGCTGCTCCTTGCCGCGGCGTGCGGCCAGGGCGGTGCCGGGCCTTCGGCGCCGGCTGCGGTCCACGCCTCGGCGCCGGCCGCCACCGGCGGTCCCGACCTGGCCGCATGGCAGCGGAAGGGCGCGACCGAGGCGCCGCCGCCGTCGGTCGGCGCGGCCTCGCTGGGCGGCGTCCAGGTCGTGAACCAGACCGGCGGGGCGGTGAGCGACGCCGACGCGACGCGCTGGGCGCTGGCCTACGTGCGCGCGAACGCGTATGAGTTCTGGGCGTGGAACCACCTCCAGGACGGGTTCCTGCAGAGCGCGCAGCTGAGCCCGGTGCCGGAGCGCGTGTTCGCGTACGACCTGAGCGCGATCCGCGACGCGCGGGCAGCGGGCGTCCGCCTCGAGGTGACGCGTCTGGTGCTGCGCCGGCTCGTGCTGCGGGCGGTCCCCGCCTCGCTGCGGTCGGAGATCCAGCGCCAGGTGTTCGTGTACGCGCCGTATGCGTTCTACCTGGACCAGATCGGTCCGTCGGAGCTGGACTGGATCGACGCCCGGGGCGTGAGGACGAGCAGGGCGCGCCGGGACGCGGGTGTGGGCGCGCCGGAACTGGTCGGCGGCCAGCTCGCGACCGACCCGCTGATGGGCGACATCTGGGTCGTCGACTCGGACTTCGACTGCACGTCGCCGAACGTGCGCCAGGCGTTCGGCTCGCTCTGCAGCCAGTAGGGGGACGGCTGCTCAGGCCACGACGCCGTCCGCGCGCCATGCCGCGATCTGCTCGCGCGTGGCGCCCAGCAGCTCGCGCAGCACCTCGTCCGTGTGCTCGCCCAGCATCGGGGCGGCGGCGGGCCGCGCGTCGGGGTGGGCGGGCAGGTTGATGGCCCGGCCCGTCGTGCGCATGCGGCCCAGGGCGGTGTGGACGACCTCCGTGACCAGCCCCCGAGCGCGCGCCTGCGGGTGCTCCAGCACCTGGCCGACGTCCAGCACGGGCGCGTGGGGCACGTCGTGGGTCTCGAAGATCGCCTCCCACTCCGCGACGGTCCGGCGCCGGGTCTCGGCCCCGATCAGGGCGTCCAGCTCGGCGCGGAGGCGCAGCCGGCCGGCGTTGGTCCGGAACCGTTCGTCCTCCGCCAGCTCGGGCCGTCCGATGGCGCGAGCGATCTTGGGCCAGAAGGTCTCGCCCAAATTGGCGATGACGATGTCACCGTCCGCGGCCGGGTAGGTGCCGTAGGGTGCCACGGCCGGGTGGCCGTTGCCCGGCCGGCCCGCGAGCTCGCCGGTCATGAAGTAGCGGCCCGCGTGCTGCGTCAGCAGCCCGGCCATCGCGTCGAACATGGCGACGTCGACGAGCTGCCCCCGACCGGTGCGCTGCTTCTCGACGACCGCCGCCAGGATGCCGATGGCGGCGAACAGGCCGGTGCCCAGGTCGGCCATGGGCAGCCCGCTGCGCAGGGGCGGCCCGTCGGGCTCGCCCGTCACGCTCATGCCGCCGCCCATCGCCTGCATCGCGATGTCGAACGCGCTGCGCTGCGAGAGCGGTCCGCTCTGGCCGAACGCCGAGATCGAGCAGTACACGATGCCCGGGTTCACGACGCGCACAGCCTCGTAGTCGAGGTCCAGGCGCGCGGTGACGCCCGGCCGGAAGTTCTCGATCAGGACATCCGACGCGCGGGCCAACGCGAGCGCGAGGTCCCGGCCGGCGGGCCGCTTGAGGTCGACCACGACGCCCCGCTTGTTGCGGTTCACGCTCACGAAGTAGTGGCTCTCGCCCTCGCGGACGGGCTCCAGGCGCCGGGTCTCGTCGCCGTCGCCCGGCCGCTCGACCTTGACGACCTCTGCGCCCAGGTCGGCCAGGAGCATGGTGGCGAATGGCCCCGCGAGCACGCGCGTGAGGTCAAGGACCCGAATTCCGTTAAGAGGGCCGTCCACTCTTGGTCATTCTCAAGCCGCGCGCTACGCTCATGCCGTGACAAAGGTACGCGGCGGCTGCGCCCACGACTGCCCGGACACGTGCGCCTGGGAGGTGACGGTCGAAGACGGCCGCGCCGTCAAGCTGGCCGGTGCCGCGGACCACCCTTACACGGCGGGCGCCCTGTGCGCGAAGGTCAACCACTACCTGGACCGCGTCTACAGTCCGGACCGCGTGCTGCACCCGCTGCGCCGCTGCGGCCCGAAGGGCCGGGGCCACTTCGAGCGGGTGAGCTGGGACGAGGCACTGGAGGACATCGCCGGCCGGCTGCAGTCGATCGCGGTCACTGACGGCGCCGAGGCGATCCTGCCCTACAGCTATGCCGGCAACATGGGCCTGGTCCAGTACGCGAGCATGGACCGCCGGTTCTTCGCCTACCTCGGCGCCAGCCGCCTGGGCCGGACGATCTGCGGCGACACCGCCAACGCAGGTGTCATGGCCGCCCTGGGGACGACCACCGGCTGTCTGCCCGAGGACATCGAGCGCGCGCGGTTCATCGTGCTCTGGGGCACCAACACGGTCGTCACGAACCTGCACCTGTGGCCCTTCGTGCGCCGGGCGCGGGAGGCGGGCGCCACCGTGGTCGTCGTCGACCCCCTGGGCACGCGCACTGCGCGCGAGGCCGACTGGCACGTGCGACCGCTTCCGGGCACCGACGCCGCGCTGGCGCTGGGCATGATGCACGTGATCGCCGCCGAGGGCCTGCAGGACCAGGCGTACCTCGACGCCTACTGCACCGGCTGGCCCGAGCTCCTGGCACGGCTGGCCGACTACCCGCCCGCGCGGTCGGCGGAGCTCACGGGTGTTCCGGCCGACGAGATCGTCAGCCTGGCCCGCGCGTACGCGACCACCCGACCGGCCGTCATCCGCACGATGGTCGGGCCCGAGAAGCACGCGACCGGGGCCACCTCGTTCCGCACCATCGCGTGCCTGCCGGCGGTGGTCGGGGCGTGGCGGGAGCGCGGCGGAGGCCTGCTGCACTGGACGCGGAGCCTGTTCGCGGAGGCGATGGACACCCGGGAGCTCAGCGGCAGGTCACCGCGAACCCGGTCGATCAACATGGTCCAGATCGGCCGGGCGCTGACCGATCCGGCGCTGGAGCCGCCTGTCCGGTGCCTGTTCGTCTACAACAGCAACCCGGCGTCGATCGCGCCGAACTCCAACCTGGTGCGCGACGGGCTGGCACGCGAGGACCTGTTCACCGTCGTCCACGACCTGTTCGTCACGGACACCGCCCGGTATGCCGACTACGTGCTGCCGGCCACCAGCTTCATCGAGCACCTGGACGTGCTGTTCCCCTGGGGCCAGACGTACCTGACGCTCAACCGCCCGGCGATCGCCCCGCTCGGCGAGTCCGTGTGCAACACGGACCTGTTCAGACGCCTGGCCGCGGCGATGGGGTGGGGCTCCGAGCCCGCGTTCCAGGCGACGGACGAGGACCTGGTGCGGGCGGCCCTCGCCGGCAGCCACCCGTCGATGGACGGCATCACGTACGAGCGCCTGTGCGAGGAGGGCTGGGCGCCGCTGCACCTGGCGCAGGGGCGCCACCTGCCGTTCGCGGAGGGCGGGTTTCCAACGCCGTCGGGCCGATGCGAGCTCTTCCGCGACCCCGAGCCGCGATACGAACCGCCGGCGGCGAACGGGCACCCGCTGGTCATGGTCAGCGCCAAGACGGGCCTCCACGCGCTCAACAGCAGCTACGCGCATCTTCCCCGCCACGGCCGTGCCGACGGCCCGCCGGTGGTCGAGATGGACCCCGCCGACGCCGGGCGGCGAGGCATCGCCGACGGCGACCGGGTGCGGGTCCACAACGAGCGCGGCGAGCTGGTCCTCACGGCGCGTGTGGGCGACGGCGTGCGGCCCGGCGTGGTTGCCGTGGCGCACGGCAGGTGGCGGTCGCTCGGCGGCGGCGCGGCCAACGACCTGACGTCCGACGGCCTGTCGGACCGGGGCGGTGGCGCCGACTTCTACGGGACGCGGGTCGAGGTGACGCGAGCGGATTCGTGACGGGTGTGGGCGCCGTATCCTGGCCGGCACGTCGGCGTGGCGGAACTGGCAGACGCGCCGGACTTAGGATCCGGTGCCCGCGAGGGCTTGGAGGTTCGAATCCTCTCGCCGACACCATCCCCTTCGGCGCACGTCACGACGCCTCCTGGGCCGGAGGCTCGAGCTCCCGGCGCCACACTGCGATCGCGTGGTCCAGCGTCTCCCGCGCCTTCCGTTCGGCGGTCCGGTGGCCGGCGGCTGCGTCGTAGTCCTGCGAGGCGATCGCCTGCTCCTTCGCCGCGGCGTGCCGGCGAACGTCGAGCAGCCGCGCGAGTGCCTCGATGCCGGTCGAGGTGATCATCGCGTCGAGGAGGTGGTCGAGCCCCACGCTGGAGGACCCGCGGCTGTCGGCCACCGCCGAGGCGGCCACGAGCAGCCGGCGGACGTCGGACTTCATGGACGGTATCGGCGTGGCGAAGAGGAGCGACGACTGCGGCGGCGGGCTGGGACGCTCGGCCCCGCGTTCGGTGAGCTGCTGATCGATCTCCTTCCGCGCGCTCTCGATGGTCACGCCCATATCCTGGAGCACCCTGGCAGCGATGCCGTGGCCCTCGACGAGCAGCCCGAGCAGGAGGTGCTCGGTTCCGACGTAGCTGTGGCCCATCGCCTCCGCCTCCTCGAAGGAGAGCTCGATCACCCTCCTGACGCGAGAGGTGGGGAGCATGCGCTGGGCGATGATGCGCGGGGCGCCGAGCGCGTCAGCAATCGCTGTCCGCGCCGGCTCCACCTGGACGCCGAGGGCGTTCAACACGATCTGCCCCAGACCGCCCTCTTCGCGCAGCAGCCCGAGCAGCAGGTGCTCGGTCCCGACGTAGCTGTGGCCGGCCTCCTTCGCCTCCTGCTGCGCAAGTGTCAGCACCTGCCGGGCTCGCTCGGTGAAGCGTTCGAACGGAAACATGACGGAACCTCCTCGCTCGACGGGTCGAGAGGGCGGGGTGGAGCGCTCGACCTGGGCGCGGGCGGCCGTGTACGACTCGCCGGTCCTGCGCATGCGCGCGCGGACGACCTTCTTGAAACTGCGATCCCGGGTCAACGCCATCACCTCCTCGACCGCTGGTTGCCCGCCCCCCAGCGGCGGCCACACGGCCGGTGAGATGACTGCGGAGGGCCCGAGAGTCTCTCTCCCTTCGCTTCGCGCGAGTTCCCTGCTGGGGCGGGAAGGTCGAAGCTGGGCGCGGACCAGCGCCAACCAGAGAGTTTGGGCCATGGCCGGGGGTCCGTCAATCACCGGCTCCGACGCGGAATGGGTGCTATCGTCGGAGGGCCGCGCCGAGATGGCGGAACAGGCAGACGCGTCGGTCTCAAAAACCGATCCCCGCAAGGGGGTGGGGGTTCGATCCCCCCTCTCGGCACCAGCCGATCTGAACTCGAATCGCCTCAATTCGTCTCGATGACCCGCCATCCAACTCGGCTGCGCTCCGCTTAGAATGCCTGGCCATAGGTTCCGAGCCAGCTCGAGAACAGAGCAATGTGAGCGTGCAGCGGGGCGAGACTACGGCCGCCGGGTAGCTGCCGACATGACATCGGGAGGGGTGAGCATGGGGTACAGATTCGCGCACAGCGCGCTGGTTATCTTGGCCGTCCTCGCCACCGCAGCCTGTGGCGCTGGCTCTTCGCGTCCATCGATCCCGTCCCAGGCCCGGACAATGCTGCCGGGTTGGACTTTGATCGAGAAGCCCGCTGCCGGGTTTTCCGTCCAGGTGCCGCCTCACTGGGATGAGGCCTCGACGGCGACCATCGGCGACGTGCTCAAGAAGAATCCCAACATTCCGCCTCAGCTCGCGAGCCAGGTCCAGACCGCCCTCGCCAACGACGCCATCAAGCTGTTCGTCCTGGACTTCGAGCCGGATGCCAGCGACCAGCGGTTCGTCACGAACTTCAACGTCGTTCAACTGAGCGTCCCCGCTGGTGTGTCGCTGCAGGCTTTCGCCGACGCGAGCGCCAATCAGCTCCAGCATCTGAGTGGCTTCCAGCCGCCGCTCGACCAGAGCAACGTGGCCCTGCCCGGCGGAAAGGCGGTCAAGCTGCACTATCAGCTCACCACAACGCTCGTGAGCGACGTGTCGCAGTTCGTCCTGGTCCGCGGCTCCTCGGGCTACGTCCTCACGTTCACGACAGTTCCGGATCGGTTCGCCAAAGTGCAGAGCTCGTTCCAGTCCGTGGCCGAGACGTTCAGGCTTACTGGCTGACACGCCAATCATCGCCCGACCCACCGAGCTACACGGCCGGGCCCGGGAATTCGAGTTTCTCCAGGGCCCCTATCCGCGCGGATACTCCTGTGGGGGGTCGGCGAAGGCCACATGGCAAGCGTCGCATAGGGTGAGTACCAGCCTGCGCGACGATCGCAACGCTCCTGCGCAGCCGCACCACTCGCAGATGGACTCGGATCGGGCGCGGAACTCGTCGGTAATGTGATGTACAAGTCGACGCTCCTGGGTCGTCCAGCTTTTTCCGTCGACCCGCGGACCTGCGAACGCCTGGAAGGCCAGGTAGCCGTACTTTTGCTTGACCGCAAACAGCTCGTACTCCGGGAATTTAGCTACAAGCCGCTCATGGCAAGCCCCGACCAACGTCCGCCAACCCTCACCAACCGACGCCGTCTCGAAGGTGAAGCGACGAGCGTGCGGCCGGAGCCGATTGATCAGCTCGGGACTGTTCGAAGCGTCGAGGAACCACACACCATCGAGTTTGCCAGGTCCGCACTGCTTCCATGCGGTCTCGTCCACGATCGCCGGCCTGGCACGCCACAACTCCACCCCATCGAGCGCTGGGGCCGGAAGTGCGCCGATAGACTCGATCGCATGTTCACCATCGAGCAAATCGACGACATACACGACCGCCTCGGCAACGCCGACACCCTCGTTGAGTACCTGCGGTCGCTCAATGCCATCGGCGTGGAGCGGAGCGATTCGTTTCTCGCCGACGGGCACACCGAGTACTTCGGGAAGAATCGTCACAAGGTCGTGACCGCGCCGGCGCACGAGATGCTCACCATTGCCGAGAGAGGCAATCGTCAGGGACTCCTCGAGCACCTGAGCCTGCACAATCAGGGCAAAACGGACTACCTGGAGATGTCGAAGGGCCTGGCCGAGAGCGGCATAGCGAAATGGACGTTCGACACGACCAGGATGACGATTGCGTACTACGACAGGGCCGGGAACGAGATGCTGGTCGAGGCGATCAGGTAGTCGGCCGCAGGAATGGGCACGGCCGGAAGGATAGCGCGACGCTGGCGGCCGTCAGCCGCCGGTGGCAGCCGCGTGCGCTGAGGCAACTCGCTTCGGCACCACCATCCGCCACGCGTCCAGGACGAGGTCGCGCATCTCCGCTTCGTCCAGCTTCGACAGCCGCGCGTGCACCCAGTTGAAGCGAAGGTCCGACGGATCCGGCAGCATGAATTTGTCCGGCGCCCCGCCGATCAGCCAGTCGCGCTGCTCCTTCGGGAACGCGAAACCCATGATCGTCTCGTCACGGGAGAAGGCCAGCCAGACGATCTGTCCGACCCGAAACTTCACCCTCCCGCGGACGATCACCTCGTAGCTTCGCGGCAGCCCCTGCGCCACCGCCCGCACCGCGTCGATCGTGACCATAGCTCCCATTGTCCCGGGCATCCGGCTGCCGGACCAGGGCGGGGGGCGGTGCCATACGGTGGGACAGCGCCGTCACGCGGTTGGGGTCTGCTGTCGGCGAACCCCTGGCCGCACGGCACGCTGGTGAACAGGAACCGCGTGAGGATGCTAGCCTCGCTCCACATGCCGAGGCTCGACCGCGACGGAGTCGGCGTTCACTACGAGGTGGCCGGGCCGGTGGGCGCGACCCCGGTGCTCCTGACGCACGGGTTCTCGTCGTCCAGCCAGATGTGGGAACCCAACCTCGCGACGCTGGCCAGGGCTCGCCAGATCATCACGTGGGACGTGCGTGGCCACGGCCTCTCGGATTCGCCGGAGGACCCGGCCCTGTACTCCGAAGCGCTGAGCGTGGAGGACATGGCGGCGGTTCTCGACGCCGCCGGCACGGACCGAGCCGTCGTCGGCGGCCTGTCGCTCGGAGGGTACCTGTCCCTGGCCTTCCACCTGGCGCACCGCGACCGGGTGGCGGCGCTGATGCTGTTCGACACCGGGCCCGGGTACCGGCGAGACGGACCGAGGGAGGAATGGAACCGGCGCGTCGAGCGCACCGCGTCGGCCTTCGAGAGCAGGGGGCTGGAGGCCTTCAGCGACAGCCCGGAGGTGTCCCGGACGACCAATCGCAACCCGGCGGGGCTCGCCAGGGCGGCACGTGGGATCATGGCCCAGCGCGACTCCCGGGTGATCGACTCGCTGGCGACCATCGCCGTGCCGTCCCTGGTGGTCGTGGGCGCCCGGGACACCCCGTTCCTGGCCGCCGCGGACTACATGGCGGGCAAGATCCCGGGCGCCGTCCAGGTCGTCATCGACGGTGCTGGTCACGCCTCGAATGTGGATCGCCCCGAGGCCTTCGACCGGGCGGTGCTCGAGTTCCTGGACGCGCTCTGATCGGGGAGGGCGAGGAAGCCCGTCACCGCCGGTACAGGGGCGAGGACGCGGTCATCCAGCGAAGCTGCATGCGCATCGAGGCGACCACATCGCCGTTGGGATCGTGTGCCCGCGTGTCGTACCAGACGAACTCCGTCTTCGGACTGGCGCCGACCGCGACCACCTCGCCCTCGACCTCGTAGTCCCTGTCCAGGAACACGGGGCCGGCGCGGTGGCGGACCTCGATCGCGCCGAACAGGCCCACGGCCTGCGCCACGTGGGGTCCAAACTCTCCGCCTCGGTTGCGGAGCAGCTGCACCACAGCTGACGGGTTCGCGATCGGGCCGCCCCACGGAGACGGTCCGGTATACCAGGGCAGTCTGTCCAGGAGGCCACCGGCGTCGATGCGCCGTGCTACGGCCGACGACTCGAGCCGGGCCGTGTGTCGGAGGCGCGTGACCGTTGGCTGGACGCTGGAGAGGATGCGAAGCCCGGACGGGTCGGCCGGGCGGAGGTCGATCGCCTGGAGGTGGGCGGGCTCACCGGGATCACCGACCGAGGCGGTGCCGATCGCCACCAGCGTGCCGTCCGGCCGCTCCATGCGGGCCTCCACCTGAACGTCGGATCCTTGCGCCGGACTTGCCACCATTGCGCAAACCTCTTCTCGGTCGGTGGTGGCGTTCTTGAAGTTGAGCGAAAGGGATCCCGTCTCGAACCAGGCGGGACCGAACGCCTCGACCAGCAGCGGCACGAACTGGTCCATGTGGATCGAGCCCGGGATCGTGCCGCCTCGAAACCCGAGGCGCTGGGCCGTCTCGTCCTCGTGGATGTTGAGGTCCCGGCTGCCCGCGCGGCCGCTCCCGGTGAACAGGTTGACGGGTGCGCGAAGGGGCCCGCGCAGGAACCCGTCGACGGTCGTGATGGTTCCGGCGTCTGACGTGCTCATGGGAATCCACTCTGACGCTTCCCGGGCGTTTTGACGCGGCCGGAGCGCAGGCTGGCGCCGGCCGCAGCATCCTGGCCGCGGCTCACGTCTTTGTCGGATGCTGACTCCAACAGGAGGTGACGAAATGTTGCGAGGACTTGCCACCATCAGCTTGTGGGCGGACGATCTGCTTGCCGCGCGCTCGTGGTACGCGGAACTGCTGGGCATCGAGCCGTACTTCGAGCGGCCGGGATACTGCGAGTTCCGCGTCGGCGACCGGCAGGACGAACTGGGCATTATCGACCGCCGCTACGCGCCCGGCGGCGGTGCGACGAGTCCGGGCGGCGTGGTCACGTACTGGCACGTCGACGACGTCCGATCAGCCCTCGAGAAGCTGATCTCCATGGGGGCGACGGAGTATCAGCCGTACACGGAGCGGGGGTCGGGGTTCGTCACCGCATCCGTGGTGGATCCGTTCGGAAACGTCCTCGGTGTGATGTACAACCCGCACTACCTCGAGGTGCTGGCCGGATCAGGATCGCCGGCGCGCCGGCCTGCCTGACGGCGGTGGGCCTGGTCCTCTCCCCGGGTCCACGGGGCTGGCCGCCCGGGGGTACGGCAACCGTGCTGGACACCTCAGCGCGGGTCTATCGTGTCGTCATGCGGACCGCCGCTCATCGACTCCCGGGCATGGTGGTCACCGATCACGAGTTCGCCGTTCCTCTCGATCACTCCCGGCCCGACGGCGAGCGCATCACGGTGTTCGCGCGTGAGG
>DASQZW010000040.1:0-4509 GCA_035638495.1 Terriglobales bacterium
CCGCCACCGGGGCGCCGCCCCCATCGCGCACGCCATCCTGAGCGGTGACGCGGTGACCGGCGTGACGATCATGCGAATGGACGAGCAGCTCGACCACGGACCGGTCCTCACCACCCGCGAGACGCGGATCGGCCCGGCCGAGGACGGAGCCGCGCTCGCCGAGCGGCTGGCCCGCATGGGCGCCGAGCTGCTGGTCGAGACGATCGCCCGACTGGACGAGATCACCCCTGTCGAACAGGACCACGCCGCGGCGACCCTGGCGCCCAAGCTGGCCCGGGAGGACGGCGAGCTGGGGTGGGACCTGGACGCCGAGGAGCTCGACCGGCGGGTGCGCGGCCTCCAGCCGTGGCCCGGCGTCACGCTGCCGTTCTGCGGCACCCGGGTCAAGGTCCTGCGCGGCCGGCCGCGGTCCGGCCGGGGCGCGCCCGGCGAGGTGCTGCGGGCGGGGCGCGACGGCGTCGAGGTGGCGGCGGGCCGTGGGTCGTACCTGCTCGAGGAGGTGCAGCCGCCGGGACGGCGGCCGACTCCCCCGCAGGCGCTGGTGGCCCAGCGTGCCTGACAAGCGGCAGCGCGACATCGCCTCCAACCGGCGCGCCTTCCACGACTACTTCATCGACGAGCGCTACGAGGCGGGCATGGCGCTGACCGGCACCGAGGTGAAGTCGCTGCGCACCGGCCGCGCCAACCTCGCCGACGGCTACGTGCGGATCGACGGCCGCGAGGCCTGGCTGGAGAACGTCCACATCAGCCCGTACGCCCAGGGCGGCTACGTCAACCACGAGCCGCGGCGACCGCGCAAGCTCCTGCTCCACGCGAAGGAGATCGCGAGCCTGGTCGGCAAGGTCAAGCAGCGCGGCTACACGCTGATCCCGCTGCGCATGTACTTCTCGCGCAACCACGCCAAGGTCGAGATCGGGCTCGGCCGCGGCAAGCGCCAGTACGACAAGCGCCAGGCGATGGCCGAGGCCGACGCGAAGCGCGAGATGGAGCGGGCGATCCGGCGCTGACGGCTTTGTCCGCCGTCTGGCCTTGCCAGCGGCCGGGTGCGCGCGCAGGCTCTGCTGCCAGGCCACACGGCCGAATCACACGTGGGGAGGTCCGAACGAGATGGCAGGACGAGTCGTCGCCACCGACCAGGCGAAGGCCGAGATCACCGGGCTGGAGGGAGACTTTGCGCAGGGCATCGCCGACCTCCGCGCCAGGTTCGCTCGGCGGAACTCGGTGCTGACGAATCCGATGGAGTGGGACGGGCGCCACGCGCAGACGTACAAGGCGCAGGTGGTGCCGCAGGTCGAGGGGCTGCTCAAGAAGTGGGACGCGGACGTCAAGCAGCTCAGCGTCTCGATCAACCGGATCCTGTCCGACATCATGATGGCCGGGGGCAACAGCTAGAGGCGCGGCCGGAGGGTCCAGGTGGCCCCGCCGGCTTCAGTCGGCGGCCACCTGGACCAACTCCACCGCCCCCCTGCGCACCAGGTAGGCACGCCCGGCCGGCCACGCACCCCGCCGCCGCGGCAGCTGCGACGTCCCGAGGATCGTGCCGTCGACCGCCGGGTCCGCATCGAGCAGCAGCCCCTGGCGCTCGCGCAGCACGAGCGTCAGCCAGCCCCCGAACGCGCGCTGCGCCGCGTGCGTCTCTGCCCCCACCAGGATGCGCAGGCCGTGCTCGTGACCACGCTGCGCGATCCAGTCGAGCTCGGGGATGGCGCCGTCAACCAGTTCCTCGCCGTCGTCGATCACCAGGATCCGGAACGGCCGGTCGCTCTCGCGCGCGGCGGCGGCCAGGTGCTCGATCCCCGCCATGCAGCTGTCCAGGCCCACGGCGACCGTCGCCCAGAGGCCGAGCTCGGACAGCCGGCTCTGCCGCCGCGGGGCCACCAGGTGCAGCTCCGGCGGCTCGGGCGACCGCCGCAGCGAGACGGCGAACGTCGCCAGCGCCGTCGACCTGCCGCTCCGCCGGGGCCCGGCCACGAGGAAGTGGCCCTCGTCGAGGTCGATGCGCGTCGCCTCCAGTCCGCGGTCCTCGATGCCGACCACCGCCTCCAGCGGCCGTTCCGGCGGCGGCAGGGACCCGCGCGGGACCCGCGTCGGCAGCAGCCGCACGGGCGCCGCGTCGCCGTCGCCGTGCCGCTCGCGGAGGCTCGCGCCGATGGCGGCCAGCGCGGCGGCCTGGCCGCCGCCCGTCGGGTCGGCGCCGGCGATGGCGCACTGAACCTCGAACCCGCTCTCCGTGAACCCGCGGCCGGGCGGCAGGCGGGCGCCCGCGTACACAGCGCGGGCGAGCCCGCACATCGCGTACTCGTCGTCGGTCGCCATGCGCAGCACGACGCGCCGCATCACGCTGGCGCTCAGCGCGTTCAGGTAGCCCGCCTGCCGGTCCGTGGCGATGACGAACGTGATGCCCAGCGGGCGGCCCTCGGCGACCAGCTCGCGCAGCGCGTCGACGTGGACGCCGATGTCGATCCCCTCCAGCGCCGAGACGAACCCCGGATACCCGTCGAGGAGCAGCAGGATGGTGGGCAGGCCCTCGTGGCCGTCTCGCTTGGCGTGCTCGGCGATCGTTGCCGCGGCGCTCGCCGAGAGCAGCCGTTTGCGCCGTTCGGCCTCGGCTCGAAGCATGCCCAGCAGCCTGATCACACGCTCTGGCTCGTCGCCGCAGATCACGCCGCCGCAGTGGGGAAGCGCCTCCAGCGGCCGGAGCCCGCGGGTGGCGAAGTCGAGGCCGTAGATGTGCAGCTCGGTCGGCGGCGCGCTCAGCGCGGCCGAGGCAGCGATCGCCCGTAGCAACGACGTCTTGCCGCTGCCGCTGGCGCCGAGCACGAGCAGGTTGCCGTCTCCCGCGAGGTCGAGTTCGACCGGGACCTGCCGCTGCCCGGCGGGGTCGTCGGACACGCCCAGCACCGGACGGCGCGGGCGCGCCGCCGGGAGAGATGCGAGCGGGATCACCTCCGGCAGGGTGGGCAGCCAGGGACGCCGGGGCGTGGGGATGTCGAGGGTCCGGTTCACGACCTGGACCGCGGCGACCAGCCGCATCAGGTCGGTGACCGGCTCGGCCGGTGACCTGCCGTGGTGGCCGATGGGCGCGACGGGCACGCCGCCGAACGCCAGGTCGCGGACGACGACCGGCGCCGGGCCGCTCGCGGCCGCCACCCGGCCGCCGGCGTAGCCCGCCTGGAACTCGATCACGTCGCCCGGCCCGGTCCTCGCGAATGCGCGGCCGGACGGCAGGCCGGGCCGGGCCGCGTCGCGAGTGCCGATCACGTCCATGCTCTCGGACTCGTCGCTGAACCGCAGCGAGAGGCGCAGGTTCGTGTTGGCGCGGATCCGGTCGTTGATCACGCCCTGCGGGCGCTGCGTGGCCAGCAGCAGGTGGATGCCCAGGCTGCGGCCGCGCTGCGCCACGTCCACCATGCCGTCGACGAACTCCGGCAGCTCCGCCGCGAGCGCGGCGAACTCGTCGACCACGATGAGCAGGCTCGGCGGCGTGCGGTCCGGGTCGCGGCGCTCCAGGTCGAGCAGGTCCTTGGCCCCGGCGTCGCGCAGCATCTCCTCGCGGCGGCGCAGCTCGGCTCGCAGCGACGCCAGGGCCCGGTGCACGAGGTGTCCGTCCAGGTCGGTCACGAAGCCGACGGTGTGAGCCAGGTCGACGCAGTCCTTGAACGCGGCGCCGCCCTTGTAGTCGACGAGCAGGAAGTTCAGGCTGCGCGGGGAGTGGGCGACCGCGAGCGAGGCGACCAGCGACTGCAGGAGCTCGCTCTTGCCGGAGCCCGTCATGCCGCCGACCAGGGCGTGGGGCCCGTCCTCGCGCAGACTCACGGCCACCGGCTCGCCGCCGGTGGCCAGGCCCACGACCGCCGTGAGGCGGCGCTGCTGCGGCGCCGCGCGGTCCCAGATCCAGTTGGCCATGATCCGAGCCTCCGCGCCGGAGCCCAGGCCGAGCAGGTCCACCAGGTCCACCCGGCGCGGGATCGCGGCCTGCGACTCGCGTGCGCTGACGTCGCGCACGGGCGCCAGCGCCCGCGCCACGTCGCCGGCGACGCCGGCCGGGGCGCCGTCCACGCCGCCGGCCTCCAGCGATTCGCCCTCGAGCGGGAACGTCACCGTGCCGCGCGAGCTCCCATCCAGGTCGACCACGGCGCCGCACTCCGCCGGCAGGGAATCGCGGTCGCCGCCCAGCCAGACGACGCAGACGCCCACGGCCGGGCCCTGTTCGAGCAGGACGGCCGCCGGCCCCCGCGGCAGCTCGGCGCGCTCGTGCAGGAACACGACGATCGACGGGCCGAGCCGCTCGACCCCGGTGCCGTGGAACGCCAGGCGCGCCTCGCGGCGCTCGGCGACCACGGAGAGGAGGCGGTCCACCAGTCCGCGGGCCGCGGTTCGGCCGCAGACCACGCAGGGCGACAGGCTCCCCGCCGGCTCGGACGTCACGTGGGGCAGCCAGCCGAGCCAGCGCCACTGGTCCTGCTCCTCGTCGGGCACTGCGGCGGCCAGCACGAGGTCGTCGGGCCG
>DASQZW010000041.1:0-2302 GCA_035638495.1 Terriglobales bacterium
TGCACGTCGCCGAGAACGCGCGATACCGGCCGCCCTCGTTGACCACGATCCCCTCGATCGCGCCGGTCGAGAACCGGACCGCCCGGCCCACCGCCACCGCCGACGCGGCCAGCACCGGCTGCCAGGTGGCGCCCTCCGGGACCAGCTCCCGTCCGGCGGCCGCACTCAGCGCGCGATCGCCCGCGACGCCGGCGGCACCGCCCGCGACGGCGGCGGCCGCCGCCGTGCCGGCGCCCAGCAGCAGGCGGCGCCGGGTCAGCGACCGGCCGCCGGCGTCACCCGTCAGCTCCTCGCGCAGGCGGCGTCCGAGCCGGTCCACGAAGAACGGGTCGGGCAGGTCGGCGCCGGGCCGTGACGCGCGCAGCTCCGCCGCCGCCCGCATGGCGGCGAGCTCATCCGCCGTCGCGCGGAACCGGCGCGGCCGGCGGTTGCGGAGCAGGTCCTCCACGAAGCGTCCGACCCGACGTTCCGGGCTCATGACTCGCCCTCCTCCGCCAGCTCGGCGGCACGCCTCAGCGCGCGGTACTGGAGCACGCGGGCGTTGCCGGCCGTCACGCCCATCTCGGCGGCCGCCTGGCCGACCGAGAGGCCGCGCAGGAACCGCAGCACCAGGATCTGCCGGAAGCGCTCCGGCAGCCTGGCCAGAAGCCCGGCCACGCGACCGCCACTGTCACCGCTCGGCAGATCCGGCTCCGCCGCCATCACGTCGTCGGGGAGCGGCGCGGCCGGCGGGGCCGCGTAGTGCCGGCGCCAGTGGTCCGCGACGACCGTGCGAACGGTCGCGCCGAGATACGAGCGCACGCTCGCCGCCGGTGCCGGCAGCCGCAGCCGTGGGAGGGCGGCGAGGAACACCTCCTCGGCCAGGTCCTCCGCGTCCGGGCGGTTGCCCACCTGCCGGAAGACGACCCGGTACACCGCGACGACGTTGTGGGCGTAGACGGACTCCCAGTCCGCGTAGTGCTCCCCTTCCACCACGCGCAGGCGCGGCCGGGAGACCGGATCCGGCGCTGACATCTCCTGCGCATTGGTACGTCCACCTGTTACAGGGGACACAATGGGGCCCGATGTCGCTCGACGGGATCCGGGTGCTCGACCTGACCAGGCTGCTGCCGGGAGCATTCTGCACCCTGCTCCTGGCGGACATGGGGATGGACGTCATCAAAGTGGAGGAGCCGGGGTCGGGCGACTACATGCGCTGGTATCCGCCCCTGCGAGACGGCCAGAGCGTCCTGTTCAACGCCCTGAACCGCAACAAGCGAAGTCTGGCGCTCGACCTCAAGCGGGCCGCCGGCCGCGAGCTGTTCCTGGCGGTGGCCGAGCGGGCGGACGTCGTGGTCGAGGGCAACCGGCCAGGCGTTATGGACCGCCTCGGGTTGGGCTGGCCGGTGCTGCGCGACCGCAACCCCGGCCTCGTGATGGCGGCGATCACGGGCTACGGCCAGGACGGGCCGTGGGCGGGCCGCGCGGGGCACGACCTCAACTACGTGGCGGTCGCGGGCGCGCTGTCGCTCAACGCGCGCCGGGGCGAGCCGCCCCACCCGCTGGCCGTGCAGGTCGCCGACATCGGCGGCGGTGGCCAGGCGGCCGCCACCGCGATCCTGGGCGCGCTGCTGGCGGTCGCCCGCGGCGGCCCGGGCCGGTTCCTCGACGTCTCGATGACGGACGGCGCCCTCTCCTGGCTCGCGGTGCCGCTGGCCCAGGTCGACGAGCAGGGACCGATCGCCCGCGGAGGCCACCGCCTGACCGGGCGCTACGCCTGCTACGGCGTCTACGAGTGCGCGGACGGCCGGTACCTCTCCGTCGGCGCGCTGGAGCCGAAGTTCTGGCGCACGCTCTGCGGCGTCCTCGGCCGGCCGGACCTGGTCGACGTCCAGTACGCCGAGGGCGAGGAGCAGGAGCGCGTGCGCGCGACGCTGAGCGCGATCTTCGCCACGCGCGCACGCGACGAGTGGGCGGTTGCGCTGGGCGACCTGGACGCCTGCTGCGAGCCCGTGCTCGAGCTGGAGGAGGTCGCCGCGCACCCGCAGGTCCGGGCGCGGGGCATGGTCGTGAAGCAGCCGACCGGCCTGGAGCTCGCGCCCGCGGTGCGGCTGGGCGACGACTGGCGCCGGAAGGGCCCGCCGCGGCTCGGGGAGGACACCGCTGCGGTGCTGGCGGAGGTCGGCGTGGACGCCCTCAGGATGGCGGCGCTGCGCGAGGAAGGGGTCGTCGTCTAGTGTCCCGGAACCGAAATGCGCCGGCAAAAAGCGGCAACCGACGACAGGATCTGGTCGGCGCTCTTGGTCCAGGCGAAGGGCTTGGG
>DASQZW010000042.1:0-12998 GCA_035638495.1 Terriglobales bacterium
CGACGCCGAACGTGAACCGGCGTCGCGTCTCCTCCCAGACCCGGGCCGCGTGCTCCGCGTAGAACGCGGGCGGCTGGCCGGAGGCGGGCACGACCGAGATGCCGGTCGGCAGGCCGGACACGGCGTGCCAGCGCAGGCAGCGGTCGAACGCGGCCCGGTCGGGCCCGGACGGCGTCCACGCCGAGTCGTAGCCGAGCCGGGCGCCGAGCTCGACCAGCCGGAGCTCGTCCGCCTCGGCCAGCGCCTGCCGGGGGTCGATGCTGAAGCCGATTCGCACCGGGTCCTCCTCAGCCCGTGCGGGCCGCGCGAGCCGTCGTCCGGTCTCGGCGCGCCGCCGCCCGGCAGGGCCGGCAGACGCCGGCGAAGACCACGTGATGGCCGTTCACCACGTAACCGGTCCGCCGCTGGATCTGGGCGACCACGTCCTCCACCACGCACCCGGGCACCTCGGACACCAGGCCGCACACGGTGCAGCGGATGTGCTCGTGATGGTCGCGGCGCGTCTCGAACCGCGCCTTGCCGTCGCCCAGGTCGACCTGGTCGACAACGCCCTCCCGCTCGAGCCCGTGCATCGTTCGGAAGACCGTGGAGAAGTCGGCGCCCGGGATCCGGCGGCGCACGGCATCGAGCAGCTCGTCGAGGCCCCACGCATGCCGGTCCTCGGCCGCGAGGATCGCCTTCACCGCGTCTGTCACCGGGCTGGGACGTGGCACAGCAATGAGTCTACTGTCTGAGCGCCCGATCTCACGCATTGCACTTGAGCAAGTCACTTGTGCAATACTGTTGCGGTGAGAGCGAGGATCCTGGTCGCGATCGCCGCCCTGGCGGTGGTGGCGGCGTGCAGCGGACCCGCGCCGGCGGGCGGCCCGGGCGGCTCGGTCCTGCGGGTGGTCGCCGCGGAGAACTTCTGGGGCAGCATCGCCGCCCAGCTCGGCGGCACCCGCGCGGAAGTGCAGAGCGTGGTCACCGACCCCAACGCCGACCCGCACCTGTACCCGACCAACACGAACGACTCGCGCGCGATCGCGCTGGCGGATGTGGTGATCGTGAACGGCGCGGGCTACGACACGTGGGCCCAGGACATGATCGCCGCCGGTGGCAGCGGCCACCGCAGGGTGCTGACTGTTGCCGACGCGCTGGGCAAGAAGCGGGGTGACAACCCGCACTTCTGGTACCACCCGACGTGGGTCGCGGTGATCGCCGACCGGATCTCAGCCACCTTCAAGGCGGCCGACCCGGCCGGCGCGGCGTACTTCGACCAGCGGCGGGCCGCGCTGGACGCCTCCTTCAAGCCGTACCGGGACCGGATAGCCGAGATCAATCGGAAGTTCAGCGGCGTCAAGGTCGCCGCGACGGAGAGCATCTTCGCGTACATGGCCGCCGCGTTGGGCCTCGACCTGATCTCGCCGCAGGAGTTCATGACCGCGGTCGCCGAGGGCACTGAGCCGCCGGTCGGCGCCGTGATCGAGTTCGAGAACCAGATCCGGGAGAAGCAGGCGAAGGTGCTGGTCTACAACGTGCAGACGATCAGCAACACGACCACCAACATCAAGCACCTGGCCGCTGCGGCCGACATCCAGGTGGTCGGCGTCTCGGAGACGATGGAGCCGGAGGGCACGACGTTCCAGGACTGGCAGCTCGCCCAGCTCCTCGCCCTGGAGAACGCGCTGAATGCCGACGCGCTGGCGAGGTAGCAGCATGCCGCCCGCCATCGTGGCCGCCGACCTCGCGGCCGGCTACGGCGCCCGGACCATCTGGTCGGGCGCCACGTTCTCGATCCCTACTGGCGCGTTCACGGTGGTGCTGGGCCCGAACGGCGCTGGCAAATCCACCCTCGTCAGGCTCCTGCTCGGGCTGCTCCCGCCGGCCGGCGGCAGCCTCGAGGTGCTCGGCCAGCGCCCCCGGCGCGGCAGCTCCCTCATCGGATACGTCCCCCAGGGCGCGGCGTTCGACCCCGAGTTCTCGATCCGCGGCGTCGACTTCGTCGGCCTGGGCCTCGACGGCCACCGGTGGGGCCTGCCGCTGCTCGACTGGACCCGCACCGACCGGAAGCGGGCGATCGGCGAGGCGATCGAGGCAGTGGGCGCTGCCGCGTATGCGGGCCGGCCGATGGGCCGGCTCTCCGGCGGCGAGCAGCAGCGCCTGCTCCTGGCCCAGGCGCTGGTCGGCCGGCCCCGGATCCTCCTGCTGGACGAGCCGCTGTCCAACCTCGACGTCCGCAACCAGGGCGCCATCGTCGGCCTGATCGGCGAGGTGGCCCGGTCCAGCGGCCTGACCGTGGTCATGGTGGCGCACGACGTCAACCCGCTGCTGCCGCTCCTGGACCTCGTGGTCTATGTCGCCCAGGGCCGGGTGGCGGTGGGGACGCCGGCGGAGATCATCACGAGCGGGTCGCTGAGCCGGATCTACGGCGCGCCCATCGAGGTCATCCACGACCGGCGCGGGCGCGTCTTCGTGGTCGGCCTGGACGAGGAGGTGGCGCATCCCCACGCCAGCTGAGCTCTCCGTCCTGCTCAGGATCACCGACACCACCCCGCCGCTGAGCTGGAACCCCCTGGACGACCTGGCCACGATGCTGCAGTACGACTTCATGGTCCACGCGTTCCAGGCCGGAACGGTGGTCGCGATCGTCGCCGGGGCGATCGGCTACTTCGTGGTGGTGCGGAGCACGTCGTTCGCCGCGCACGCGCTGTCCCACATCGGATTCGCCGGCGCCACCGGGGCCGTGGTGCTGGGGCTGAGCCCCGTGTTCGGGCTGCTGGCGTTCACCCTCGGCAGCGGGGTCACGATCGGCGCCCTCGGCAGCCGGATCCGGGGGCGTGACGTGACGATTGGGATCGTGCTGGCCTGGACGCTGGGGCTGGGCGTCCTGTTCATCTCGCTGTACACCGGCTACGCGACCGAGGCCTACGCGCTGCTCTTCGGCGAGATCCTGGGCATCAGCGAACGCGACGTGGAGATCGTCGTCGTGGCAGCCATCCCGACCCTCATCGCGCTGGCCGTGCTGTACCGCCCGCTGCTGTTCAGCTCGGTGGACGAGAGCCTGGCCGCCGCCCGGGGCGTGCCGGTGACGGCGCTGTCGATCGCGTTCATGGCCGTGCTCGCGCTGGCGGTCACCGAGGCCGTCCAGGTCGTCGGCGTGCTGCTCATCTTCGCGCTGATCGTCACCCCCGCCGCGATCGCCATCCGGTGGACCCAGCGGCCGGCCGCGGCGATCGCCATCTCCGCGGGCCTGGCCCTGCTCTTCACGTGGGTCGGGCTGACGATCGCGTTCTACCAGCCGCACCCGGTGAGCTTCTTCATCACGAGCCTCGCGTTCGGCACGTATCTGGTCGTGCGGATCGCGGGCGCCGTGCGCCGCGTGTAGAGTTTCTGTTCCCCATGACCGATTCCCGCAGGTACAGCCGCACCCTCTACGACGGGCTCTCGCGCGCGGCCGCGCGGTCCTACCTCCTGAACATCGGCTTCAGCCACGAGGATCTGGAGCGGCCGATCGTCGGCGTCAACCACGCCTGGATCGGCACGATGCCGTGCAACTTCAACCACCGCCAGCTGGCCGCGTGGGCGTCGGCCGGCGTCCGGGACGCGGGCGCGACGCCGATGGAGGTCAACACGATCTCCATCTCCGACGGGATCACGATGGGGACCGAGGGCATGAAGACCTCGCTCGTCTCGCGCGAGCTGGTCGCCGACTCCGTCGAGCTCGTAGGCCGCGGCCACTACTTCGACGCCCTCCTGTGCATCACCGGCTGCGACAAGACCGTGCCGGCGATGGCCATGGCGATGGCCCGCCTCGACCGCCCCGGCGTGCTGGTCTACTCGGGCTCGATCGCGGCCGGCTCCTATCGCGGCCGGCAGGTGGCCGTCGGCGAGATCTTCGAGGCCATCGGCGCGGTGAGCGCCGGGCGGATGACGGAGTCCGATCTGCGCGAGCTGGAGGCGTCGGTCTGCCCGGGTCCCGGGGCGTGCGGCGGCCAGTACACGGCCAACACGATGTCGATGGTCATGGAGGTCATCGGCCTCTCCCCCGTCGGCCACAACTCGATCCCGGCGATGGACCCGGCCCGGGAGCCGGCCACCCGCGCGCTCGGCGGCCTGGTCATCCGCGCGCTGGAAGCCGACCTGCGGCCGTCGCGGATCCTGACCCGGACCGCCTTCGAGAACGCCGCCGCTGCGGTGGCCGCCTCGGGCGGCTCGACCAACGCCGTCCTGCACCTGGTCGCGCTGGCGCGCGAGGTGGGCGTGGACCTCACCGTCGACGACATCGACCGCGTCTCGCGCCGGACGCCGCTGCTGTGCGACCTGAAGCCGGGCGGCCGGTTCGCGGCTCCCGAGCTGCACCGCGCGGGCGGCATCGCGCTCCTGACCAGCCGGCTGATCGCGGGGGGCTTCGTGGACGGCTCGGCGCTGACCGTGACCGGCCGCACGCTGGCGGAGGAGTGCGCGGGCGTCCGGGAGACGCCCGGTCAGGAGGTCGTCCGGCCGCTGGCCGATCCGTTCAGCGCGCACGGCGGCCTGTACATCCTGAAGGGCAGCCTCGCGCCGGACGGCTGCGTGATCAAGGTGGCGCATCACGCCCCGCAGCGCCACCGGGGCCCGGCGCGCGTGTTCAACCGCGAGGAGGACGCGCTGGCCGCGGTGCTGTCCAACCAGGTCCGGGCGGGCGACACGGTCGTGATCCGGTACGAGGGGCCGAAGGGCGGGCCCGGCATGCGCGAGATGCTCCAGGTCACGGGGGCGCTGGTCGGGCAGGGCCTGGGAGATTCCGTGTGCCTGATCACGGATGGCCGTTTCTCCGGCGCCACGCAGGGGCTGATGATCGGCCACGTCGCGCCCGAGGCGGCGGTGGGCGGGCCGCTCGCGGCGCTGCGGGACGGCGACCTGATCGCCGTGGACGTGGAGGCGCGGCGCATCGAGGTCGAGGGCGTCGACGTGGCCGAGCGTATGCGCGACTGGTCGCCGCCGGAGCCGCGCTACCGGACCGGCGTGTTCGCCAAGTACGCCGCCCAGGTGACGTCGGCATCCGACGGAGCGGTCACGCGACCGTAGCGGTCATCGACCCGGCGGTCCTCCGGTTCTGGTACGAGACCGAGGTCCTGACCCTGCCCCGCGTCCCGGCGCCGTCCGGTCACGGCCTGCCCACGGCGCCCGGCGACGACCCCGGCCTGGTCGGCGTGCGGCCAGGGCAGGCGCCGCCGTGGCCGGTCGCGTCGATCGCGGACGACCGGGGGACGCGGTGGGTCGCGCACCACTACGTGTACCTGGGACTCTTCCGTCACGACGACGCCGTCGCGGAACTGCTCGGGCTCCTGCGGGCGGACCGCGACGACCCGGACCGCACGGAATCCCGGGTCCCGGCGGACCGCGAGCGCTCGCTCGGCGAGGGCTGCCTCGCGGGGTTCGCCGTCGACCACCGCGGCCACCCGATCGCGCGCACGTATGTCCTGGCCAGCTTCCCGTGGGCGCTCGGGCGGCTCCGCGAGGGGCAGCCCCTCCTCGGCTTCCCGGCGGCGAGCGGCGAGGCGGCGGCAGCGTTCGCCAGGCGCTGGCGGGCCGAGTCCTCCGAGGAGGCCGGCGAGGCGGCCGCCATGGGAGCCGCCGATCTCGCCGCGGAAGTCGAGGAGATCAGTGGCGAGATCGGCTGGACCCCGGCGCGGGCGTCGCCGTGGACCGCGGTCGTCCGGCGCTCGTGGCGGCACGAGACGACGGACACGGCGGACGAGGACATCGTCAACAGCTTCTACCTGGAGGACCTGGAGCGGGTCCAGGCGGCGGTGACGGGCGGTGACGCCGGTGCCGCGCTGGCCCGCTTTCTCCGGCGGTCCGACGAGGAGCCGCGCGCCGACATCTGGCACGACGCCGCGGTGGCCCGGGCGGCGGTCCGGCCGCAGGCGGTGCCGTCGGCGCGCTGGCCGGCGCCCGGCCTGCCGCCCCAATCGCTGATGCAGCAGGCAGCGATCGACCTGTCCCTGGAGCGGCTCCTGCCCGCCGGCGGCGGCCTGTTCTCGATCAACGGACCGCCGGGAACGGGCAAGACGACGCTGTTGCGGGACGTCATCGCGGCGATCGTCACCGAGCGCGCCCGCCGGCTCGTGGAGCTGGAGCGGCCCGAGGATGCCTTTCGGCCCGGCGATCGCGTGACCGTCGGCGGCCAGTCGCGCCCCGCCTGGCGCGTCCGCCCGGAGGTGCGCGGCTTCGAGATGGTCGTGGCGTCCTCCATCAACGGAGCGGTCGAGAACGTCACGCGCGAGATCCCGGCCCTGGACACGATCGACGAGTCGGTGCGCCCCCGGCTCGACTACTACCGGGAGGTCGCGAGCTCGCTGACCGCGGCGCCGGCCTGGGGCCTCGTGGCCGCGGTGCTGGGCAACGCCCGGAACCGGCGCCGGTTCGCCCGCGGTGTCTGGTTTCGCGAGCCCAACCTGCGCGAGACGATGGCGTCCGGCGAGGCGCCCGACTGGACCGGGGCGCGGAGGGCGTTCCTGGCCGCGCTCAAGCGCGAGTCGGCGTTCCGCGCACGAGGCGGCGACGACGACGACTTCTGGAGCCTGCCGGACGCGGAGCGGCAGCGCGGGCTGCCGTGGGCGTCCGCCGAGCACGAGCGCGCCCGCGCCGAGGTCTTCGTCGCCGCCGTCGGCCTGCACCGCGCGCTGGCGGCCGCCCGGCCGCTGCGCGAGAACATCGCCGCGGCGATCGACCTGGTCACGGGGCGGCTCGATCCGGAGGGCTCCGAGGCCAACGCCGGCATGGTGGGACACCTCTGGTCCTCCCTCTTCCTGGTCGTGCCGGTGGTGTCGACCACGTTCGCGTCGTTCGCGCGACTGTTCCGCGGACTGGGCCGGGAGGAGCTGGGCTGGCTGTTCGTGGACGAGGCCGGCCAGGCGCAGCCGGCGCACGCCTTGGGCGCGCTCTGGCGATCGCGGCGCGCGCTGGTGATCGGCGACCCGCGGCAGATCCCGCCCGTCGTGACGCTCCCCGTCCGCGCGTATCGCCGTCTGCGCGAGCGCGCCGGCGTCGACCGGTTCTGGGATCCCGCGGAGACGTCGGTCCAGGTCATCGCCGACCACGCCAACCCGGTCGGCGCCCGGCTGCGCGACGGCACGTGGTTGGGCTGCCCGCTGCGCGTGCACCGCCGCTGCGTCAGCCCGATGTTCGACATCTCCAACGCGATCGCGTACGACGGCCTCATGGTGCCGGCGACCGCCGAGCGACACTCGCCGGTGGGCGACCTGCTCGGTCCCACGCGGTGGGTCGACGTCCGGGGCCGCGCCACGGAGGAGCACTGGGTCGAGGAGGAGGGCGAGGAGGTCGCCACCCTGCTGGACGCGCTGCTGCGGGAGGCGTTCGTCCACGGCCGGCGGCCCGACGTGTTCGTGATCTCGCCCTTCCGCAGCGTCGCGGCGCGCGCGCGGCGGCTGTTCCGGCAGCGGTTCCGTGACCCCAGGACGAACCGTGTCGCGCCGGCCGTTGCGGACTGGGCAGAGAAGGGCATCGGGACCATCCACACCTTCCAGGGCAAGGAGGCGGAGGCGGTGGTGCTGCTGCTCGGCGGAAACCCGAGCCGGCCGCGGGCCCTGCGGTGGGCCGGTGCGTCGCCGAACATCCTCAACGTCGCGGTGACGCGCGCGCAGCTCCGGCTCTACGTGGTGGGGAGCCGGGCCGCGTGGCGCTCGGCCGGCTTCTTCGGCGAGCTGGACCGCCGTCTGGCGCTCCCCCCCTAACCCACCGCGAGCAGCGCGGCGCCGGCCAGCACGGCGGCCGCGCCGCCCACCTTCAGCGGTGCCCGCTCGCGCTCGCCGAGCCGGAGGACGCCCCAGAGTGCCACGACGACCACGCCCGACTCGCGCAGCGGCGCGACCAGCGCCAGCGGGGCCAGGCTGAGCGCGGCCAGCGCCAGGCCATACGCGCCGACGGTGAGGACGCCGACCGGCAGCGCCTGGACCGCAAGCGCCGGCCTGGCCCAGGGCAGCAGCCACAGCGACGTCGCGGCGAAGACCGCCCACGCGTAGAGCCAGAAGGGGCCCAGGCGAACCCCGAGGCGGTCGACGGTGGTGTAGGCGGCGATCAGGACGCCGGTCAGCAGGGCGGGCGCGAGCGCCGCCCGGCTGCTCACGGGCGGACGGGCCAGCCAGATCCCGGCCAGCAGCACCACCACTCCCGCCGACTGCAGCGGCGTGAGGCGCTCGCCGAGCAGGACGACGCCGGCCAGCGCCGCGAGCACGGGCGCGGTCCCCCGGGCCACGGGGTAGACGGAGGACACGTCGCCACGCCGGTAGGCGGCGGAGAGCGCGTGGAAGTAAGCCAGCTCGACCAGCCCCGACACCGCCGCCAGCGCCCACCCCTGCCAGGGCAGACCCGGGCGGCCGCCGGCCAGCCAGGCCGCCGCCACGCCGGGCGTCACCAGCAGCGTGCCCAGCGGCAGAGCGACCGCCGCGAGCCGCAGCGGGTCGGCAGCCGCCTTGAGCCGCAGGTTCCAGGCGGCGTGCAGGAGGGCCGATCCGAACGCCAGGGCGACGGCGGTGGTCGTCACTCGGCCGGGAGGAGCGCCTCCGACGCGGCGTCGTCGGCGGGGATTCGAGCGCCCGCCGACCAGGCCGATCGGAACGCCTCCTCGCCCAGTCGCTCCCGCAGGTCGACGAGCATCCGTTCGTGCGTCGCCCGCCTCCAGCCGGCCAGCGGGGACCCGATCGCGACCCGGAGGGTCTCCGCGCTGCCCAGTGTGCGCACGGCCGCCTCGGAACGCTCCAGCGCCGTCAGCATCTCGGCCAGGTCCTGCAGCAGCTCGGCCTTCAGGTACAGCGTGCCGAACCGCTGCAGCAGCTCGCGGCTCTCCTGGTAGGCGACGCGGGCGCCGGCCGTGTCGCCCTTCGCGACCGCGATCGCCCCCAGGTTGATCAGCGAGCTCGCGAGCCCGTACACGTCGGCGATCTCGCGCCGCAGCGCGATGGCCTCGCGTGCCGTCCGCTCGGCGGTGTCCAGGTCGCCCCTCCGGAACGCGACGAACGCCAGGTTGTGCAGCGACACCGCGGTCCACCACCCGAGATCCGCGCTTCGCGCAAACGCCAGGCTCTTCTCGAACAGCTCCGTGGCCCGGTCGAACTGGTCCCGGGCCAATGCGGCCGCCGCGAGCGTGGTCCACGCGGTGAGCTCCCCGTACGGGTTCTCGTCGCCGGCCGCCATGCGCAGGCTCCGCTCGGCCAGGGCGTTGGCCTCGTCCAGCCGCGACTGCACGTATGCCAGCCAGCTCGCGCCGGCCACCGCCCTCGCCCGAAGCACACGCTGATCGGCGGCCAGCCTCGCCTCCGCCTCGGTGTCGTCGCCGGTGACGAGCCTGTCGAGCCAGCGCCTGCCCTCACCGAGGGTGCCGTCCGCGAACCAGAAGAACCACATCGCGGCGGCCAGCCGGTAGCCGGTCCGCTCTCGTTCCAACGGCCGTTCCGCTCCACCCTCGACCGACCACGTCAGCGCCGCCCACAGGTTGTCACGCTCGCCCCGCATTCGCTCCAGCCACCTGGCCATGTCGCGCCCCGTCAGGCCGCGCGAGGCCGCCTGCGCGAAGCCGGCGAAGTAGTCGGCGTGGAGCCGCGCCGTCGCCTCCATCTCGCCGCTCTCCGCCAGCCGCTCCAGGGCGAACTCGCGGATCGTGTCCAGCATCCGCATCCGGGCCTGCTGGCCCGCTCCGCCCGTGCGGATGACCAGGCTCTTCTCGAGGAGCGACTCGACCGCCTCCATCACGTCGACCGCGCCGCTGCCGCACACCGCCTCCGCCGCGGTCAGCGTGAAGCCGCCGACGAACACGCCCAGCCTCCGGAACACCTGCGCGTCCTCGCCGCTGAGTAGCACGTGACTCCACTCGATGGCGGCGCGCAGGGTCCGCTGACGCTCCGGTAGGTCGCGCGGGCCGCGAGTCAGGAGGAGCAGCGGGTTCCGCTCCAGGCGCTCCACCATGTCCTGCGGAGTGAGGAGGTTGCTCCGGGCGGCCGCGAGCTCGATGGCGAGCGGGATCCCGTCCAGCCGCCAGCAGATCTCGCTGACCGCGTCTCGATTCTCCCGGGTGAGCTCGAATCCCGGCAGGGCGGCCCGCGCTCGCTCCACGAAGAGCGCGACCGTGGGCACGCGACGGAGTTCCTCCAGCCCGACCTGGCGGGCACAGTTCCGGCTCGGGGTCGCGAGCGGGCCGACCATCACGACGTGCTCGCCCCGGACCCGCAGCGCTTCGCGGCTGGTCGCCAGGATCTTGAGGCGGGGTGCCGCGTCGAGTGTCTCGCTGGCGAGCGGAGCCGCCTCGACGAGCTGCTCGACGTTGTCCAGCACGAGCAGCAGCTCGCGGTCCCGGAGATGATCGATCACCCGCCGGTCCAGCGGCTCCTGTCCTCGCTCGCTGACGCCGATCGCCTCGCCCACGGCGGCCGCGACGCGCGTCGGATCCATAGTCGTCGCCAGGGAGACGAAGACGGCGCCGTCGGCGAAGCCCTCGGCGCCGCGGGCCGCGGCCGCCAGTGCGACGGTGGTCTTGCCCACCCCGCCCGGACCGGTCAGGGTGACGAGGCGGACCTCCGGCCGGCCGAGCTGCTCCACCACCTCGGCGATCTCGGCGTCCCGGCCGAACACGGCGCCCCTGGGCTGCGGCAGCGATCCGGCGACCACTCGCTGCTCGGCATCGCTCGATCGCGAGTCGTCCCCGGCGACGACGAACCGGTCGGTCAGCAGCATGGCGAGGTCCTCGCTCACCTGGTCCCGGAGCTCATCGGCGTTCGCGAACCGCTTGTAGGACGCGCTCGCCTCGTTCCGGATCCGTTCCAGCAGCGCGGCCAGGCCGGGCTCCAGCGCCGGGGCCGGCTGCTTCACGTAGAACAGTGCGGGCTTGCCGCGGGCGAGCACGTACTCGTCCTCCAGGCCCGAGATCTCCTGGCCCGGGCCGATCCAGCCGTAGCGCTGCCAGTAGATGCCGATGAAGATGTCGCTCTGCGAGACGTAGCTGGTGTACAGCTCGCGCGGTGGGTATGGGCGCGCGCCCGCCTCGAACATCACGGGAATCAGCCGCAGCTGCGTGATCGCGTGCCGCGCGGCCGCTCGCTCGGGCGCCAGCTCGTCGAGCGTGGAGCTCACGAATACGCGGAGACGCTGATCGGGCGTGCGGATGATCTGCGTCGTCGTCATCGGGCCCGGAGCGCAGGCTACCAAACCCCGGGCTGCGCTCCGGTCCCGGCAGTTCTAGATGACGGCGTTCTCGGTCTCCGAGTCGAACAGGTGCAGGCGGCGCATGTTGATCCCGAGCTTCACGCGGTCCCCCACGAACACCTGGAAGTGCGGGTCGACGCGGGCGACCAGGTCGTCGCTGCCCACCTTTCCGTACAGGTACTGGTCCGAGCCCAGCACCTCCAGCACCTCGACGCTCATGTCGATCACGGTCGTGCCGTCTCGGGTGTCCTCGCTGAGGTCCTCCGGGCGCAGGCCGAGCACGCCCTTCTCGATGCCGGGGGCGCGCGGGAGCTGGACATCGAAGCCAGAGGCCTTCGCGGTGTCGCCCTGCACCGTGACCGGGATGAAGTTCATCTTCGGGCTGCCGATGAACCCGGCCACGTACATGTTCGCCGGCTGCTCGTAGATCTCACGGGGCGCGGCGACCTGCTGCAGGATGCCGTCGCGCAGCACGGCGATGCGGTCGCCCATCGTCATGGCCTCGACCTGGTCGTGCGTCACGTAGATGAACGTCGAGCCGAGGTCGCGATGCAGCTTCTGCAGGTTGATGCGGGTCTCGACCCGGAGCTGGGCGTCGAGGTTGGACAGCGGCTCGTCGAGCAGGAACACCTGCGGGTTGCGCACGATGGCGCGGCCGAGGGCGACCCGCTGCCGCTGGCCGCCGGACAGCTGGCGCGGCTTGCGCTGGAGGAACGGCTCCAGGCCAAGCATCTTGGCCGCCTGGCCCACCTTGCTCTGGATCTCGGCCCTGGGCGTCCCGCGCATCTTGAGCCCGAACGCCATGTTGTCGTAGACGCTCATGTGCGGGTACAGCGCGTAGGACTGGAACACCATCGCGATGTCGCGCTCGCGGGCGGGCACGTCGTTGACGACGCGCTCGCCGATCTTGATCTCGCCGTCGGTGATCTCCTCCAGCCCCGCCAGCATTCGGAGCGCGGTGGACTTGCCGCAGCCCGAGGGCCCGACCAGCACCATGAACTCCGTGTCGCGGACCTGCAGGTTCAGGTCGTCCACCGCGGCCGTGTCCGCCTGGTATCGCTTGGTGACGTGCTCGTAGGTGACCGAGGCCATATCGAGGCCATCCTAGCAGCCGGGGCACCGGAAAATGACAACCTTGTCCAGGCACCGCCACGGGCGCGCGCCGCACCTAGACTGGTCGCCGATGGGACGGGTGCACGCGCATCCGCGGCTCGTGCTGCCGCTGCGGGGCCGGCGGCGGCTGTCCGGGCGGAACCTGCTCGTCGCCGCCGCCATGCTCGCCCCGGCCGCGGTCCTCTGCCTGGGCGCGATCGTGTACGCGTTCGGCCTGGAGGCGTGGTTCAGCGTCAGCGACGCCGGTCCCGGCTCCGACGGCGCGTTCATCGGGCTGGCCAACTTCCAGTACCTCGCCGGCTGGGACGGCTTCTGGCAGATGGTCGTCAACACCGGCGTCTACAGCGGCGCCAGCACCGCCCTGAAGCTGGCGCTCGGCCTGCTGATGGCGCTGGCGCTGGCACGGCCGTTCCGCGGGCGCCGGCTGGTCAGCGCGGCCCTCTTCCTGCCCTTCATCTTCCCCGTCGTCCTGGGGACCATCGCCTGGTTCTTCCTGCTCAGCAACGTCAACGGCGGGCTGAACTGGCTGCTGACCTCGGCGCACGTGATCGCGCAGCCGTTCGAGTGGCGGGGCCGGCTGCCGATGGTCAGCGTCGTGGCCGTCAACGTCTGGCACGGGACCGCGCTCATCGGCATCCTCCTGCTGGCGGCGCTGCGCTCCATCCCGAGCGACGTCCTCGACGCGGCCGCGGTGGACGGCGCCG
>DASQZW010000043.1:0-8738 GCA_035638495.1 Terriglobales bacterium
TACGTGACGCTGCGCTCGATCCTGCTCGACCAGGCGACGCACGAGCACGTGCCCCAGAACTCGGGGCTGGTGCGGCCGATCCGGATCGTGGCGGAGCGCGGCTCGCTGGCCAACCCCACGTTCCCATCCGCCACCATCGCCAGGGCCGCGCCGGGCAACATCGTCGCCGACACCCTGATGATGGCCCTCCGCCCGGTCTGTGCCGGCCGCGTGGCGGCCGGGATGGGCAACATGACCGCGGTCGCCTACACCGGGCTGGTCGACGGCAGCCACTGGGTCTACATGGACATCACCGAGGGCGCCTACGGCGGGCGGCCCGGCCGCGACGGGGTCGACGCGGTGGACGTGCTGTACGCGAACACGCGCAACAACCCGATCGAGGACATCGAGGCCCACTACCCGCTGCGCGTCACCCGCTACGAGCTGCGCACCGACCGCGGCGGCGCCGGCCGCTGGCGCGGCGGGGTCGGCTCGATCCGAGAGACGCAGCTCCTGTCGGAGGCACGCGTCAGCCTCGAGGGCGACGGCCACCGGCACCCGCCCAGGGGCGCGTTCGGCGGCTCCGACGGTACCGCGGGTGAGGCGGTGCTCGTGACCGCGGCGGGACGCGAGGTGCGCCTGCCCTCCAAGCTCCAGTCGCTGCTCGGCCGGCCGGGCGACACCATCCGCACCGTCAGTCCGTGCGGGGGCGGCTACGGCGACCCCCGGGAGCGCAGCCCGGAGCGGGTTCTCGACGACGTGCTGGACGGAATCGTCAGCAGGGAGTCCGCGCACCGGCTCTACGGCGTCGCGGTCGAGTCGCCGGGAACATCGGCGGTGCCGTCCTGATGGCGGCCCCCGCGACGCTGCCGGGCTTCAGCAGCGGCGACCTGCGCCAGGTCACGGACGAGGCCGGGCGGCTGCTGGCGGCCCTCCGCAGGCACGGCGCCGGTCCCGGCGGTTCGGTCACCCGACTCGTCTACGGCGACGCGTGGCGGGCCGTCATGGCAGAGATCGAGGAGTGGTTCGCCTCCGGCGGGCTGGAGGTACGGGTGGATGCGGTGGGCAGCCGCTACGGTCGGCTCGCGGGCGCCGATGAGCGGGTGGTGCTCACCGGTTCGCACGTCGACTCGGTGTGGCTGGGCGGCGCGTACGACGGGATCGCCGGCGTGGTGATGGCCGGCTGCGCCGTCCGCTGGCTGGCGGAGGCCGCGGGCCGGCCCACCCGGACGCTCGAGGTGTTCGCCAACTGCGAGGAGGAGTCGAGCCGGTTCGTGACCAACTTCTGGGGCAGTCGAGCCATCGTCGGCGCCATCGGGCCCGACGAGGCGGTGCGGCTGGTCGACGAGGAGGGCGTCACGATCGGCGAGGCCATGCGCTCCTGCGACCTCGACCCGGCACGGATCGGCGAGGCGCGCCGCACCGACCTCGCGGCCTTCGTCGAGCCGCACATCGAGCAGGGCCCGGTGCTGGCCCAGACGGGCGATGTGATCGGCGTCGTCGAGAGCATCGTCGGCGTGCGCGGACTCGGGGTCCGGTTCAGCGGGGTGAGCGGCCACGCCGGAACGATCCCGATGAGCCACCGCCGCGACGCGCTGGCCGGCGCCGCCGAGGTCGTGCTCGGCGCCGAGCGGCTGGCCAGGCAGCTGGGGGCGCCGGCGGTGGCCACGGTCGGACGCATGCACGTGCTGCCGGGCGGCTTCAACCAGGTACCCGGGTCCGCCGACTTCTCGATCGACTTCCGGCACCCTGAGCAGGACCTGCTGGACGACCTGGAGCGCGGGCTGCGGGGCGTGGTCGCTGGCGTCGCGGCCGCGCGAGGGCTGGAGGCGACGATCGAGATGCGCCTGAAGCAGAGCGGCACGCGGTTCGACGAGGGCATCCGGGCCCTGCTGGAGCAGGCCTGCCGCGAGTTCGAGGTGCCGTGGCGCCGGATGCCGAGCCACGCGGGGCACGACGCCCAGCTCATCGCCAGCCTCTGCCCGACGGGCATGCTCTTCGTCCCGAGCGAGGGCGGGCACAGCCACCGGCCGGACGAGCGGACCGAGATCGAGCACATCGGCAGGGCCATCCAGGTCCTGGTCCGCACGCTGTTCCGGCTGGCGTACACGGACTGATGGCGCTCGGACTGGGCTTCCTGGGCGGACCGGACCTGCGGCGCCTGGTCGAGCTGGGCCGGCTCGCGGAAGACGCCGGCTTCGACTCGCTCTGGCACGCCGAGACGCGCGTCACCCGGGACTCGGTCAGCGCGCTGACCGCCCTGCTCCTCGGCACGGAGCGGGTGCGCGTGGGCAGCGCGGCGATCAATGTGTACACACGAGGTGCGGCGCTCGTGGCCGTCACCTGGGCCGCGCTTGCGGAGGCGGCGCCGGGCCGGGTCGTGCTGGGGGTGGGGCCGGGCTCACCGGCGCCGCTCGCCCAGCAGGGCTATGCGTTCGACCGGCCCGTGACTCGCCTGGCGGAGTTCGTGGACGCGGTCCGGGCCACGTGGGCGGGGGACGTCCCGGTGACCTACGCGGGCCGGCATTCGCGGCTCTTCGACCTCGTGCCGGAGGTGCGGCCTGAGCTCGTGCCGCCCGTCTATCTGTGCGTCACCGGACCGCGGGCGCTGGACCTGGCCGGCCGGACCGCGGACGGAGTGATCCTGAACGCATTCATGCCGGTCTCGTACACTCGCCGCGCCGTGGCCCGCCTCGCCGCAGCGGCCGGCGTGCCCGGGTTCCGCGGCGAGGTCGGCCAGGCGATGGTGGTTGCGCTGGAGCGGTCGGTGTCCGCGGCAGCCGAGCAGGTGCGCCCGATCCTGGCCACGTATCTCGTGCACTTCCCCAACCTGGCTGCCGAGACCGGCCTGGACCCCGACTTCCTGGAGCGCCTGCGCGCGCTCGCCCGCGATGGCGGCCTGGCGGCGACGTTCGCGGAGCTGCCCGATGCGCTGGTGGCCGAGCACGCGCTGTGCGGGCCGCCGCAGGAGTGCCGCGAGCGCCTGGCCGCGTACCGCGAGGCGGGACTGGCCCTACCCGTGCTGTTCCCGCACCCGGACGCCGCAGCCGATGTCGTGCGTGAGCTGGCGGGCGCCTGATGGTGTATCTGAGCTCGGCCGCCTGGATGCTGTCGGTGGCGGTCATGTACGACCGGGCGCGGATGCGCGACCACGTGCTGACGTTCGGACTGGGATTGGGGGCGCTGCTGGCGGCGCTGCTCGTCGCCGTGCCGGCCGCCGGCACCGCGCTGGGCACGCTCTTTCCGAACTTCGGTGGGCGGTCCATCCTGGACGAGCTCATCGTGACGCAGGGGGCGTGGATCGTCATGGCGGCCCTCGCCATCGCGGGGTACGCGCTCTCGCGCGTCGCCCGGCGCATCCGATCGCCGCGTGGCCTGGCGGCCGAGGTCGTGGGTCTGGGCGCGGCGGCCGCGCTGGTGCCCGCCAGCCTCCAGCATTTGACACTGCTGCTGGTGCTCGTGCCGGCGGCGGTGGCGGGCGTCGCCGCCACGCTGCTGGAGGAGGTCGAGCGCCCGGCGGCCGTGATGGCCGGGCTGCTGGCGACGGCCGCCTTCGCTGCCGTGTTCGCGCTCTGCCGGGCATTCCCTTCTCTGGGCCTCCCCGAGCTCGTGGTCGGGTCGGCCGCGCTCGCGTACGCGATCGGCCGCTGGACGGACCTCCACCCCGTTTCGGTGGGCCGCCCGGGAGTCCTGCTCTGGGTCTCGCTCGCCGGCGGCTTCCTGCTCGGCTACAAGCTGTGACTCGGGCGGCGGAGCTCGACCTCGTCGTTCGGGGAGGAAGGGTCGTCCTGGAGTCCGGGACAATCGACGCCGATGTGCTGATTCGCGGCCGCCGCGTCGCGGGGCTGGTACGTCGCGGCGCGGTCGAGGTGAGCGGCGCTCGCGTCATCGACGCTCATGGCCGGCTGGTGCTCCCGGGGGGCGTGGACGTACACACGCACATCGGCGTCGCCTTCGGCGAGTTCCGCACCCGCGACGACTTCGCGTCGGCCAGCCGCGCAGCAGCCCTGGGCGGGACCACCACGCTGCTCGAGTTCGCGTTCCCCGAAGCTGGCGAGACGCCCGCACAGGCGGTGCGCAGGCGCATCGACGAGGCGGTCGGCTCGTCGTGGACCGACATCGGCTTCCATGCGGCCGTGCTCGGCGAGGCAGGGCCGGCGGCGCTCGCCGAGGTCGAGGCGGCCGCGCGCCTGGGGTGCCCGTCGGTGAAGGTCTTCACCGCCTACCGCGGCCTGATGATGCTGGAGCTTGGCGACGTCCTGGCCGTGATGCGCGCGGCCGCGCGGTCGCGCAGCCTCGTGATGGTCCACGCGGAGACCGAGTCGCTGGTCGAGCGGGCCACAGCCGAGCTGAACGCCCAGGGCCGGGGCAGCTCCCGCGACCACGCGCTGGCGCGGCCGCCGGGCGCCGAGCTCGACGCCGCTCGGAGCGTCCTCGAGCTGGCCACACAGGCGCGTGCCGCCGTCTACCTGGTGCACGTGACGCTGCCGGAGGTCGCGAGCGAGATCGGCGCGGCCAGGGCGCGGGGAGCGAGGGCTTACGGCGAGACGTGTCCGCACTACCTGCTCCTCGACTCGTCTGTGTACAGCCGGCCATGCCCGGAGCGCTACGTCTGCAGCCCGCCGCTGCGCGCTCCGGGCTCGGCGCGGGGACTCTGGCGCTCGCTGGGTGGCGAGCTGACAGGAGTCCACTCCGACCACTGCTGCTGGGGCGGCGATCAGAAGGCCGCCAACGCGGACGACTCGAGCCGCGTCCCGCCCGGACTGCCGGGCATCGAGACGCGGATGCCGCTGATGATCTCGGAGGCGCTGGCGGGCCGGCTGGCACTGACCGAGGTCGTGCGGCTTTGCGCGGCTGCGCCGGCGCGGCTGTTCGGCATGCCGGCCAAGGGATCGCTGCTCCCCGGCATGGACGCGGATCTCGTGGTCGTCGACCCGGACGCTCGCGCGGCGATCGGGAAGCTGCACATGGCCACCGACTACTCGCCGTTCGAGGGCATGGAGGTCCGCGGCCGGGTCGATACGGTGGTGGCTGGCGGTCGCGTGCTGGTCCAGGGCGGCCTCTGGCAGGCCGAGTCGCCGGCCGGTCGGTTTGTGCGGCGCCGCCGGCTGGCTGCCGCCACCTCCGGGACATGACCGGGCCGGCGCTGGGGCGCCGGCTGTTCCTGGCCGGGACGGCCGGCTGCCTGGCCCTGATGGCGGCCGGCGGCGGGGTGCCCGCCGCCCTCCGCTCGTGGCTGGAGGGCCCGCTGGGCGAGCTCACCCCGAGCGACGGCTTTCACTTCTACAGCGTCACCGCGTCGATCCCCCGCTGGGACCGATCCACGTGGCGGCTGGTCGTGGACGGCCTGGTAGCTCGGCCGCAGTCGCTCGGCCTGGACGAGCTTGCGGGCCGGGCGCTCACGTCGGTCACAGCCGACTTCCACTGCGTCAGCGGCTGGTCGGTGCCGTCGGTCCGCTGGGAAGGGGTCCCGGTCGCCGACCTCCTCGACGCGTCGGGGGTGGCCGACGGCGCGGGCGCTGTCAGGTTCGAGTCGGCGGACGGCGCGTACGTCGACTACCTCGACCTCGCCACCGCCCGCCGAGAGGGTGTCATCATCGCGCTGCGACTTCGCGGCGCCGAGCTCGGTGGCGAGCGCGGGGCGCCGGCGCGCCTGGTCGTCCCGTTCGACTACGGCTACAAGGGCGTGAAGTGGGTGCGGCGACTCACGCTCGTGCCGAGGTCCGGTACCGGCTACTGGGAGGCGCGTGGCTACGACGAAGACGCCCGCATCCGCGACTGAAAGAGCGCTCCACTGGACGGTGGCGGCGACCGTGCTGGTCCTGGTGCTGTCCGGCGTGGTCCTGTACGTGCCGGCGCTGAGCCAGTCGGTCGGACAGCGTTTCTGGGTTCGCAGCGCCCACCTGGCAGCCGCGGCCGTACTGGCGCTGGTGCCGGCGGTGTTCGCGGCGGTGAGGTGGCCGGAGGTGCGCGCACTGGAAGGCCAGCTGAGCCGCTGGGAGCCGGCCGACCGCGATTGGTTCCTCCGCCCGTGGCGGGTGCTCGTCGGCGACGCGGAAGCACAACTGCAGTCGGGCCGCTTCAACGCGGGCCAGAAGCTGTTCGCCGCGCTGGTGGCGGTCGGGCTGGCGGCCCTGCTCCTGACCGGCATCCCGATGTCGTGGTGGAGCCGTTTCGACGCGGCAGTCGTAACCCGCTCGCGCGACCTGCACGTAACTGCGGCGTATGCGGTGGTGGCGCTGCTGGCCGGCCACGTCTACCTCGCACTGCTCAGCCCGGACGGGATGCACCTGCTGTCGCGCCGTGGTCGGTCGACCGAACGGCGCTGAGCGCCGCCTGCGGCTCTGCGTGACGCAGCCTCGCGGGCTCACGGATCGGTGGCCGACGCAGGCCGCAGCTCGGCACTGTCCGGGCCCTCTGCATGGCGCTGGGCCTCCGGCTCGCCGACGTCATCGTATTCGGCTAAGCCGGGGTCGCGGTCACAGGCGCGTCAGGCCGCTCCTCCATCGGCGCCGCAGCGCCGCCTCGCGGCGCAAAAGGTGGTGGCCGCGGGGCTTCATCCCCATCTCGACCATCCGGTCCACCAGAGAGCTGCGGGCGTTCCAACGCAGCAGGTCAACCTGCTCCTCGGTCGGGATGTGCGCCGTGCTCGCATCGCCCAGCCTGGTGGCCGCCACCCACGCCACGGCCGTCAGCAGCGCCGCCGCCCATCCCGACGCTCCGGTGCGGAGCGCATCCATCGCCTCGGCACGTGCTGCCCGCAATCGGTCCCGCTCGAGCAAGGACTCCGCCCGCACCGCTCTGGCTACCGCGACGTACCGGTACACGCCGCCAGCGGCGACGGCGTCCAGGTCGACGTCCGCGCCCGAGTAGTCGCCGAGCTCGATCAGGCACCGTGCCCGGTCGAGGCGGATGCGCGCGTGACCGGCGTCGGCATACGGCGTGCCCATGGCGAGCCGGCGACCGGCCGCCGCGGCCGCTTCGTCCCAGCGTTCGGCCCCGACCAGCGCGTCAACGCGGTCCTCGTGGGCGTCGAGATCGTGCGGGGCGACGCGCAGCGCGCGGTCGGTCCAGTCGAGGGCGCGGTCCCAGTCCTGTTCGTGGACCGCGATGTCGCCCATCAGGATCGTGGCGCCGGGGTGCTCGGGGGCCTCGGAGAGCACGAGCGCCAGGATCCGCCGCGCTGGCTCGTAGTCGTCCACATAGTGAAACTCCCGGGCGAGCTCGGTGCGCAGGTCGAGGGCCGCGGCGTCGGTCCACGCGGCACAGACGTCGTAGAGCCCGATGTGGACGCCCGAGTAGCCGCGATCGAGGTCGTCGGCGACCCGCGCCAGCGGGATCGGGATGCCGACGTTGCGGTGGATCCAATCGTGGTAGGCACGCGCCCGCTCCGGGTGGGCGTGCTCGAAGTAAGCGGCCGCGTACTGGCCCGTCCACTCCAGCGCGGCCTCCTCCGCGTAGCGCTCCGCGCGGTCCTCCTCGTCCATCGCCCACCGATCGCCGCTGGAGCGGCCGGAATCGTCCCAGGCGTGCGCCACCTCGTGCGCCAGCGTCTCCGCCTGGTCGAGCCACAACAGCACCGTCTGCACCTCCGGCACGCGCAGCGCCCGCTCGTCGTACACGAACGCGTACAGGTCGATCTCGCCGGCCGCGGGCCGGAAGCGGCCGCGGAGGCGAGGCGCCCAGATTCCGCCGTCCCGTTCGTACCCGTGCCGCCCGGTCAGCGGGTCCGGCTCGGTGTGCTCGGCCACCATGTCGTCGTCGCGCAGCCCGGTCCGCCGGCATACGGCTCGCAGCGTGGGACGGACGTCGGCCGGCAGCAGGCCCAGCAGCGCTTGGATGTCATCGCTGCTTAGCGGGTGGTGCACGTGCTCGACGGCGGGCTCGGTGACCACCTCGACCGATCGCGCGTCGCTCCCCTGGCCGGTCACCGCACGATGTCCGGCCGCCCTTCTCTTGTAGCGGCGCTTGGCCGCCAGCCGGTCCTGGACCAGCCAGACCTCGTCGTCCCGCCGGTTGCTGCCGCCGAACTCCCAGCGCCGCACCTCCTCCAGCTCCCGTCGGGTCGCGTGGACGCTGCGGCTCACCGCCAGAGCTCCTCCCACGCCTCGGTGTACGCCTCGACCAGGAAGCGGTCGATGCGATTCCGGTCCGGTGCTGGTGGGAGCGGGCTCCGTCCGGCGGAGTGGTCGCGCCGGGCGGCCGCGGACTCGGGCATCCGCGGCGCGCCGTAGGTCAGCAGGCAGAGCTCCGGGACCACGCCGATCAGCCGGGACGGCGGCTCGATCGCGATGCCCATCTCGTCACGGTCGTCGGTGCCGCCCAGGTGGAGCCCGTGCGCCGTCGAGCCGACCGTGCCGCGAAGGATCAGGCCGCGCCGGGCGATCTCCTGGTCGGCGCTCATCGGCATGCCTACAGCGCCGGGTCCACGGCCTCGCTCTCCAGCGCGAGGATGCCGAACACGCACTCATGCACACGGTGGAGCGGCTCCCGCTTCACGAACCGATCCAGCGCCTCCACGCCGAGCGCGAACTCCCGGAGCGCCAGCGACCGCTTGGCCGAGACGCCGCGCTTCCGGAGCCGCTCCAGGTTGCCTGGCAGGTCGTACTCGGGCCCGTAGATGATGCGGAGGTACTCGGGGCCGCGGCACTTGATGCCCGGCTGGACCAGGCCGCGGCTGCCGCGTACCACGAAGTCCAGCGGCTTCACGACCATGCCCTCGCCGCCAGCGGCCGTCAGCGCCGTCCACCAGTCGGCGG
>DASQZW010000044.1:0-5992 GCA_035638495.1 Terriglobales bacterium
GACGGTCGCCGACGACCTGGTGCGGGGCAGGGTCGAGTCGGACGTCGCGCACCGGCCGGAGCCCGCGGTGGCGGTCACGCTCGCCGTGGCGATGCTGCCGGCGGCCGGGCTGGAGCTGACGCTGTCGCGCTGCACCGAGGCGGGCGCGGCAGGGTTCCTCCTGGTCGGCGCCGCACGCAGCGTGGCGCGCGGCAGCAAGCCCGAGCGGTGGGCCGCCATCTGCCGGGAGGCGGCGATGCTCGCCGGCCGCCTGGTGGTGCCCGCGGTGGCCGGCCCGGTGCCGTTCGCGCGGGCGTGGGCCGAGGCCGAGCGGCCGTGGCTGCTGGACCGCGGGGGCGAGCCCCTGGACCGTCTGCCGGAGCCGGCCACGCTGTTCGTGGGCCCCGAGGGCGGCTGGTCGCCCGCCGAACGTGCGGCGGCCGGCGACCGCGTCGTGAGCCTCGGGCCGCGCAACCTGCGCGCGGACACCGCCGCCCTGGTCGGCCTGGCGCTGGCGCTCGGACCGGGCTGAGGCCGGGAGCAGCCGGCGTCAGTGCGAGTAGTGCCAGGCCGCGGCCCTGGCGATGTCGCGGATCACCTGCGTTCCCTGGTCGACGTCGTCCACGGTCGTGAAGACGCAGATCGCGAACGGGTCGCCGGACAGGAACACCACGCCGCAGTCGTTCCGCACCGACGCGTCCATCCCGACCTTGTGGGCGATGGTGATGCCCTGGAGGTACCAGTTGATCCGGTCGTTGAAGATCGTGGTCTCCAGCAGGCCCATCAGCATCCGGGTCGAAGCCGCGCTGAGCAGGCGTCCGCGCGCCAGCTGCGCCATCAAGTGGCCGGCGGACCGCGCCGAGCACCAGTCCGTCACCTGGTCGCAGTCGCCCGCGCCGATCGACGCCGCGTAGGCATTGATATTGCCGTCGCCGAGCACCCGGCGGAGCGCCAGCCACGCGGTGTTGTCGCTCTGCTGGATCAGCAGCGTCAGCAGCTGCCCGTACGAATACTGGTCGCCGGGCTTGGCCGTGCCGTACAGGCTGCCGGTGCCGCCCATGAAGTCGCCGTCCTCCAGCGTGACCTGGTCGTCGAGCTTGACCTGGCCGGCGTCGACCTGCCGGAGCAGGTAGAGCGCCTCCGGCACCTTGATCACGCTGGCAGCCTCCAGGCCGGTCGTGTCGCCGACGCCGATCGTCGCGCCGCTGCCCAGCTCCTCGAGGTACACGCCGTAGCTGCCGCCGCCCTGCGCCGCCAGGTATGCGCGCAGCCCGGCCGTGAACCCGGCGGGGTCGCCCGCGCCGGACACCCCGGTCGGTGCCAGCGTCGCCTGCGTGGTCTGGTTCCACGCCACCCCGAACTGCTGGAAGATCGGCCACGTGGCGCCCGAGCGGAAGGAGACTCCGTGCTGGCCCGTCGGCACCACGCCGCTCCACGTGCTGCCGCTGACGGCCTGCCCGTCCACGCTGAGCTCGCCGCCCTGCGGCGCGCCGACCGTGAGCGTGCCCGTCTTGCGCACGAGCGGCGCGGTGATCGCGGTGGTCGCGCCCTTGTCGACCTGCACGTCCGCCTTCCACGGCACGTACAGGTCGTTCCCGAACGCCACCTGGTGCGCGCCGACCTCCACCTTGACGTCGCACGGCGTCGCCGAGCAGTCGGGCGGTGCCGCGCCGTCGACCTGCGGCGCCTGGCCGGCGGGGTTGCTCTCGATGTGCAGGACGCCGAACTGGCGCGGGAGGGTCAGCGTGATCGTCGCGGCCTGGTCCAGCGCGAGCGGCACGTCCTGGGTGCCGGCGTCGTGCTCGTCGCCGACGCCGGTGGCCGAGAAGGTGCCGCGAGCGGCCGGCAGCTCCACGGCGAACCGCCCGTCGAGGTCCGTCATCGCGGCCGCCATCACGGTCCCGGAGAGGGCGACGGTGACGACGGCGCCCGGGACGGGCGTGCCGGCGTCGTCGACGGCGCGGCCCGAGAGGCGCGGCCACCGGTGGAGAACGAGCCTTCCGCCACCGGTCGATGCGGTCAGGAACCCGGGCGCCTGGACCGTGAGCTCGGGCGGCCCGTACGGCCACCGGCGCGCGCCGATGCGATAGCGGCCGTCCGCGTCGGTGAGCGCCTGGGCCGCCGGCGTGACGAGCGTCGAGGCGGAGGTGACCGCCGCGCCCGGGACCGGATGGCCGGCCGCGTCCAGCAGCTGGCCCGTCGACGGGATGGGGGTGAAGGCCCAGAGGCCGGCGCCGCCCGCCGCCACGACGCTGGCTGCGAGCGCCGAGGCCTTCAGCCAGTGGATGCCCCACCACCCCGCAGCCATGCCGACCACGGCCGTGATCGTACAGTGATTTAACTGTTTACAGGTTTAATGGAATTGTCAGAAGGTGGTCGGCGTCCAGGGCCGGTGGGGCGGGTGGAGAGGCCTGGAAGAGGGGCCCGACCCCCCCTGCGTCAGACGCCCAGGATGCGGTGCAGGACCTCGCTGCCGCGGGCCTTCTCGGCCGGGAGCACGTCGACGATCCGGCCCTTCTCCAGGAAGGCGGCGCGGTCCGCGACCCGGAGCGCCACCTGGTGGTTCTGCTCCGCCAGCAGGATCGAGACGCCCGTCTCCTTCAGCGTCCGCAGGAGCGACGTGATCGACTGCACCACCACCGGCGCCAGGCCCTCGGTCGGCTCGTCCAGCAGCAGCACCCTCGGGTTGCTCATCAGCGCCCTGCCGACCGCCAGCATCTGCCGCTCGCCGCCTGACAGACCGCCCCCCAGGTTGCGGCGGAGCTGCTCCAGCCTCGGGAACAGCTCGAAGACGCGGCGCAGGTCCCACCCCGCCGCGCCGTCGCGCTGGGCGGTCAGCTCCAGGTTCTCCTGCACCGTCAGGTTGGGAAAGCAGCGGGCGCCCGAGGGAACGTAGGCGAGGAAGCCCTTCGTCCGCCGGTAGGGCGGCCAGTCGCCGATGCGCTGGTCGCCGACGCGCACGTCGCCCGTGGCGCCCGGGACCAGCCCGACCACGCCGAGGATCGTCGTGGTCTTGCCGGCCCCGTTGCGACCGAGCAGCGTCACCAGCTCGCCGCTGCCGACGTCCAGGTCGAGGTCGAACACGACGTGGCTCTTGCCGTAGCGGACGTTGAGTCGCGAGACCGCGAGGCTCATCCGATGCCGGCCATCCTGCCCGCCCTTGCATCGCTCATCCGACCGCCTCCTCCTCGAGCTGGCCCAGGTAGACCTTCTGGACGTCGGGGTTGGCGCGCACCTCGTCTGGCGTGCCCTCGGTGAGCACCCGGCCGAGGTGCATGACCGTCACCGTCCGGGCGGTGCCGAAGACGACCTCCATGTCGTGCTCGCAGAACAGGAGCGTCAGCCGCTTCTCCTGCGCCACCCGCCGCACCAGCTCCATCGCCTTCTGGGTCTCGAACGCCGACATGCCGGCAGTCGGCTCGTCCAGCAGCACCAAGCGAGAGCCGAGGGCCAGCGAGATGGCCAGCTCGATCGCGCGCTGGTCGCCGTGCGAGAGCTGACCCGCGGGCAGAGCGGCGTACTGGTCCAGGCCCACCGCCTCGAGCAGCTCCATCGCCTCATCGCGGAACATCCGGTCGGCGATGCCGAACGGGCGTGCCGTGTAGCCGCGGTGCGCCAGCATCGCGTACTGGAGGTTCTGGATGACCGTCAGCCTCGGGAAGATCATCGTGATCTGAAAAGCCCGGCCGATGCCGGCCCGGGCGATCACGTGCGGCGGCTTGCCCGTGATGTCGCGCCCGGCGAACGTCACCCGGCCGGCGTCGGGCTTCAGCCGGCCCGTGATCAAGTTGAAGAGGGTCGACTTGCCGGCGCCGTTCGGGCCGATGATGGCGTGGCGGTCGCCCGCGTGGACGACGAGGTCGACGTCCTGGACGGCGCGCAGGCCGCCGAACGAACGGGACAGCCCCTGGACGACGAGCAGCGGCTCGCCGCGCTCGACGGGCGTCGGGTCCGCCTGGATGGCCTCGATCCGCACCACCTTCGCCAGGTCCGCGCGCTCGATCGACTCGCCGGAGCTCTCGACCGTGGCCGGTTCGGGCTCGGCGCGGAAGCGGCTGCGCAGCGACGTGAACAGGTTCGGCAGCGACGCCAGGCCACCGGGCACGACGAGGACGACCCCCAGCACGATCGCGCCCAGCAGCACGTCGAACTGATTGGGGAAGTCCTTGCTCAGCAGGTTGCTCAGCTCGGTGTAGACGAAGGCGCCGAACGCCGGCCCGAGGAAGGCCCCGGTGCCGCCCAGCAGGGCGACCACCACCGGCTGGGCGTTCGCCGTCCAGTACATCATCTCCGGGAAGGCCTGCTGCTGGTAGATCGCGAAGAGCCCGCCGGCGACACCGGCGAACGTGGCGGCGATCGTGTACACGGCCAGCTCGTAGGCACGGACGTTGATGCCGATGGATCGGGCCCGCTCGCGGTTCTCCTTGATCGCCATCAACGCGGCCCCGAAGGGCGCGCGCGTGAGGACGAACATCAGGACCAGGCAGACGCCGACGACCGCCCCGACGAAGTAGTACATCGTCGTGTAGTCGGTCAGGGCGTCGGGGATCTCGATGCCGTGGATGCCGTTGTCGCCGCCCGTGAAGCCGTACGCATTGAATGCGATCGAGTAGAGCAGCTGTGAGATGGCGAGCGTCAGCAGCGAGAAGTAGAGCCGGACCGCCCGCAGCGCGACCAGGCCGGTGACCAGGCCGAAGACGGCCGCGGTGATGGGAGCCAGGAGGAGGCCGATCAGCACCGGCAGGTGGAAGTCCTGGAACAGCAGCGCGACCGTGTACGCGCCGACGCCGTAGTACGCGGCGTGGGCGAACGAGACCATGCCCGCGTAGCCGAGCATCAGGTTGTATGACACGGCCCACAGGGCCAGGACCAGCGCCTCGGTGCCCAGGAAGAGGTAGAAGCGAGAGCTGACGTCGGGGTTCGACTGCTCGTAGAGGCCGGCCAGAGGCGGGATCAGGAGCACCAAGACGATCAGGAGCCCGGCGAGCGTCCAGCGGACGCGGGCGTCCCGGGAGATCCGGAGCACCGACCTCACTGCTCGGCCACCCCGAAGAGGCCCCACGGCCTGAGGGTCAGGACGGCCGCCATGATGATGAAGATGAAGGCCAGGGCGAACTGGTTCGTGTAGGAGTTGGCCAGCCCGAACGAGATCGTCTCGCCCACGATCAGGGCCCCGACGACGGAGCCGACGATGCTGCCCAGGCCCCCGATGACACTGATCGCGAAGGCCAGCACCAGGATGTCCGTGTCCATCGTCAGGCCCACGGCCTGGCTCGGGGCGACGATGACGCCTCCCAGCGCGGCCAGGCCGGCGCCGATCACGAACACGGTCGTGAAGAGCAGCGCCACGTTGACGCCGGAGGCGCTGAGCAGGTCCGGGTCGGACACGGCCGCCCGGACGTTCCGGCCCAGCGCCGTCCGGTACAGCATCAGGTAGACGCCGGCCGCGATCGCGATTGCGGCGCCGATCATGAAGAACGAGTAGACCGCGTAGCTGTGGCCCCCGAGGTGGACCGAGCCGGTGAGCACGTCGGGTGCCTTCATCGTCCGGTACTGGGCCCCGAAGATGAGGCGCACCGCGCCGGCGATGATGAGCGTGAGCGCATACGTGCCCAGGAGCTGCACCAGGTGCTCCTGGCGGTAGACGCGGCGCAGCACGAAGATCTCGATCACGGCGCCCACGGCGCCCGCCACGAGCACGGCCGCCACCAGGCCGCCCCAGAAGCCGAGCGCGGCGCCCAGGCTGTTGGCGATGACAACGCAGACGAAGGCGGCGATCATGTAGAGCGAGCCGTGGGCCATGTTGATGACGCGCAGCGCGCCGAACACCAGCGAGAGGCCCGCCGCGACGATGAACAGGTATGCGGCGTTGGCCAGCCCGCCGACGGCGAACAGCAGGAACTGGGACGCGTTCATGGTGCAAGGGGGGGCAGGCCCCCCCTTCCGGAACCCCTCCTCCTGCACGGGACACTCGGCGCGCCTGCGGCGCGTCGCTCCGCGTCTGAATCCGAGG
>DASQZW010000045.1:0-9074 GCA_035638495.1 Terriglobales bacterium
CCGGCACGCCGCCCAGCCGGCTGGCGAGGGCGATCAGCGGCAGGTAGGCGTAGACGCCGGACTTGATCCCGAAGCTGCCCCCGATGTCGGCGGGCACGATGAGCCGGACGCGGTGCTCGGGCAGCCCGAGAGCGGCGGCGACCAGCGGCTGCATCACGAACGGGCCGTGGAAGTTGCTCCACAGCGTCACCTCGCTCTGCGCGGCGTCCCAGTCGGCGACGATCGCGTAGCACTCGATGGGCGTCGAGCTGTATCGCGGGAACCGGAACGTCGCCTGCACCCGGTGCTCGGCGGTCGCGAACGCCCGGTCGGGGTCGCCGTGCCGGAAGCTGCGGTGCGTCGCGACCGGCGCCGGCTCGAGGTCCATGACGGGCGGCAGGGGCTGGTAGTCCACCCGGACGAGCTCGGCCGCGTCCTCGGCGACGGCGCGGTCGGTGGCCACGACGACGGCCACCGGCTCGCCCACGTACCGGGCGCGGTCGAGCGCGAGCGGCCAGTACCGCTCGGTCCCCACGCCGACGCTGAACGGGCGCAGCAGCCGCCGGGCGTCGTCCGGCGTGGCCACCGCCACCACTCCGTCGAGCGCCAGCGCCTCCGACGCGTCCACGGACCGGACCTCGGCGTGGGCGTGCGGGCTGCGCACGAACGCCGCGTGGTGCAGGTTGGCGACGGGGGCCAGGTCGGCGACGAACCGCCCACGGCCGCGGAGAAGCCGCTCGTCCTCCACGCGGAGGACGGGCTGCCCGACGTACGGCATCAGCGCAGCGTTGCGGTGGCTGTCAGCAACATGGGGAAAGTCTCGCCCCGTCCTGCCCTTACCAGCCCTTCACCAGGTGACGCCGGCGGCGGCGGTAGACCAGCACGCCGGCCGCCAGGGCGACCGCGGTGATCCCCACGTACACCACGACCGCGAGCAGGGGCGGCGCCCCGAAGGCGGGGGTCTGGTCCTTGCCGTCGGCGATCGCCGTCTCGCTCTGCAGCATGTACTGGCGGGCGTACGGGTCGTGCGTCGCCGTCGCGGCGACCTGCCGGAACAGCGGCAGCGCGGTCTTGAAGTGCTCCTGCCGGAACTCGGACATCGCGCGCGCGTACTGCTGGCCGAGCGAGCCCGGGTCAGGCCGCACGTGCGCCCGGACGGTGAACTGGTCGGCCACGGCCATGGGGACCGCGAAGCTCCGCGGCGTGGCGGCCGCCGCCGCGTCCGAGAACGTGGCCAGGCCGACCACGCGGCCGTCCGCCTGGAGCACCGGGCCGCCGCTGTTGCCGTGCTCGATCGGGGCGTCGGTGCCGAGCGCCTTCCAGCCGTCCGGCATCGCCACCTGCACCTGGGCGCTGCCGGAGGTCAGGACGGGCTTCAGCACCTGCGTCGGGTCGAACGCCGCCCCGGCGCCGCAGCGGCACGGGTAGCCGATCACGGCCAGGGTGGCGCCCGGGTCCGGCGTGACCTCGGCCGTGGGTAGGCTCAGGAACGGGCCGCCCGGCGCCTTCAGCAGGGCCACGTCCTTGCCGGGGGTGCTCTGGCCGTGGGCCACGAGCTGGACCGGGAGGCCCTTCGAGCGGACGTCGTCGGGCGACATGCTGCCGAAGCCGATCCGATACGTCGAGGTCTCCGACGCGATCCGCAGGTCGCCCTTGAAGACGCCGAGCATCCACTGGAACAGCTTCGTGGCCTGGGCGTCCGTGATCGGCACGCCGAGCCCGCGCGACGTCTCGTTCCGGAACGCTGCCACCTGGGCGGGATCGGAGCTCTCGCGCTGGAGCTGGTCCAGCAGCTGCTGCCGCAGGTCATCGGTCGTCGTCTCCACGACGTGGTCGTTGGTGAGCAGGTAGCCGTTCTCGGTCACGAAGAAACCCGTCCCGAGAGCCAGAACCGAGTCCGTCTGCTGGTGGCGCTGCGCCGAGGCGCTGAACCAGCCGCTCGGGTTGTCGACCAGCAGCTTGACGGAGGCCTGGCCGATCGCCGTTTCGTTGTTCGCGACCTGCCCCGCCCGCACCATGGCGACGACCGTGTTGCGGAGCTGCTGCTCCTTCTGCGGCGTCAGCGTCGGCTGCGGCACCGACCACGTGACCGCGTTGTCCGTCTCGACGATCACGACCGCGGGCTTGGCGGCGTCGAACACGTCAGCGGTCGTGAGCATCGGGTCTCCCGGTGCGCTGAGCGAGCACGCGGACGCCACCGCGAGCGCGGCGAGCGCCCACGTCACCTGGAGCAGCTTCACACCACCATTCACTCTCAACGCCGGCCCAACCAGGCGAGGCAGGCCGCAACAGCGATCGTAGCGACAACGCCGAGCGCTGTCATGGGAGGTCCCCCGCTCAGCGGAACGGCGCCCAGAAGGAGCAGAAGCGCCGCGAGGACGGATGCGCCCACCGCGAGGGCGGCGATGGCGGCGACCCGGCCCGCCCACGGACGCCGGCCCCGCCGCGCCTCCAGGCCGAGCCAGCCCAGCTCGGCGCAGAGGAACAGGGCGACGGCATACGCCGGAGCGGCCGCGTCCACCGGCGCTCGCCGGACCTCGAGGGAGGCGAGGTACTCCACCGCGAGCAGGCCCAGCGCCCACGGCAGCGCGGCCGGCCACGGCATCGCCATTCCGGCCACGAAGAGCGCGACCGCCACGCCGCCCAGCGCCGCGAGGCCGCCCGGCGATCCGGCCAGGCCGGCGACGGGCGCCAGCGCCAGCACCGCCGCCAGCGCCACCACGGCGGCGGCCAGCAGCACGTTCGGCGCGGCCGCCAGGGCACGAGCGCGCATCACACGCGCACAACCCGGGTGTCGCGGCGCAGGCGCGTGGCCGCGGCCAGGACGCCGTCCAGCGGGTCGCCGCGCCGCCACGTGACGACCGGCACGCCCGTGTCCAGGAAGCGGCCGCGCAGCGCCGCGCGCTCCATCACCCACATTCGGTACGCGAGCCGTTCGGTCTCCCGGCGGCCGGGGTGCACGAAGGCGAGCGGCGAGACCTCGATCACGGTCAGGTCGTAGCCCCGCCCACGCAGGTCGAGGAGCGCGCCCAGCGAGCGCTCGTCCAGCAGCGGCGTGAACGCCACGACCAGCGACTTCGGCGGCAGCGTCCGGCGCGGGATCACCTCGAGGCCCTTCCACGCGTAGCTGAGGACCACCTGCGTGTCGATCAGCGCGTCGATCAGCCGGTACAGCTGCCGCTCGCCCATCGCCGGACGCAGCCAGCGCAGGGTGCCGCCGAAACCCACCAGACCCACGCGGTCACGGCGGCGCAGGTAGCCGTCGATCAGCGCTGCGGCCGCGCGGACCGTCATGTCGAGGCTGCTGCCCGAGGCGTCGGCCAGCTCGGTGAACGTGTCCAGGAACACCACGACGTCCGAGTTGCGCTCGGGCCGCATCTCGTTGACGTGGAGCTCGCCGCGGCGGGCGCTGGCGCGCCAGTTGATGCGGCGGACCCGGTCGCCCGCCACAAAGGGACGGATGTCCGCGAACTCGATGCCATCGCCCTTCAGGCGGGAGACCTCGTTGCCGGCGAACGCCTGCGTCTCGGCCGGCCTGAGCAGCCGGCGCAGCGCCTCGGGGCGTGGATAGACCCGGAGCGGCAGCGGCTGGCGCACCTCCTGCCGGTAGGAGAAGAAGCCGAGCCGGTCGCGCGCACGCAGCCGGACGTGCCCGACCAGCCGGCCGCCCCAGCGCCGGCAGGCGACGTGGCGCCGAAACTCGCGCGTCGAGCTGGCGCGCAGCCGGATCGCGCCGTCGCCGTCGCGGCGCAGCTCCGCGAGCCCGCCGGGCAGGTCGAGCTCGACGTCCAGCCAGGCAACGGCCCGGCGCGCCCGAATCGTCAGCTCGAGGTCGACCTCCTCGCCCTCCAGCGCGCGCTCGCGGTCCAGCCGCACGCCGATGTCGATGTCGGGCGGCCGGGCCATCGCCAGCCCCACGGCCGCCGCGAGGAGGAGCGGTGCGGCCAGCACGACGGGCTCCGGGCGGCCGAAGAGCAGGCCGGCCAGCAGCCCTGCGCCACCCAGCGCCAGGTACGCGGGGAGCCGGTTGGAGACGGTCGTGACCCAGGCGTCGTTCAATCCGCTCGCGGCGTCGGGACCGCCTCCAGGCACTCGCGCACGAGGTCCTCACCGCGCACCCGCTGCACCCACAGCTCCGGCCGCAGCGTCAGCCGGTGGCCGAGCGCGGGGACGGCGACCGCCTTCACGTCCTCGGGCACCACGAAGTCCCGGCGCAGGAGCGCGGCCCGGCTGCGCGCCAGCTTCATGACGGCCAGCGAGCCGCGCGGGCTGGCGCCGACCTGCACGCGCGGGCTCTCGCGGGTCGCTGTCACCAGGTCGACGATGTAGCGACCGACGCCCGCGTCCACGTGCACCCGCTCGATGGCGCGGCGCATCGCCAGCAGGTCGGTGGCGCCGGCGCGAGGCTCCAGGTCGAGGTCGTCCGAGCGGTGCGCGAGCCGCCGCTCGAGCACCTCCCACTCCTGCTCGCGGGTCGGGTAGCCGATCCCGAGGCGGAGCAGGAACCGGTCCAGCTGCGCCTCGGGCAGCGGGTAGGTGCCCTCGTACTCGATCGGGTTCTGGGTGGCCAGGACGGCGAACGGCGGAGGCAGCGGGTGGCCCACGCCGTCCACGGTCACCTGCCGCTCCTGCATGGCCTCCAGGAGCGCTGCCTGCGTCTTGGCCGGCGCGCGGTTGATCTCGTCCGCCAGCAGCAGGTTCGTGAAGATCGGGCCGGGCCGGAACTCGAACTCCGACGTGCGGGGGCTGTAGATCGCCGAACCGGTCACGTCGGACGGCATCAGGTCGGGCGTGAACTGGATGCGCTTGAAGTCCAGCCGGAGCACCTGTGCGAACGACCGCGCGATGAGCGTCTTGGCCAGGCCCGGGAAATCCTCGATCAGGACGTGCCCGTCGCTGAGGATGCCGAGCAGCACCAGTTCCAGGGCCTCGCGCTTACCGACGATCGCGCGCTCCACCTCGTCCAGGATCCGGCCGGCCAGCGAGCCGACCTCGGCCAGGCTCAGTTCCTCGGCGCGCGTCGGGTCAGAGCGCATCCAGGCCCTCCACCACGCGGGTGACGTGCGCGAGGTCCAGGCCGCGGGCGTTGCGGTCCTCGGGCTCCGGCCGGTCGGCGCGGGCCAGGTCCCAGGCCTCGGGCCCGAGGAGCGCCGCGGCGCGGCGGGGCTGGCGGTCGAGGCTCACGCCGCGAAGGCCGAGCCGGTAGGCGGCGATGCGGCGCACGTGCGGACGGAGCCGGTAGTGGACGTCGAACGCGGTCCCGAGGGAGAAGTCGACCGCGTGCTCGAGCTCCTCCAGCGCGCGGACGCGTTCCCCGCGAGGGCGCCGCCACCAGCCCCATGGCATCCGGAGGCCGGGAACGTCGTGCACGGCGCGCCCGGCCAGCGCGCGCTCGGTCAGCAGGCCGAGGCCGATGGCGCCCAGCGCGACCAGCCAGAGCCGGAGCGCCAGGCCCTGGTAGGGGATGCGGAGGACGACCACCAGCAGCAGCGGTACGGTCACGACCGCGACCTGCTGCACCATCCGGCGCCACGGCAGCGGCGAACGCTGGTTCGCGTTCATCCGGGAATTCCGTGCCTCTGCCGTGTCGGCATCTCGGCAGGCGCAACTCGCAGCCCGTCCCGCACGGCCACCAGGCCGGCGAGCGCCTCCTCGCGCATCCCCGGGGTGACGTCGTGGGTGCTGAAGCGCGCCCACTCGAAGAGCCCGGCGAGCTGTTCCAGCCAGCCGCCCTCCACGCCCAGCTCGGCGTCCAGTTCCTCCCCGGCCCGGGCCGCGTACTCGAACGGCGCCTCCGAGTCATGCCGAGGGACGCCGTGCCCGGCCAGCACCCGTTCCAGCCTCGACCAGGCCGCGATCACCGCGCGGCGCGGGTCCGCCTCGCCCAGCACGTCGTCGATCGCGTCGTCCAGGACGGCCTGCAGGCGCGCCAGCGAGAGGGCTGCGGCGGGCCGGCGCGGCCGCAGGAACCACCATGTGACGACGGCGCCCGCGACCAGCAGGCCCACCACGATGCCCGCGGCCAGCCAGTCGAAGCCCGGCGGCGCCCCGCCGCCGTGGCCGGGCAGGGACCCGGGCGGCAACCCGCCGGCGCCGCCCCCCAGCGTCAGGTTCTGCCGCGGCCCGAGGCGTCCCGTACTGCGCAGCCAGATCGCGATCGCGACGAGCAGGATCGCCGTGAGCACCGTGCTCAGCACCCGGCGCTGACGCGGGGGCAGGGCCGGAAGCTCCTCGTTCGGCCGCGGCCACAGCGCCCAGATGATGATGATCAGGCTCAGCACCACGAAGACGGCGAAGAGGTATGAGGCGACGTCGAGCAGCAGGCGCGCCGGGTCGGCGCTGTGCAGAGCGATGCCGCCGGCGTCCTCGGGCCGGCTGGCCAGGGCGACGACGGGGATGAGCAGCGCCACGGCCACCACGGCCAGCAGGGTCCCGCCCGCCCACCGCGCGCGGTTGGGTTCCACGCACGGAGTCTAAGGGGTGCCGGGCCTGCTGAGCCCAGCTCCGCCGATCCGCGCCACGCCGGGCCGGCTCTATCATCCCGGCATGAGAGCAGCGGTCCTCTACCAGCCGGGCGAGCCCCTTCGCGTCGAGGACGTGGAGCTGGGCGCGCCCCGCGCCGGCGAGGTGCGCGTGCGCGTCGCCGCCGCGGGTGTCTGTCACAGCGACTACCACTACATGCGAGGCGACCTGGTGGGCAACCTGCCGGCCGTGCTCGGGCACGAGGGCGCCGGCGTCGTCGAGGAGGTCGGCCCGGGCGTGACGTCCGTGCGCCCCGGCGACCACGTGGTGCTGCTCTGGCGTACCAGCTGCGGCCGCTGCGAGTTCTGCAGCACGGGCCGGCCGGCGCTGTGCCCGGATGGGGCGGCGGTGCGCGCCAGCGGCCGAATGCCGGACGGCACCTCGCGGCTCAGCCGGGACGGCGTGGAGATCAAGCACTTCCTGGGCGTCTCGTGCTTCGCCGAGCAGACGGTGTGCCAGGAGCGGTCGGTGCTCAAGCTGCCCGAGGACGTGCCCCTTCCCGTCGGCGCCGTCGCCGGCTGCGCCGTGATGACGGGGGTGGGCGCGGTGGTCAACACGGCCCGCGTCGAGCCGGGCAGCACCGTGCTGGTCGTGGGGGCCGGCGGCGTCGGGCTGTGCGCGGTCATGGGCGCCGGGCTGGCCGGTGCGGCCCGGATCGTCGCGGCCGACCTCAACGCTGGCCGGCTGGAGCTGGCGACGTCGTTCGGCGCCACCGACGTGGTGGACGCGTCGCACGAGGACGTCGTGAAGGCGGTGCGCGAACTGACCGGCGGCGGCGTGGACTACGCGTTCGAGGTCATCGGACTGCCGGCCACGGTGGCACAGGCGGTGGGCGCCCTGCGAACGGGCGGAACCGCCGTGGCCATCGGGATCGCGCCGGCGGGCGCGGCGGCGCAGGTCGACCTGGGCGAGCTGGTGCGGCAGGAGAAGACGCTGAAGGGCTCGATCTACGGTTCCACGCGACCGCAGGCGGACTTCCCGCGCCTGTTCGAGCTGTACCGGCGGGGCCGGCTCCCGCTCGACCGCCTGGTGACGCGACAGTGGCCGCTGCACCAGATCAACGAGGCGTACGAGGCGCTGATCGCCGGCACGGAGGCGCGGTCGGTCCTGGTGCCGTAGGGGCCCAGCGGCGGCCGATGCCAAGCCTTTACCGGGAGGATCAGGCGAGGATCGAGCCGGAGCGCCAGGCCTCGGGCGGGATGCCGACCAGACGATCCTCGAGGCGGACGCGGCCCGTCATGAGGTCGCGGTAGTAGTCGGTCCAGCCCCCGGTCGGGGTCTGCTGGTAGCCGGCCCGGCCGCCCCCGTCGGCGTCGCCCGGCGGCATCTCGAAGCCGCGCCGCGCGAAGTGGTCGCACACGCCGTGGAGCCACTCGTGGAGCCAGACCTCGCCCACGACCGGCCTCTGCCAGACGGCCTCCGTCGTGTTCGCCACGGTGGCGTACGTCGCGCCGTTCGACCAGTCGGTGGCGCGGATGGCCAGGCCCCAGCCGCCCGTGCGCACCTCCAGCCCGGTGGCGAGGTCGCGCTGCGGCCAGAGCACGAAGAGCGAATCGAAGGCGCCAGGGGGCGCCAGCCGACGGAGGTCGGGGCGGGTGTCCTCCGGCGAGGGCCAGCGCATGTCGTCGCCCATCGGGGTCAGGGTGACCAGCGGCCGGTCGAGGTGCGCGACCTCGACCGCCACGCCGACCTCGCCGCCCGAGAGGGCGGTCGACAGCGCCGGGAAACGCGCGAACGACTCGACGCCGGCGGCGACCTCCGCGTCCGAGAGCGTGTGGCGGAAGTCGCCGGGCAGATCGATCGAGCGGTACGCCAGCAGCAGCGCGCGCCAGGTGATCACAGTGCGCTGCCCCAGCGCGGATGCGGAAGCGTGCCCGCGCGCCAGTACACGCCGCCGTAGCGGTGCATCAGCTCCTCGTCGACCAGCAGCCGGCGCAGGTACGCCGGGTCGTCGTGGTAGCGGAGCAGGATCTCGTTGACCTGCGCCTCGGTGTACCGCTCGGCGGGTCGGAAGTGGTCGGCCAGCCACTTGAGGATGACCAGCCGCTTCTTGCGCCGGGCCGGCACCTGCTTCAGGCGCCCGCCGTCCATGAAGATGGCGAGCACGCGTTCCTCCCACGGCTCGTTCACTGGTGCCTCCATTTTGGGGCTCCCGGGAGGTCCGGCCGTGCGGGGTGACCACCTCGCCGCCACCAGGCCCACGCCCAGCCCGGCGGCCGGCACCAGCGCCCCGACGGCCGCCCAGAGGGGCCGCCGCGCCATCCAGCCGGGCATGTCCGGGCACCCGGGATAGCGGGCGCGTCAACGTAACCGCGGCGGGTAGTACCCGTCGTTGCCAATGTCGCACCACGATGACCAGGGGGAGAATCGATGATCCGACGATTGCTGGTGGCCGCCCTCGCCACGGGCGCAGCGGCGGCCGCGGCCTGTGGCGGCGGCGGTTCGAGCACCGGCTCGACCACCACGACGGCGGCGCCCGCCGCGCAGACCGTCACCTTCACGGAGACCGAGTTCAAGATCGACACGGCCTCCACCAACCTGAAGGCGGGCAGCTACACGTTCGACGTAGAGAA
>DASQZW010000046.1:0-53621 GCA_035638495.1 Terriglobales bacterium
TGCGGCCGTGCCAGATCACGTCGTCGACCAGGATCACGACCTTGCCGTCCACCCTGGGAACGCGCGAGGGCGGGCGCTTCGAGCGCGGCGCCAGGTGGAGGTCGTCGCGGTGGCCGCTGGGGTCCAGCGCGCCGACCAGGATATCGCGGGACTCCATGCGCTCCAGCCGGGCGGCCAGGCGCCGCGCCAGGACGTCACCCCGTGACATGATCCCGACCACTACGAGGTCGTCCGCGCCGCGATTGCGCTCGACGATCTCGTGCGCGATGCGTGAGAGGCAGCGGCGGATCGCGTCCGCATCCATCACGGTCGCCTTGACCCGCCCCTGCGGAGCCGGCTCGGCGCTCAAGAGAGCACCAGGTCGAGGAGCGCCATCCGCACCTGCACGCCGTTGCGGGCCTGGCGGAAGTAGGCCGCGCGCGGGTCGGCGTCGACGTCTGGCGTGATCTCGTCGAGGCGCGGCAGCGGGTGCATCACGATCGCGCCCGGCCGCAGCCGGTCCATCGCCCGCGGACCGATCACGTACACCCCCCTGACGGCCTGGTAGGCCGCCTCGTCCGCGAACCGCTCCTTCTGGATCCGCGTCTGGTAGACGACGTCCACCTGGGGCAGCACGGCGTCCAGGTCCGGCGTCTCGTGCCACGGCACGCCGTGGTGGTCGAGCTGGTCCTTGATGTCCCTGCCCATCGCGACGACGTCCGGCGCCACGAACCAGACCTCCACGTCGCGGTACCTGGTCAGCAGCTCTGCGAGGGAGCGGGCGGTGCGTCCGTTGGCCAGGTCGCCGACGATGGCGACACGCACCCCGTCGATGCGTCCCAGCTCGTCGCGAATGGTGTAGAGGTCCAGCAGCGCCTGCGTCGGGTGCTGGCCCTTGCCGTCGCCGCCGTTGATGACCGGCACGTCGCTGACGGCGGCGGCGCGCCGCGCCGCGCCCTCCTCGTGGTGGCGCAGGACGATCACGTCCGCGTAGCCGGCCACGATGCGGATGGTGTCTTCGAGCGTCTCGCCCTTGGCGACGCTGGAGAACTCGCGGGCGTTGTCGGTCCCGATGGTGCGGCCGCCCAGGCGCAGCATGGCGGCCTCGAAGGAGAGCCGCGTGCGGGTCGACGGCTCGTAGAACAGGGCCGCCATGATCCGGCCCTGGAGGCGTCCGGCGGCCCGGTGGGGGTCGGCGCGCATCTCGTCGGCGCGGTCGAAGAGCTCCTCGAGCAGGGAGCGGGAGAACTGCTGCGACTCGAGCACGTGTCGCATGCGGGTGCCGATGGCCATGAAAAAACCTCCTTCCCGGCCTCGCAGGACCGGACTTAAAGGAACGAGCCCAGTGTACCAATCGGCGTCGCGTAGCGCTGAATACGAGCGCGCTATTGCCGGCCACCTTTGCTGACAGTGGGGCTATCAGGTTCGGCCACGGCTCGGTCACGAGCTGCGCACCGCGGCCGTCTGGGCGTCCAGGTCGATCGTCAGCACGCTACGCGGCCCGAGAGGCCCCTCGTAGGTGACCTCGCCGTTCCGGTTGCGCCTGATCTTCCCGTGCTTCAGCAGGCCGGCGCAGAGCGCTCGAAACTGCATGCTCGTGACGGCCCGAGACCGGAACCGGAGCGGCGGCCCAGCTGCGCCAGCACCTTGTTGGGTCGTCCTTTGGCCCATAGCGCCGTGGCGATCAGTCGGTCGTGCGGCGCCGGTAGAGGACGGACGCCAGCGGCAGGCACACCGCGAGGATCGCGATCGACCACGCGACCGCCGTCCAGATCGGGTGCTGCATCGACCAGGCCGGGCTCGCGGCGGACGGGTTCGGGTTGCCCCACAGCACCCGGCAGGCCGCCGTCACCGCGCTGACCGGGTTCCAGTCCGCGATGGTCCGCAGCCAGTCCGGCATGCCGCGGGTCGGGACCAGCGCATTCGAGATGAAGGAGAGGGGGAACAGCAGGAGGAAGCCGAAGCTCTGCGCGGTCTCCACGCCCCGCGCCCAGAGGCCCACGCAGCCGGCCAGCCACGACAGCGCGTACGCGAAGAGGAGCGCGACGCCGAATCCGGCCAGCGCGTGGCCCGGGCCGAGCGCGGGGCGCCAGCCGACCACGAGGCCGGCGCCGGCGACGATCAGCGTGCAGAGCACCGCGGTGAGCAAGTCGGTGAGCGACCGCCCGATCAGCACCGCCGGTGACCACATCGGCAGCGTGCGGAAGCGGTCGATGATGCCGGTGCTGAGGTCGCTGGTGAGGCCGATCGCCGTGCCCATGCTCGAAGTCGTCAGGTTGAGCAGCAGCAGGCCGGCGATCGCGAACGCAGCGTACGTGCCGCCGGGCACCGGGATGCCCGAGCCGAAGACGTAGACGAACAGCATGGTGAAGAGCACGGGCTGGATCGTCACGTCGCTGAGCTGCATCGGCTCGCGCGCAATGTGGATGAGGTTGCGCCTGGTCATGACCAGGACGTCGTGCAGGCCGTCCGCCACGCGGATCGGGCGCGATCGGGACGATGCCGCGGCGATCATCGAGCCACCTCCTGCAGCGCCGGCTCCCCGGCGCGGCTGTGTTCCGCCTGCCACTCGGCCGTCTCGGTCGCGGACCCCGTCAGACGCAGGAACACGTCGTCGAGCGTCGGCTGGTGGACGGCGACGTCCTCCAGGTCGACGCCGGCCTCGTCGAGCGCCCGGACCGCTCGCTTGAGGAGCCCGGCCGTGTCGCGCACGGGCGCGCGCAGGCGGCGTCCGTGCTCCCCGACCTGGAACGGGCCGTCGACGAGCGGCCGCAGCGCCTCGACGGCGGCGGGGTCGGGCGCGGTCAGGGTCGCCTCGAGACGCGCCCCACCGGTGACGCGCTTCAGCTCCTGCGATGTGCCTTCGGCGATGACCCGGCCGTGGTCGATCACGACGATCCGGTCGGCCAGGTGGTCGGCCTCGTCGAGGTACTGCGTCGTCAGCAGCACCGTCACGCCGTCGTCGACGAGCTCGCGGATCACCGACCAGACCCGGAGCCGGCTCGTCGGGTCGAGCCCGGTCGTCGGCTCGTCCAGGAACAGCACGCTCGGTCGCGTCATCATGCTCGCGGCGAGGTCGAGGCGGCGCTTCATCCCGCCGGAGTAGGTCTTCAGGACCCGGCCGCCTGCGTCGGTCAGCTCGAACGTGCTCAGCAGCTCCGCGGCCCGCGCTCGGGCATCCCGCGCACGCATGCGGCTCAGCTCGCCGACCAGCTGCAGGTTCTGGCGGCCGGTCAGCGTCTCGTCCAGCGTCGCCGCCTGGGCCGCGACGCCGATGTGGCGGCGGACCGCCGCGGGTTCGCGGACCACGTCGTGCCCGGCCACGCGCGCGCGCCCGCTGTCGGGAAGGGTCAGCGTGGTGAGGATGCGCACGGCCGTCGTCTTGCCGGCGCCGTTCGGGCCCAGCACGCCCAGGATCGACCCCGCCGGCGCCGCCAGGTCGATCCCGGCCAGGGCCTGCGTGGCTCCGAATCGCTTCGTGATGCCGGCTGCCTCCAGCATGTGCTCCGTCATCGGTACTCCAATTTACTTGACGGCCGGTAAGTTGATAGGTCCAGGATACTGCGCGCACTTACCGGTCGTCAAGTAGAATTACAGTCGATGGCCAGACGACGTGCGCACGCGACGACTCCGGAGCTGACGACCCGGGAGCGGATCCTCGACGTCGCGCTGGACCTGTTCGTGCGCAAGGGCTACGCGGAGACCTCGCTGCGGGAGATCGCCGCCGAACTGGGCTTCTCGAAGGCCGCCCTCTACTACCACTTCGCGGGCAAGCAGGACATCCTGATCGAGCTCCACCGCCGCACCCACGAGCTCACCGACGAGGCCCTGCCGCTGCTCCAGGCGTTCGGGCAAGCGCACGACGACACATGGCTGCGGCTGATCGACGGGCTCATGAACGTCGCGCTGCGGAACCGGCGGCTGATCGAGCTCCACCTTCGCAACCAGGAGGTCATCATGGCGCTCCACCGCGACGCCGCCGCGATGGAGAAGCACGGGCCGATCCGCAACGAAGTCGAGGACTACGTGATGGGCCTGGTCAGGGACCCGTCGGCGCCCGCGGATCGGCGGGTCCGGAGGATCGCCACCCTCGGCATCGTCGCGGCGGCGCTGCTCGGAGGTGGCGCCCTGGCCGACGTCTCCGACGACGAGCTCGAGGCTGCCGTGCGCGGCGTCGTTCACGAGGTGCTCGGCGTGGGCGCGGCGCGAGCCTGAGCCGGCCCGCCCCTCGGCCGTTGGCACGATTCCTCGGCGACGGCCTTGGGTGTTGATCGACGTTCCGGATTGGAATCCATCCGACGTGTCATAATGCATGCATGGCAAAGCTAGGTCGTCGCGTCAAGCGTACCTACAACCTCAGGCCCGCCACCGTCGAGACGGTCAGGCGGCTCGTCGAGGCAGAGGTCGCTCCGACCCAGGACGCCCTCGTCGAACGCGCGGTTCGCGATCTGGATCGTGAGCTGCGTGACCAGGAGCACGCGCGCCTCTGGGCGGAGGCTGCACGCGACCCAGAGTTTCGCGCGGAGATGGAGCACCTCTGGTCGGACTTCGCCGCTGAGGATCACCGAGCCTGGGAGCTGGGCGAAGAATAGTGGTCGCGGCAACTCGCCGCCTTCGGTGGGCCGTGCTGCTCTTGAACTTCGACCCGGTGGAGGGCCATGAGCAGGGCGGCGAGCGACGTGGGCTGGTGGTTTCGTATGAGCCGCTCCATGCGGCCGGCATGATCGCGGTCTGCCCGATCACTGCAGCGAGGACGAATCCTGCACGACCGGCCGAGGTCCCAATTCCGGTGGGCGAGGCTGGCCAGACCAAACCCGGACTCATCCTCTGCCATCAGGTTCGAACGGTCTCACTGCTGCGTGCCAGGGCGGACGGTCCGGTGCGCTACCTGACGGATCCGGGCATCAGAGCCGGGGTGCGGGAATCGCTGGCGATGCATCTCGGCCTGGACGCCCCGGGCCTGCGCGACGGCGCGGCCATCGACGACTTCTTCGGCCCCGACGCCCGGTAGCCGCGCCGAGCCTCCTATCCTCCACTTCATGGGCATCGACACACGGGCCCTCGACGCCGGCCGGATCTACACCTTCCAGCTCCGGCTGACGCTCGGGATCATCGCCCCGGTGGCGCCGGCCACGAGCGTTCGGGAGCTCGAGGCCGAGGTGCGGACCGCGGGCCAGAGCCTGGCACGGCGCGCCGAGCTGGTGGCCAACGCCCTCCGCGACCTCGGCGAGCGCGGCTGGCGGCCGCAGAACAGCGCCCCGACCGGCCGCGAGGTGCTGTCCGGCCACGGGTTCGCCGGCCCCGATGGCTCGGAACTGCCCGAGGCGGTGACCGTGGCGAAGGACGCGCCGCCGGGCGAGGCCGCTCAGGACCTGGCCGCCGTCGCCCGCGACCTCGCCGCCGACCTCGCGGAGAGCCTCACCGTGCGCCTCGAGGACCTGGACCTGCCGGTCGTCCTGACCGCAGAGGCGGCCGAGCTGCGCTACTCCCCTCGCGAGTACCTGGAAACCTTCTCGATCCGGACCTAGCGCTTCACCGCGCGCGCGTCGAGGAACAGCGGGACCCGGTCCCAAAGGTCCCCGTTTCCCGGCCGCACCTCGCGCACGGCCTCAGTCGCGAGGCCGGCGGCCGCCATCGCGGCGAAGTAGTCCTGCAGCGGCCGGTGCATCGCCTCGAACGTCATGCGCAGCCCGCGCTTCTCCTGGCTCCACACGGTCCGCCGCTGCCGGAAGTAGTCGCCGGCGATCACGAACTCGGCGCCCGGTTCGACGGTGCGGAAGTCGCCGGCCTCGTTCAGCGGGTGCACCACCGCGAAGCACAGCCGGCCGCCGGGCCGGAGGACCCTGCCGATCTCGCGGACGGCGCCCGGCATGTCGTCCATGTCGTGCAGGGACATGAAGGCGACGACCAGGTTGGCTGCCGCGTCGGGCAGAGGCAGGGCGACCGCGTCCGCGCGCAGCACGCCCGCTACGCCGCCGATCGCCTCGGCGGTGCGGAGCGCCATCGTCGGCGCCGCGTCCAGCGCAACCACGCGATGCCCGAGCGCGGCAAGGTCACGCGCCACGCGGCCCTCGCCGCAGCCCACGTCGATCGCCAGCCCGGCCGGCGGCGGCACCAGACTCAGGAACAGGTCGCGGTGGAACTTCCAGTAGCTGTCGTGGCCCGGCCGGCGCGCCCACTCCGTCCATGCCTGGGCGTTGACCTCCCAGGCATCGATCAGGCTGCTCACTGCCGGGGAGCGGGCGGGACCGGCCGGTACTGGTCGCACACAGGGGCCTGTGGCTCCGTGTGGTAGTTCCACCTGCGGCACCAGGCCACGCCGTCGAACTGGCGGCACGAGCCGCACATCACGCGGGGATTCGACGCCGGCAGCTTCCGCATCAGGTGCTCGGGGCGCTCGCCCGGAAAGCCCGGCCGGCCGCTCATGGCCGCACCGCCCGCAGGTCGAGGAACAGCGGCACCCGATCCCAGCGGCCGCCGGTACGCGGACGCGGCTCCACCAGAGCCTCGGTCAGGAGACCCGTGCGCTCCAGCGCAGCGAAGTAGTCCTCGAGCGACCAGTGGTACCCGTCGAACGTCATGCGCAGGCCGTCACGTTCGGCCGTCATCATCGATCGCCGGGCCTGGAAGTAGTCGCCCGCGATCGCGAACTCGGCGTCGGGCTCGCGGCCGCGGAACGCGCCGGCAGAGTTGATCGGGTGCTCGACGGCCAGGCACAGCCGGCCACCGGGCCGGAGCACCCGGCCGAACTCGCGCACCGCTCCCTGCATGTCGTCCATGTCCTGCACCGACATGAACGCTACGACGAGGTCGGCCACCGCGTCCCCGAACGGCAGGTGCGCGCCGTCCGCCCGCAGCACGCCCAGCAGACCACCGCCGGCCTCGGCTGCCCGCCTGGACAGCGTCGGCGACGGCTCAACGGCGAGCACCCGATGCCCGAGCGCGGCCAGGTCGCGCGCCACCCGGCCCTCGCCGCTGCCCACGTCCAGCGTCAGCCGGCCGGGCGCCGGCAGGAGCGCGAAGAAGGCCTCGCGATGGAACCGCCAGTAGCTGTCGTGCCCGGGGTGCCGCGCCCACGCGGTCCACTCGTCGGCGTGCGCCTCCCAGGCCTCTCGCAGCGTTCGCTCGGGTCCCACCGCAGCGCAGAGGGTACCGGTCAGTGACGGAAGTGACGCTCGCCCGTGAGGACCATCGCGCCTCCGGCGAGGTCGACCGCGGCCACGACCTCGTCGTCACGGATCGAGCCACCGGGCTGGATGACCGCCGTGACGCCCGCCTCCAGGACCGCCTCCGCCCCGTCCGCGAACGGGATCAGTGCGTCGGAGGCCATCACCGCGCCTCTGGCGCGGTCTCCCGCGCGGCGGACCGCGATCTCCGCCGCCTCCACCCGGCTCATCTGACCCGCCCCGATGCCCACCGCCGCGAAGTCGGACGCCAGCACGATCGCGTTGGAGCGGACGTGCTTGACCGTGAGCCACGCGAACTCCAGCTGGGTCCACTCGTCCGTCGTCGGTGGACGCCTGCTGACCACCCGGCACTGCTGGCGGTCGAACCCTCGGTGATCCCACGTCTGGGCCAGGAAGCCGCCCGGCACCGACCGCACCTGGATGGACTGCGTGCGGAGCGGCGTCACCTCCAGCACCCGGAGGTTCCTGCGCCGCTCCAGCACCTCGACCGCGTCGGGGGCCAGGCCCGGCGCCAGCAGGACGTCCGTCTTCACCTCGAGGATCTGCTCGGCGGTGGGCACGTCGAGGATGCGGTTCACGGCCACGACGCCGCCGAACGCGGAGCGCGGATCGCACTCGAATGCCTTGCGGTAGGCGGTCGCCAGGTCGTCGCCGAGCGCCAGGCCGCATGGATTGGTGTGCTTGATGATGGCCGCGGCGGGCCGCGCGAACTCGCTCACGAGCTCGTACGCCGCCGACGCGTCCTGGATGTTGTTGTAGCTGAGCTCGGGCCCCTGGACCTGGTGGGCGGAGCCGAGCGCGCCGGGGTCCGGGCCGAGCCGGTAGAACGCGGCGTGCTGGTGCGGGTTCTCGCCGTACCGAAGCGGCTGCGCGAGCTGCCCCGACAGGGTGAGCTCCGGCGGGAAGGCCGCGCCGTCCTCGTCGCCATCCCACTGCAGCCACGCCGAGATCTGCGCGTCGTACGCGGCCGTGTGCGCAAACGCCTCGGCGGCGAGCCGCCGGCGCAGCGCCGCGTCGACCCTCCCTTCCTGGAGGGCGCTCAGCATCTCGATGTACCGCTCGGGCCGCACCACCACGATGACGTCGGGGTGGTTCTTGGCCGCCGCGCGGGCCATTGCCACGCCTCCCACGTCGACCTGCTCCAGGATCTCCGCGAAGCTCGCCCCGGCGCGGGATCGGGTCTCGGCGAACGGGTAGAGGTTCACGCACAGGAGGTCGATGAGCTGCAGGTGACGGCTCTCCAGCTCCCGGATGTCCTCCGGCCGGTTCCGGCGGGCCAGCAGGCCTGCGTGCACGCCGGGGTGGAGCGTCTTGACCCGGCCCCCCAGGATCTCCGGGAAGCCGCCGGTCAGGTCGGTCACCGGGCGCACGTCCAGGGATGCCTCCTCCAGCGTGCGCCGCGTCGCGCCGGTGGAGTACAGCTCGAAGCCCAGCCGGGCCAGGCCTCGCGCGAACGCGGGCAGGCCAGCCTTGTTACTGACGGAGAGAAGTGCTCGCTTGGGCAATGAGTTCGATCGCCTCCGGGAGGATTCGGTGCTCCTCGGCCTGGATCCGGCCGTGCAGGCGCTCGACGGTATCGTCGGGCAGCACGCGGACGGCCGCCTGGAGCAGGATCGGACCGCCGTCCACGTCGTCGGTTACGACGTGGACAGTGCACCCGGTGAGCTTCACGCCGTGGGCGAGCGCGCGCTCCACGGCGTCCATGCCGCCGGCGAAGGCCGGCAGCAGGGAGGGGTGGACGTTGATGATCCGGCCCGCGAAGGCCGAGACGAACGCGTGGCTGAGGATGCGGTCGTACCCGGCGTTCACGACGAGCTCGACGCCGCGAACGAGCAGCCACTCGAGCATCGCGGCATCGCGCTCCTCGCTGGAGCCGAAGCGCCGCTGCGAGAACTCGCCGAGCGGGATTCGCACATCGCGGGCGAACGCGGCAGCGCCGCACCCGGGCCGGTTGGTCGCCACCGCCACGACGTCATAGCCGCGTTCCACCAGGTTGCGCAGGTTCGACCCGCGGCCGCTGGCCAGGACGCCGATGCGGACGTCGGCGGTCATCGGGCGCCCGCCCCCACTTGCTTCGTCATCGGAGACGGATCCGGTGGGCGCCGGACTGCTCGACGACCCGGCCCACCACCGGGAGGCCGGGCAGCGGCTCCGAGGTGACCAGCACCATCCCCACGCCCATGTTGAACGTGCCGAACATCTCCTCGCCCGCGACCCGACCCCGCTCCGCGATCAGGCGGAAGATCGCCGGCACGTCCCACGCCGAGCGGTCGAGCTCGGCCATCAGGCCCTCCGGCAGGGCGCGCGGCACGTTGCCGAGCAGGCCGCCGCCGGTGACGTGGGCGGCGGCCTTCCAGGGCAGGTCGCCCAGGTCGTGCAGGTACGAGCGATGGGGAACGAGCAGCTCCTCGCCGAGCGGCCGCCCGAGGTCGGGGAAGACGTGGTCCAGCGGCACGTCCTCGAAGACCCTGCGGACCAGGGAGTAGCCGTTGGTGTGCAGGCCGCTGGAGGGCAGGCCCACGAGCAGGTCACCGTCCGTCACCGGCGTCCGCGCCGGGGTGCCGGGCTCGACGTGGCCGACCACGAAGCCGGCCAGGTCGTAGTCGCCGAGCGCGTACATGCCGGGCATCTCGGCGGTCTCTCCACCGAGCAGCGCGCAGCCGTTCTCGCGGCAGGCCTCCGCCAGACCGGCCATGACTTCGGTGTAGACGTCCTCGTCCAGGTGCCCGCCGGCGAAGTAGTCGAGCAGGAACAGCGGGCGGGCGCCCGCCGTCGCGATGTCGTTGACGCAGTGGTTGACCAGGTCGTGGCCGATGCCGCGGTGCCGGCCGTACGCGATGGCCACCTTGATCTTGGTCCCCACGCCGTCCGCGGAGGCGGCGAGGTGGCCGCCGCCCGGGAGCGCGTACAGCCCGGCGAAAGGGCCGATGCCGGTGACCACCTCGGCGCCGTGCGTGGCGGCGAGGAGCGGCCTGACCCGCTCGAGCATGCGGGTGTAGGCCTCGATGTCGACCCCGGCGGCCGCGTACGACAGGCCCTCGTGCTGAGTCACGGGCGGACGAGCACCTCCCTGGGCCCTGCCGGGGCGGGGGGAAACTCGAACGCCATCTTGTCCATCTCCAGCTGCTGCGGCACGGGAACCGGGTACGCGCCGTCGAAGCAGGCGCGGCAGAACTGGTCGATGGTGCCGTGGCCGACGGCACGCATCAGCGCCGGGATCGAGAGGTACGCGAGCGAGTCGGCGCCGATGAACCGACGGACCTCCTCGACGGTCCGGTTCGCAGCAACGAGCTGCTTGGTCGAGCCGATGTCCACGCCCATGAAGCACGGGAAGCGCATCGGCGGGCTGGAGACCCGGATGTGCACCTCGCGCGCGCCGGCCTGGCGGAGCACCTCGATGATGCGGCGCGAGGTCGTGCCGCGCACGATCGAGTCGTCGACCGCGACCACCCGCTGGCCGCGCAGCGAGCGGCGCAGCGGGTTGAGCTTGAGCACGACACCCGCCTCGCGCAGCGACTGGTCCGGCTCGATGAACGTCCGGTTGATGTACCGCGACTTGATCAGGCCCTCGCGGAACGGGATGCCCGATTCCTCGGCGTACCCGATTGCGGCCGGCGTCCCCGAGTCGGGCAGGCCGATCACCATGTCCGCCTCGACGGGCTGCTCGCGGGCCAGCTCCCGGCCCATGCGCACGCGGGCCTCCTCCAGCTCGCAGTTCTTGAGGATCGAATCGGGCCTCGCGAAGTAGATGAACTCGAACACGCACATGGCGTGACGGCCGGACTCCTGGAACTGGATGGACGCCAGGCCGTGGTCGTCCATCACGACCATCTCCCCCGGCTGCACCTCGCGCACGAAGGTCGCGTTCACGGTATCCAGCGCGCACGTCTCGGACGCAACGACGTGGGCCGGCTGACCGCGCAGCGGGATGAAGCCGATGCAGAGCGGGCGGAAGCCGTAGGGATCGCGCATGGCGATCACGGCGTCCCGGGTGACGATCGCGCACGAGTAGGCACCCACCACCCTGGCGAACGCGCGGCGCAGCACTTCGGTCCAGTCGGCGCCGTGCGTGTGCTCGATCAGCCGGGCCATCACCTCGGTGTCCAGACCGCTGTCGAATCGGGCCCCCTCCTCCTCCAGCTCGCGGCGGATGGCCTGGGAGTTGATGAGATTGCCGTTGTGGGCGATCGCGCCGTCGCCGAGCGCCGGGTGCCGGAACGGCACCGGGTGGGCGTTCTCCGCCCGGCTGGCGCCGGTGGTCGAGTACCGCGTGTGGCCGATCGCGACGGTGCCGCGGAGCTCGGCGATGGCGGCGGGGCTGAACACCTGCGCCACCAGGCCCATGTCACGGTGGATGCGCACCCGGGCGCCGTCGCCGACGGCGATGCCGGCCGACTCCTGGCCCCGGTGCTGCAGCGCGAACAGCCCGAAGTAGGTGAGGTTCGCGACGTCGACCTGGGAGCTGTGGATGCCGAAGATGCCGCACATCTGATCAGAGCAGTGCCTCCTCCCATGCCTTCCGAAGCTCCGGAAGCCCGACGTCGACCTGTCCCTCGAACACGACACGATCGCCGCCGGTCCGGCCCAGCAGTGTCAGCTCGACATCGTGGACGCCCGCGAGCTGCCGCAGTGCCGTCAGCGCGGCTGGCGCCGCGCTGACGACGAAGCGGCCCTGCGACTCGCCGAAGAACGCCGCGTCGAGCCGTCCTCCCTGGTCCGTGCGCAGAGCGTCGCAGCGGGCGCCCCGGCCGCCCAGCAGGCAGGACTCGGCGAGCGCGGCCAGCAGTCCGCCCTCGGCCACGTCGTGCGCCGAGCGCAGGAGTCCATCGGCGGCGGCCGCGAGCACCAGCTCGTTCGCCGCGCGCTCGGCCGCGAGGTCGAGCGCCGGCGCGGGCCCTGCCACCTCGCCGTGCACCACCTTCAGGTACTCGGAGCCGCCCATTTCGTTGCACGTTTTACCGACCACGAGGACCGCGTCGCCGTCCGCTGCGAACCCCGCGGCCAGGCGGCGGTCGCGGTCGGGGAGCAGCCCGATCATGCCGATCACGGGCGTCGGATCGATCGAGCCGCCCAGCTCCGACTCGTTGTACAGGCTGACGTTGCCGCTGACGACCGGCACGCCGAGCGCGCGGCAGGCGACCGCGATCCCGTCCACCGCCCGCTGGAGCTGCCAGTACACCTCCGGTCGTTCGGGGTTGCCGAAGTTCAGGCAGTCCGTGACGCCGAGCGGGCGGGCGCCCACCGCGGCGAGGTTGCGCGCCGCCTCGGCCACCGCGATCTGCGCTCCGACGAACGGGTCGAGCCGGCAGTACCGGCCGTTGCCGTCGATCGTCAGCGCCAGACCGAGGCGGCTGCCCGGCACCCGGAGGACGGCCGCGTCGCCGCCGGGCGGCACGACGGTCGCGTCGCCGACCATGTGGTCGTAGCGCCGGAAGACCGGCCGCCGGCTGCCCAGGTTCGGGCTGCCGAGCAGGCGGAGCACGACCGCGCCGAGGTCGGCGGGCGCCGGACCGAGCCGGTCGAGGTCGAGTTCGGGCGGGCCGGGGTCCGGCCGCGCTTCCAGCAGGCGAACGGGCGCGCCGTCGGTCAGCAGCTCGACCGGGAGCCTGGCGACCTCGTCGTCGCCATCCGCGACCACGAGCAGACCGTCGTCCGTGACCTCGCCGATCACGGACGCCTCGAGGTCCCACTTCGCGAACACCTCGGCCAGTTCGGCCTGACGCCCCGGCTCGACCACCACGAGCATTCGCTCCTGCGACTCCGACAGCATCACCTCGTACGGCGTCATGCCCCGCTCGCGCCGGGGCACGGCCGCAACGTCCAGGCGGGCGCCGGCGCCGGATCGCGCCGCCGACTCGGCCACGGCGCTGGTCAGCCCTGCCGCCCCGAGGTCCTGGATCGCGACCACGCCCGGCCGCGGCGCCAGCTCCATGCAGGCCTCCAGCAGGCACTTCTCGAGGAACGGGTTGCCCACCTGGACCGCCGGGCGGCGCTCCTCGGCGGCGCCGTCGAGCTCGAGGGACGCGAACGAGGCGCCGTGGATGCCGTCCCGCCCGGTCTGGGCGCCGACCAGGAGCAGGAGGTTGCCGGCGCCGCCCGCCCGCGCCCGCTGGAGGCGGTCGGCGCGCACCAGGCCGACGCACATCGCGTTGACCAGCGGGTTGCCCGCGTAGCAGTCCTCGAAGTAGACCTCGCCGCCGACCGTGGGGATGCCCATGCAGTTGCCGTAGCCGCCCACGCCCGCCACGACGCCCTCGAAGTGGCGGCGGCTCCGCGGGAGCGGTCCGAACCGCAGGGAATCCAGCAGCGCGACGGGGCGGGCGCCCATCGCGATCACGTCGCGGAGGATGCCGCCGACACCGGTCGCGGCCCCCTGGTAGGGCTCGATCGCGCTCGGATGGTTGTGCGACTCGACCTTGAACACCACCGCCCAGCCCTCGCCGATGTCGAGGGCTCCCGCGTTCTCGCCCGGCCCCTGCAGCACGCGCGGGCCCTCGGTGGGCAGCCGGCGCAGCAGGGGTCGCGAGGTCTTGTAGGAGCAGTGCTCGGACCAGAGCACGCCGAGCATGCCCAGCTCGACCTCGTTCGGCTCGCGGTCGAGCCGCTCGACGATCTCCAGGTACTCGTCGGCCGTGAGCGCGACCTCGCGCAGCTTCCGCTCGTCGACGGCGATCGGGCTCATGCGCGGACTGCCCCAGCCGCTGCCTCCAGCACCGAGCGGAACAGCAGCAGGCCGTCCGTTCCGCCCAGCTCGGCCTCGGCGCACCGTTCAGGGTGCGGCATCATCCCGAGCACGTTGCCCCGCTCGTTCACGATGCCCGCGATGTTCGCATGGGACCCGTTCGGGTTGGCGACGCGGGTGGTGGTGCCGGCCGCGTCGCAGTAGCGGAACACCACCTGGCCCCGCCGCTCCAGCGCATCGAGCGTGGCCGGGTCGGCCACGTAGTTGCCCTCGCCGTGGGCGATCGGCACCCGGACGACCTGGCCGCGCCCGAGGCAGCCGGTGAACGGGGTCGCCTCGCGCTCGCAGCGCAGGTGCGTCCATTCGCAGCGGAACTCCAGGCAGTCGTTGCGCACCAGCGCGCCCGGCAGGAGGCCCGCCTCGCACAGCACCTGGAAGCCGTTGCAGATCCCCCACACCAGGCCGCCTCGGGCGGCGAACTCGGCGACGGTCTCCATCACGGGAGAGAAGCGCGCGATCGCGCCGGCGCGCAGGTAGTCGCCGTAGCTGAAGCCCCCCGGCAGGATCACGCAGTCGGCGCCGCGCAGGTCCCGGTCCTTGTGCCAGAGGTACACGAGGTCGGCGCCGAGGACGTCGCGGACCACGTGGCCGCAGTCCCGGTCCGACCACGTGCCGGGGAAGACGACCACGCCGAACCTCACCCCGCCGGCTCCTCGAGGTCGAAGTGGTAGTCCTCGATCACCTGGTTGGCCAGCAGGCGGCGGCACATGTCGTCCACCCGCCGCTTCGCCTCCTCGGTCGAGCTGCCGTCGAGCCGTACCTCGATGTACTTGCCCACCCGGACGTCGGCCACCTCGCCGAAGCCGAGGGCGTTCAGGCCCTGCCGCACCGTCACGCCCTGCGGGTCGTTGACCACCGGCTTGGGCATCACCACGACGCGGGCGATCACGCGCTACGCCTCCGCGCCCGCGAGCAGGGGCCGGCCGGTCAGGCGCTCGTACGCCGTCAGGTAGCGCTGCCGGGTCTGTTCCACGACGTCGTCCGGGAGCGGCGGCGGGGTGGACACGCGGTCCCACCCGCTCTGGTCGGCGAGCCAGTCGCGGACGAACTGCTTGTCGAACGACTGCGGGGTGCGGCCGACCTCCCAGGAGGCGGCGTCCCAGAAGCGCGAGCTGTCGGGCGTCAGCGCCTCGTCGATCAGGATGAGGCGGTCGTCGACCAGGCCGAACTCGAACTTCGTGTCGGCCAGGATCAAGCCCTGGCGCTCCGCGTGGGCGGCCGCCTCCGCGTAGAGGCGCAGGCTGGCGTCCCGGAGCCGCCCCGCGAGCTCCCGCCCGACGTCCGACTGGAGCCGGTCGAACGTCACGTTCTCGTCGTGTCCGGTCTCGGCCTTGGTCGCCGGCGTGAAGATCGGCTCCGGCAGCCGCTCGCTCTCGCGAAGGCCGGCCGGCAGCGGCTCGCCCGCCATCGTGCCCTGCCGGCGGTACTCCGCCCACGCGCTCCCGGCCAGGTAGCCGCGGACGACGCACTCGAAGTCGATCCGCCCCGCCCGCCGCACGACCATTGCGCGGCCGCTCAGCTCGGCCGGCAGGCCGTCGTACGACTCGCCGACGAGGTGGTTCTCGATCACGTCACCCGTGCGCGTGAACCAGAACAGCGAGAGCTGCGTCAGCACCCTGCCGCGGTCCGGGATGCCCGTCGGCAGGACGAAGTCGAACGCCGAGATCCGATCGGTGGCGACGATCAGCAGCCGTCCGGCATCCAACTGGTAGGTGTCTCGAACCTTTCCCCGCGAGAACAGCGGCAGGTCCAGGTGCGTCTCGGTGATCGCGTGGCGGTCGTTCATGGGGCGGCCGTCACCTCCTCCAAATAGCTACGTGTTGACTCCCAGCCCGAGCCGGTCGAAGGCCAGGTCGACGTGGCGCAGGAACGCCTGCGGATCGAAGATCGCGTCCATCCGGTCGCCGATACGGGCCATCACGGCCGGCTCGGCCTCGAGATTCGCGCGGAAGCCCCCGTCGCCCGCAAGGGCGCGGTGGGCGGCTGACTGGACGATCCGGTACGCCTCCTCGCGGCTCAGGCCGCTGTCCACGAGCGCCAGCAGCGCCGGCTGCCCGAACACGACCCCTCCGCCGGCGTCCAGGTTGCGGGCCATGCGGTCCGGCCGCACCTCCAGGCCGGCCAGTATGCGCGTGACCTCGAGGGCCATGAAGTCGACCAGACAGCACGCGTCGGGGAAGATCACGCGCTCCGCCGAGCTGTTGCTGATGTCACGTTCGTGCCAGAGAGCGATGTTCTCGAGCGCCGCCGTCGCGTACCCTCGAACCACGCGCGCCAGGCCGCAGACCCGCTCCGCGAGTACGGGGTTGCGTTTGTGGGGCATGGCGGAGGATCCCTTTTGCTCCGAGCCGAAGGGCTCCAACGCCTCGTCGACCTCGGTGCGCTGGAGGTGCCGGACCTCGAGCGCGATCCGTTCGAGCGATCCGGCGACCGATGCCAGAGCGTTCATGAATATGGAGTGCCGATCACGCGACACGATCTGAGTGCTGACCGGATCCACCTGGAGCCCCAGCGCCCGGCAGACGTACTCCTCGACCCTCGGGTCGACGCTGGAGTGCGTGCCGACCGGTCCACTCAGCTTGCCGGTGGCCACTTCGGCGATCGCCGCCTCGAGGCGCGCGCCGGCCCGGTCGAGCTCGGCCACCCAGCCCGCCACCTTGAACCCGAACGTGATCGGCTCGGCGTGGATCCCGTGCGTGCGCCCGACCATGACCGTGCGGCGGTGCCGCAGCGCCAGGTCGGCGGCCGTCTCGCGGAGGGCGCGCAGATCCTCGACGATGATGCGGCCGCTCTCGCGAAGCTGCAGCGCGAACGCGGTATCCACAACGTCCGAGCTGGTCAGACCCAGGTGCAGGTAGCGGGCCTCCGGCTGGCCGACCGACTCGCCGACGACCGTCAGGAAGGCGATCATGTCGTGCCCGACCCGCGCCTCGACCTCGGCGATTCGATCGACCTCGAACGTCGCCGCCCGGATGCGGGGCAGCGCTGCCACCGGGACCTGGTCGATCGCGCTCCAGCCCTCGCAGGCCAGGATCTCGATCTGCAGCCAGAGCTCGAACCGGCGGCGCTCGGACCAGACCTCGCGGAGGCGGGGGGGCGTGTAGCGCTCGATCAAGGGGGAGCCGGGCTCCTGGAAACCGTGGGTGAGAACACGCGGCAATCACATTATAGACACGCCGCGCTCGCCCAGATGTTGTGTTGGGATGGGGGATCAACCACAAGATATGGAATCGGCTGCGGCCGCTAGGCAATGTGTCCCAAACGCTAAGCTGAGGGGCGCATGACGGTGTCTCGTAACCCGGCGCGGACGGTTTCCGTTTGAGCAGGCGAAGAAGGAGCGGGACATGAGCTCCCTGCCACCCAGGGGGGATGAGCAGGCGCTGGTGGAGCGCGCGAAGCGCGATCCCAATGCGTTCGGGGAGCTCTATGACCGGTATGTGCTCCAGATCTATCGATTCGTGTATTCGAGGGTGAGAGACCAGACCGTAGCGGAGGACGTGACCCAAGAGGTGTTCATGAAGGCGCTGAAGAGTGTCGGGCGCTACCAGGACACCGGGAAGCCCTTCTCGGCGTGGCTCTACCAGATCGCCGTGAACTCGGTGGCCGACCGGTATCGGGCGGCGCGCCCCGTCGAGGACATCGACGAGCAGCGCGACCTCGCGGTGTCGGGCCCGGCGCTCGAGGAGGTCGCGGCTCAGCGCGACGAGCTCCGCCGCATCTGGAACGTGGTCGAGACCCTCCCGAAGCAGCAGAAGATCGCAATGGTTTTGAAGTTCCAGGAAGACATGAAGATCGAGGACATCGCGGCGGCAATGGGCAAGACCCCCGGGGCGGTCAAGCTCCTGATCCACCGCGGCGTGACCAAGGTCCGTCAGACCCTGGGACCCGATCAACCCTACGGGGCGCCCGCCGTATGAGCGCGTACCGAGATCCCGAGCTGGACGGTCTGGGCGACGAGCAGGGCTGGGACCCCGAGATGCGCGACCTGGCGCACTTCCTGCGTGCCAGTTCGCGGGCGTACTCGCACATCGAGCCCTCGCCCCAATTCCGACGGGACCTGCGCCGGCGCCTGATGCGCGCGGCGTGGGAGCAGGCGGCGCGGCCGCCCGCGCCCTGGTACCGACGGTTCCTGACGCCCCAGCCGATGGCCATGGCGGGCGCCGCGATCGGCGCCGTCCTCATCGTGGCGGTCGCCTTCCTCTCGCTGGGGCCGCAGCAGCACGACAACGTGAACGTGGCGGTCCACAGCCCGCAGCAGGACGCGCAGAACCTTGCGCCCGCCGTGACGCCCATCCAGCTGCAGTTCAGCACGCCCATGCAGACGGACTCGGTCCAGCTCCAGATCCAGCCGGCCACGCTCATCACGAAGGACTGGGACACGCAGCACCGGGTGCTCACGATCACGCCGGTCAACGGCCTGTCCGCGAACACCCAGTACAAGGTGACCGTGACGTCCGCACGGACGGCGCAGAGCCAGCAGGTCCCGGTCGCCACGATCAGGCCGGTCGTCTTCAGCACCGGCCCCATGCCGACCCCCACGCCGAGCCAGGGCCCACGTCCGACCACGCCGCCCTCGCCCATCCTCAGCCCGCACGACATCACGTCCGTGGCGAGCGGCTCGCGCGTCCACTGGTCGATCGACGGGAGCAGCCTGTACGTGATCTCGTCCACCGGGACGCTCGAGCAGGTCTCGCTGTCGGGCGGGACCCCTCAGAAGCTCGCCGACGGCGTCTCCCTCGCGGCGGTCGCGCCCGACGGCAGCAGCGTGGCCTGGCTGAGCGGCGGCCAGGTGACGTGGAAGTCGACCATCGTGAGCAACGTTCAGCCGATCGCGCTGGGGTTCCGCGCGAGCGGCCTGCTGATGGCCAGCGTCGCCGACGTCGAGACGGCCGATCAGAAGCGCGTCGCCGGCTTCAAGGAGACGGCGAGCGCTGCCGACTTCTCCTCCGTCGGCGACCATGTCGCCTATCTGGGCGCCTCCGGGCTGCACCTGGTCGACCTCGCGACGGGCCGGGACACGACGATCGGGCCCGCGACCGGACTCGGCGCCTGGTCGTCCGACGGACAGCACTACGCGTACCCGACATCAGCGGGCGTGAGCGTCGCGAACGTCGTCGAGGGCTCGTCGGCCAGGCTGGTCGACCTCGCCGGCGTGAACGGACTGTCGTGGTCCCGGGGCGGGCAGATCCTGCTCTCCGCGGCCGGCGCGCTGTACCTCGTGGATTACGGGAGCACCGGCCCGGCCACCGCGGTGCGCCTGACGACTGCGCAGGAAGGCACGTTCGCCACGCCGGACTGGGCGCCCAACGGATCCGGACAGTTCTCGTTCATCCGAGGCAGCGACGTGTGGGTCGCCAGGGTCCAGGGCGCGGCCCCCGGCCCGCCGCTGATCACGCCGGTCACGCCCGGCGTCACCCAGGACGACCTCGTGAACAGCTTCATGACGGCGCGCCAGCGCGCGCTGACAGACCAGGCGCTGTCCTTCCTGGACGCGGCTGGCCGCGACGCCTTCTCCCACCTCAGCCTCGTGTACACCGACCCGATCCTCGCTCGGTACTACGTGCTGTTCTCCCAGCCCGGCCGGGTGGTGGTGCGCCTCGTGCTGACTCACGGCGTCGTGCAGACCGCGGTGGACGAGACGCTGGGCATCCAGCCGGACGCGAACAACCACCAGTTCATCCACTCGGTGACGGAGAACCCGCGGCAGTCCTTCGGGACGGGTCCGGAGGTGGTGCATGTGGTCGTGACGCCTGCCCAGGTGCAGGTCACGTTCGACTCGGACCTCGACCCCAACAGCGCCGTCCAGGGGGGCGCCGTCGCCATCAAGGGAGTCACGACCACCGCGACCTACGACCGGTCCTCGAGGACGGTGACGCTGACGGTGCCGGGCGGCCTGACGGGGACGACCTTCGACCTGTCGATCGGTCCGAGCCTCGTCGACCTGAGCCAGCGGCCAGCCGTGCAGTACGACCTGACGTTCACCGGCTAGGGGCCGCGGCCGAAAACCGAGCCGGACCTTTGGGCCCGGGCCCTACTCCTCCTCGAAGAACTCCGCCTCGGGCAGCCTGCGCGGGGGCCAGCCGCGGCGGCCGCCGCCCAGCTCACGGACCAGCTGGTCGTGTTCCGTCATGCTGGCCAGGGTGTCCGGGTGGTCCGGGCCGAGGACCTGCTCCCGGATGGCGACGGCCCGCTCGAAGTGCTTCCGCGCCCCCGCGCCATCGCCTTGCTCGCGCAGCACCCGGCCCAGCCGATCGTGGCTGACGGCGGTGAGCGGGTGCTCGTCGCCCAGCACCGACTCACGGATCTCGAGCGCGCGCTCCAGGTACGTGCGCGCGCCCGGCAGGTCGCCGTAGGCGACATGCAGCGCTCCGACGTTGGCCAGGCTGGCAGCGGTGTCCGGATGGTCGGCGCCCAGGCCCTGCTCGCGGATCGCGAGAGCTCGCTCCAGGTGCGGCTGGGCCCCGTACAGGTCGCCCAGCTCGAGCAGGAGGGTCCCGAGGTTGAAATAGCTGGTCGCGGTCTGCGGGTCGTAGGGACCGAGGACGCGCTGGGACACGATGAGCGCCTGCTCCAGGTAGGATCGGGCGGCCTCCCGCTCGCCGAGCTCGCACAGCAGCATGCCCAGGTTGTTGTAGCTGGCTCCGGTCGCCGGGTTGTCGACACCGAGCGCCGCCTCGCGGATCGCCAGGGCCCGCTCGATGTGCTGCCGCGCGAGCACGAGGTTGCCCTCGGCCTGCAGCAGCGTGCCCATGTTGTCGATGGCGGTTGCGGTGTCGGGATGGTCCGGGCCCAGCGTCCGCTCGGACGTGTCCAGGGCGTGCTCGAGACAGGCGCGCGCCCCGTCGAGCTCGCCCTGCTCCCGGAGCAGCAGGCCGACGTTGTTGATCGCGACCAGGGTCCGGGGATGGTCGGGACCCAGCGTGCGATCCAGTGCGTCCATGGCCCGCTCGGCGTAGGTGCGGGCCGCGTGCAGGTCACCCTGCTCACGCAGGAGGACCCCCAGCCCGTCGAGGCGGCCCACCGTCTCGGGGTGGTCGGGGCCCAGCGTCACCTCCGATACCTGGAGCGCACGCTCCAGGTGGTCTCGCGCGCCCGCCAGGTCGCCCTGGAAGCGGAGCGTCCACGCCAGGTTCGTCAGGACCACCGCGGTATCGGCGTGATCCGGGCCAAGGGTGGCCTCCGACAGCTCGAGCGCGCGCTCCAGCGCCGACTGCGCGCCCGCCAGGTCGCCCTGTGCCTGGAGCAGTGAGCCCAGCGCGCTGAGGGAGGCGACCGTGCGATGGTCGCTCTCGCCCAGGAGCTGCTGGCGGATCTCGAGCGAACGCTCGAGCTGGGCGCGGGCCCGGCGCAGGTCGCCGGTGGCCCAGAGCGAGCGACCGAGCTCGAAGCACAGCGCCGCTACGCGCTCGCTGGCCGGCGGCCGCGCGGCGGCACGGACGGCCAGGTCGAGGTGCGGGACCGCGAGCAGCTGGGTGTCGGACGCGCCGCTGTCGTTCGCCGAGCGGGCCCAGGCCACGATGGCCTCCTCGGCGGCGACCTGCGCTTCGGGCGCCGAGGAGGCGGTGCGGACGAGTCCGGCCACGACCGGATGGAGCCGCAACAGTGCGTCGCCGTCGGCTTCGAGCAGCCCGAGGTCCACGAGCCGGATCACCGACTCCGCGCTTCGTGAGTCGGCTGCGGCATCGAGCAGGACCGGGCGGGGAACGGGCCTGCCGGGCGCGAACCACGCGGCGCACGCGAGGACGGCGAGCGCCGGCCGTCCGGCCGGGTCCGCGCGCTCCAGCCAGCGGCGCGCCAGCGCGAACGTCCTGGCCGCGGGCGACGACTGGGACGAGCGACGGCGGGTGAACCGGTTCCGGGCCGGGCCGGCCGGCGCCGGCTCCGCGTCCCCGGGGCCCCCGCGAAGTCGCTGGGCTGCACCCTCCTCGCTCCGCCGCGGGTGCCCGGCGGCGCGGGCCTCGCGAGGTGGGTCGCCCAGCAGCGCTGCCGCCTGCTCCAGGACGTCGCCGGAGCGGATCTGCTCCAGGAACGACTCCAGGCTCAGCGAGCCCCGGTACCGGTGGAGGAAGCCGCCGGCCAGCCGCAGGGCGAGCGGCAGGTCCTCCAGTTCCTCCGCGATCTGGCGCAGGGCCGGGGCGGCCGCGGGCACGTCCGGCCGGAGACGTCGGAGCAGTGCCGCCGACTCCTCCCGCTCCAGCGGGCCCACCGGCAGGGTGGCGACCTTCAGCGCGCCGTCCCAGTTCGACCGCCTCGATGTGACGAGGACGTGGGCGCCACCGCTGGCGGGGAGCCACTCCCGCAGCAGGTCGCCGTCGTCGCAGTCGTCGAAGACGAGCAGCCGCGGCGTGTCGTCCTGCCACGCCCGGAGCACCAGGTGGAGCTGGTCGTCAAGGGACAGCTCGGCGAAGTCCGCGCGCAGGTCGAGGCCGCCCGCGCCACCGCACGCGGCCACCTGCAGCGACACGTCCTCCGCGATGCCGAAGTCGATCCAGAAGACGCCGCCCCCGAAGAAGCGCCCGTACCGGTATGCGAAGTCGACCGCCAGCTGCGTCTTGCCGGCGCCATCGGGCCCAACGAGGACGACCGCGCGGCCCTTCGTAAAGGTCGTCGCTACACGCTGCAGGTCAGCGCTGCGACCGCCGAACAGCGGGTCAGGGGCCGGCATCCCGCGCGAGCCGGCGGGGAGCGGTCCTGCGTCTGGTGGAGCATCGGGCGGCAACTGTTCGAGCTGCGCTCTGGCGTGGTCGAGCTCGGTGTCGATGGTGTCTCGGCTCCTTGCGAGTCCGCTGGAAGCGGCCAATGCAATATACGTGTCGGGCGCTCGGTCGTGCCGATCCAGCGACCAGCCGCAGAGCACGGCGCGTTCTCAGTGTCGCTGTGATGTGGCTTGCGGTTCCAGAAATCGTGGTCCAGGGGTTCGCCGCCGTGGTCGTCGTGCTGGTCGTGGCCGGCGTGCTGGCGGTCCTGGGGCTCGGGTCGCGCGGACGGCGGCGTCTAGGGGCGCGGGGGCCGGCTCGCCTGCCGGCGGCGACGAGCGCCTTCCCGTTCCAGGTGCAGCAGGCGAACCGCAACGGCAGCAGCCGCGAACGCCTGCCCCGCTGACGCTAGCGTACGGACCGCCGCGTCGCGGCGCGGATGACGTCCTCGAGCTCGGCGCCTTCCAGGCCGAAGTCGTCCGCCAGCTCGGCCAGCGAGTCGCCGGCGATCCAGCGGCTGACGATGTCCTCGACCGGGATCCGAGCCGGCTCGACCACCGGCCTGCCGTGCGCCACGCCGAGGTCCACCACGACCCGGGCGACCGTGTACCCGGGCAGGTCCACCTGGTCGGCCCAGTGGTCGCTCGCGTAGCGAATGCGGCGCAGGTATTCGCCCACGACCGGCGCGAACACGCGCTGCCCGCTGCGCACGGTCACCAGGTCGCCGATGCCGCCCGGGTCCAGCACCGCCCCGTAGTCGTAGAGCACCTCCGCTCCGTCGATCGTGAGGCGGTCGCTGGCCAGCGCGTGCTGGAGCCCGAGCTCCTGGTCCAGCCGGTCCAGCGCCGGCCTGATGCGCTGCAGCGGCACTCCGGCCCGGCGGAACGCGTTGAGTACGAGGCCCTCGACGAGTCCCAGAAAGGGCACGGCCGGTTCACCCCGCCGCGCCCGCAGTGCGAACACGATCGGACTCCCCACTACGGCGCGGCTGCCGTGCGCCTGGTGCTCGTAGCCGTGGACCCAGCAGTGGAAGGTCGTGCGCGGGACCGTGAGCCAGCCGGCGGCCTCGGCGACCGTGAACAGGCGCCGGGTCACGCGCGGGTCGTCCGCCGCCAGCGTGGCGATGCGCTCCGTCATCATGGAGTGCGCGATCATCGTAGAACATATGTTCGCACATGCCTGCCGGTAGCGTACGGGGGTGATCGCCTTCGACGAAGCACTCGACCAGCGCGACCGCTGGCTCCCGCCCGGCGCCGGCGAGGTGCCGCTGAGCGGCGTCGCGCAGCGCGACTGGCACGCGCTGACGGACCTGCTGTTCCCGGTGCTGGTCCTCAAGGAGCCGGCGCTGGCGCACAACCTCGACCTGATGGCCCGCTTCTGCCGCGCCAACGGCGTCTGGCTGGCGCCGCACGGCAAGACCACGATGTCTCCCCAGCTGATCGCGCGCCAGCTCGACGCCGGCGCCTGGGGCGTGACCGCGGCATCGCCGGCGCAGGCACGCCTCTTCCGCGATTTCGGGGTGCGGCGGATCGTGATCGGGAACCAGGTGGTCGATCCGCACGGCATCGAGTGGCTGGCCGGCGAGCCGGACGGCGTGTGGTGCCTGGTCGACTCGGAGCGGGCGGTCGAGCTGATGGACGAAGGCCTGGCCGGCCGCGGCCCGGTCCTGGTGCTGGTCGAGATGGGCCTGGCCGGCGGCCGCACCGGGTGCCGGACGCCGGAGGAGGGCCGGCGGGTCGCCGCCGCCGTCCGCGGCAGCCGGTCGCTGCGGCTGGCCGGCGTGGAGTGCTTCGAGGGTGTCGTCTCCGAGCCCGGCGAGCGCGTGGACGGCGTGCTGCGCGAGGTTCGTGGCCTGACCGAGTCGCTGGCGAGGGAGGGCGCGTTCGACGGCCTCGACGAGGTGCTGGTGACCGCCGGCGGCAGCACCTTCTTCGACCGCGTCGTGCACCACCTGGCGGGCGGATGGGACCTGAGCACGCCGGTTCGCGTCGTGCTGCGCAGCGGCTGCTACCTGACGCACGACCATGGCTCGTACGAGCGGCTGTCGCCCTTCGGAGGGCGGCTGCCCGACTGGGGGCCGCTGCGGCAGGCGATGGAGGTCTGGGGCCTCGTGCACTCCCGTCCCGAGCCGGACCTGGCGATCCTCGGTTTCGGGAAGCGCGACGTGTCGTACGACATGGGGCTGCCCAGGCCGCTGACCGTCCGCAGCCGTGACGGCAGGATGCGCCCCGCGACCGGGATGGAGGTGTTCCGCCTCAACGACCAGCACGCGTACCTGCGGCTGCCGGCCGCTGACGAGCTGGCCGTGGGCGACGCCGTGGGCTGCGGCCTCGCGCACCCCTGTACGGTCTTCGACAAATGGCGGTCGATGCCCGTGGTCGACGAGGACTACCGCGTGGTCAGCGCGGTCCGAACCTACTTCTGATCCCGCCACTCGCCGGCGGCCGCGACGAGCCGGGCGTTCTGCAGGGCGGTACGCACCGTGATCCGCAGGTGCCCCGGCAGCAGCGGGTGGTCCGCGTAGTTCCGCACCACCATGCCGCGGGCCTCGAGCCAGGCGTACAGCGATCGCGCGTCCTCCGGCGAGCCCCAGCGAGTCAGCAGGAAGTTGGTGTCCGACGGGTACACGTGGGCGCCGGCCTCACGCAGGCCGCCGGCCAGCGACTCACGCTGTGCCAGCACCGCGCGCACGTTGGCCCGCATCGAGTCCAGGTCACGCAGCGCCGCCGCTCCCAGACGGGCCGTGACGCGGCACACGCTGTTGGGCGGCCGGACCCGGTTCAGCAGCTCGATGACCGGCGACTGGGCGACGCCCCAGGCCAGGCGCATGCCGGCCATGCTGAACGCCTTCGACATCGTCTTCACGACGATGAGGTTGGGGTTCGCGGCGACCAGCGGCACCGCGGACCAGCCGGCGTACTCCGCGTACGCCTCGTCGATCGCCACGATGCAGGGCGCCTGGCGGACCAGCCGCTCGACGTCGGCCGGCTCGGCCGCGTTCGAGGTCGGGCTGTTGGGGTTGCACAGCCAGAGGATCTTGGCGTCACGGGAAGCGGCCAGCAGGCCGTCCACGTCCGGCCCCCGGTCCTCCCGGAGGGGGACGGAGCGCACGACCCCGCCGAGCTGGGCGGTGACGATCGGGTACATCGCATAGCTGGGCGCGGAGACGACCGTGCGGTCGCCGTTGTCGAGGAACGCCTTGGCCACCACGTCGAGCACCTCATCGGCCCCCGCGCCCACGACGATGTGATCGGCCGGCACCCCGCAGTACCCGCTGAACAGCGGGGTCAGCTCCGCGTACCCCGTGTCGAAGTACTCGTTCGGCAGTGCCTCGCGCCGCGCGAGCTCCATCGCGGCGTCCCAGGGACCGGGCGGGAACGGCGACGTGTTGAGGTCGAAGCGCAGCACGTCCTCGACAGGCATGCCGTGCCGGGCGGCGACGGCCTCGCTCGACAGCTCCCAGACGTAGGGCTCGAGGTTCAGGACGGTCCGGCGCGCGAGCTGGTCGAGTGGACGCTTCATGCCGCCCGAGTCTAACCAGCACGGCGACCGTGCCCGGCAGGGTGGGGGAGCAAGCGCCCCGACCACGATCCGGGTCGCCTGGACGGCCGATCTCTCGGCGTCCTGCTCCCCCACGCTGCTAGAGTCTTGCGGCGATGCCTCCGGACCCGGAGCTCGCCCGCGCGCTGCGGGCCGCGGTCGAGCGTGACCCGGATTCGCTGCCGCTCAGGCTTCACCTGGCGGGCATGCTGCTGGACCTCGGTGCCGAGGCGGAGGCCCTGGACCAGTACGCGAACGTGCTGCAGCGCGACCCGGCCAACGCCGATGCCCTGCGAGGCGCCCAGCGTGCGGCCGAGGCCACGGGCGACACCGCCCGCGCCGAGGGCTACCGGCGCCTGGCGGACGCACTCGCCGGCCGGTCCGCCCAGCCCGCCGAGCAGCGCGAGCCTCCGGGACGGATAGAGCGCGAGGATCCGCTCTCCGCCGGCGACGACCCGCTGAAGCCCGGCTGGTGGGACGCCGAGTTCCCGACGCTGCGGCTCGCGGACGTGGGCGGCATGGACGACGTGAAGCGGCGCCTCAACGTGGCGTTCATCGGTCCGCTCCGCAACCCGGAGGTGCTCCGCGCCTACGGCAGGGCGCTGCGCGGCGGCCTGCTGCTGTATGGTCCGCCGGGCTGCGGCAAGACGTTCATCGCGCGGGCCACGGCCGGCGAGATCGGCGCCCGCTTCGTCCCGATCGGCCTGAACGACGTGCTCAGCATGTGGCTGGGCGAGTCGGAGCGCCACCTGCACGAGCTGTTCGAGTCCGCCCGCCGCAGCGCGCCCTGCGTGCTGTTCTTCGACGAGATCGACGCCATCGGCCAGCGGCGCGCCCTGCGCCGGCAGTCGGCGGGCCGCAACGTCGTGAACCAGCTCCTGGCCGAGATGGACGGGGTGGACGGCGGCAACGACGGCGTCTTCGTGCTCGGCGCGACCAACCACCCGTGGGACGTCGACGCCGCCCTGCTGCGGCCCGGACGGTTCGACCGCATGACCCTGGTGCTGCCGCCCGACCGGCCGGCGCGCGTCGCGATCCTGCAGCACCACCTCAAGGGCAAGCCGGTGGAAGGCATCGACGTCGAGCGCCTCGCCGGCCGCACCGAGGACTTCTCTGGAGCGGACCTCGCCCACCTCTGCGACAGCGCCGTCGAGTACGCGCTCGAGGAGTCCCTCGCCGGCGCGGCGATCCGGTCGGTGACAGCGCGGGACTTCGAGCGGGCGCTCACCGAGGTGCGGCCCAGCACGCGGGCCTGGTTCGAGACGGCCCGCAACTTCGTTCTCTTCGCCAACAGCGGCGGCATGTACGACGACCTGCAGACCTACATGCGCAGCCGCAAGCTGCTGTGATCGGGTCCGAGCGGCGGGAGGCGCTGCAGCGCGCCGGAGCCCTCGCGGACCTGGGAAGGCTCGAGGACGCGGCCGCCGTGTACGGGGAGCTGCTGAGGGCTGAGCCCGACGACGTCCAGGCGCTCTGCGGCATGAGCCGGTGCCTGGGCAAGATGGGCCGGCCCGTCGACGGGCTGGAGCTCGCCAACCGGGCGACCGCCCTGGCGCCGGCGAGCGACTGGCCGCACCGCCTGCGGAGCGCGCACCTCCTGCTGCTGCGCCGGCCGCGCCCCGCGCTGGAGGCGGCCCGCTCCGCGCTGGCCCTCGACCCCACCGGCTTCGTCGCCCTGCTCAGCGTCCTGGAGGCGCAGGTCGCGCTGCGCAGCGGGCAGGCCGCCGCCGACACCGCTCGCACGATGGTCGAGAGCCATCCCGGCGAGCCCGAGTCACACAATGCGGCCGGCCGTGCCGCGATGCTGCTGCGTGACTGGACCAGGGCGGAGACCGCGTTCCGCGAGGCGCTGCGTCTGGCGCCGCAGGAGCCGGTCTACCAGTCCAATCTCGCGGTGGCGCTCGAACGGCGCGGCCGCAGACGTGAGGCGATGCTCCACTTCCGCCGCGCGGTCGAGACCGACCCGGGCAACGCGACGGTCCGGCGGCAGCTGACGCACGCGATGGACCGCCGCCTGGCCGTCGCGGGGGTCGGCGTCGGGCTCGTGGCCGCGGTCGCGTTCAACGTGGTGGGGCGTCTGCGCGACCCCGTCACCTGGGTCGTCGCACTTGTCCTGGCGGGCGTGGTCGTGGGCGCGATGCTGGGCGTGCGCTGGTGGCGGCTGCGTCAGTTCGACGAGACGCTGCGGACGTTCTACCGGCACGAGCGCCGGCAGTCGCGCACACTGCGCCTGCTCGTTGCGGGGGCGCTGGTGGCGATCGTGTGCGCGTGCGTGGCCCTGGTCGCCGCGGTCGCCTGGCTGAGCCGCTCGGCGCCGGCCACCATGGCGGCGATCGGAGGGCTGCTGGTGCTGTACCGGTATGCGGGCCTGCCCCTGTGGCGTCGGGAGGTCCTGCCGAGGCTGCACGCGCAGCAGCGCGCCGTCCCAGTCCGCTGAGCCGAACGGTCGATCCAGCCGCCCGCCGCCGCTGCTAACCTGGACCGCGATGCGTGGGGGGGCACCCGCAGGGATTCTCGTCGCGCTGCTCGCGGTGGCTGCGTGCGGAGGCAGTTCGCCCGAGCGCACCGATGGCCGGACGGCCACCCCGGATCTGACCCCCGTGACGGTGAGGGTGGGTCACGTGGCGTCCACCCAGTGGGCGCCGCTGTATGTCGCGATCGAGCGGGGCTACTTCCGGCGGCTGCACGTCGACGTGCAGCTGCAGGCCATCAGGCTCGGGCAGGATCCGGTCGAACTGGTCTCGCGCGCGCAGGTCGACGTCGCCGTCACGGACTTCAGCTCGGGGATGTTCAACGGGTTCGGCGCCGGCCTCGGGTTCAAGATCGTCGGTTCCATGGCGGCGATCCCGGCCGGCGGCACGCCGCCGGTGCGGCTGGAGGTGGCGAGGCCGCTGCTGGACCAGGGCCGGGTCAGGACGCTCGCCGACCTCAGGGGTCGCCGGATCGCCATCGCGGGCGGCTCGGGCTCGGGCAGCGGCTACCTGGCCAGCCTTGCGCTTCAGGGCGCCGGGATCGGGCTGAAGGACCTGACGGTGATCGACCTCGCCGCGACGGACATGGAGGAGGCGTTCACGATCGGCAGCATCGACGCGGCGCTCGTCCCGGCCCCGTACTCGACCGGCATGGAGCAGCACGGCGTGGCCGCTCCCAGGGCCGCCCCGCCGGCGGGCACGACGTGGAGCGGCGTGCTGTTCAGCACGAAGCTCGGCGGGTCCGCCGGCCTGCGGTTCTTCCAGGCGCTGGTGCGGGGCGCCCGCGACCTGGTGGGCCCGGCGCGATCGTCGGACGATACGCTGGCGATCCTGTCGAAGTACACGGGCGTCGGCGCGGACGTGCTGAAGACGGTTCCGCCCTACGACTGGGACGAGGCGCTGAGGCCGGACGCGACCGCGCTGGCTGGCCTGCAGGCGAGCTACCGGCAGGTGGGGCTGCTGAAGTACGGCGCCGACCTTCCGGCGTCCCGCATCGTGGACCCGACGTACTCGAAGCGAGCGGCGGCGTCCCTCTGAGCGGTCACCCCAGCAGCGAGCGATACAGCTCCACCGTCTGGTCGGCGATGGCCGGCCAGGTGAACTTCTCCAGCACCCGTGCCCGGCCCGCGGTGCCCATCCGGAGAGCCAGGGCCGGGTCGTCCAGCAGCTCTTCCATGCGGGCCGCCAGGCCGCGGGCGAAGCGCTGCGGGTCCGTCTCGTCCAGGTCGACCAGGTAGCCCGTCTCGCCGTCGACCACGATCTCCGGGATGCCACCGACGCGGGAGGCGACCACCGCCGTCTCGCACGCCATCGCCTCCAGGTTGACCAGGCCGAACGGCTCGTACACCGACGGGCAGACGAAGACGCAGGCGCCGCTCAGCAGGTGGATCAGCTCCGGCCTCGGCACCATGCCCTCGATCCACACCAGGCCGCCGCGCTCCACGCGCACGCGCTCGGCCAGCGCCTCGACCTCCGCCTCGATCTCCGGCGTGTCGGGCGCGCCCGCGCACACCACGACCTGGTGACGGGAATCGACGTACAGCGCCGCCTGGAGCAGGTGGGACAGGCCCTTCTGACGCGTCACCCGGCCCACGAAGAGCGCGTACGGACGGGCCGGGTCGACGCCGTGCTCGCGGAGCGCCGCCTCCGAGGGCTCGTGCCGGTACTCGGTGGCGTCGATGCCGTTGTGGATGACGCGCACCCGCGCCGGGTCGACCTCCGGATAGCAGGCGAGGATGTCCTGGCGCATGCCGCGCGAGACGGCGATCACAGCGTCGGCCCCCAGCAGGCCCGTGCGCTCGCAGTAGCACGACAGCTGGTAGCCGCCCCCGAGCTGCTCCGCCTTCCAGGGCCGCAGCGGCTCCAGGCTGTGGGTCGTGACGACGTGCGGCACCTGCCACGTCAGCTTGGCCAGGTGTCCCGCCAGGTTCGCGTACCACGTGTGGCTGTGCACCAGGTCGCTGCCCTTGCTGCCGCCGGTCATCGCGAGGTCGATCGACATCGCCTGGAGGGCCGCCGCCTCCGGCAGGGGCTCGGAGAGCGCCGTCCAGGCGCGGTACGCGACGACGCCCGCCTCCTCCCGGGGCTCGCCCCAGCAGAGGACGCGCAGGTCCAGCTGGCGGCGCAGCTCCGCGGCCAGGTTCTCGACGTGGACGCCGGCGCCGCCGTACACGTCCGGCGGGTACTCACGCGTGAGCAGCGAGACGGTCGGCCGCTCGCCCCTCATCCGTGCGGCACCGCCTGGCCCTTGCCGATCGCGACCACTCCCTTCCGGGACCTCGTGAAGCGCGCGCCGTCCAGATTCGGGTCGACCCCGATCCGGGCGCCCGGCGGCACCAGCACGTGCTTGTCCACGATCGCGCGGCGCACGACGGCGCCGCGGCCCACCTGGACCCCGTCCATGAGCACGCAGCCCTCGACGAGCGCGCCCGTGTTGATGCGGACGTCCGGCGAGAGGATGGACCGGCGCACCGTGCCGCCGGAGACGATCACCCCCGGGCTGACCAGCGAGTCGATCGCCACGCCCCGCCGGCCCTCGTCGTCGAAGACGAACTTGGCGGGGGGCGACGCCAGCGGCTGCCAGTTCAGGATCGGCCACTCGCGGTTGTACAGGTTGAAGACCGGGTCGACCGCCACGAGGTCCATGCTCGCCTCGTAGTAGGAGTCCAGGTCGCCGACGTCCCGCCAGTAGCCCACCTCGCGCTGCGTGACGCCCGGAACCTCGTTCGCCGTGAAGTCGTACACGGACGCCTCGCCGCGCTCGACCAGCATCGGGATGATGCTGCCGCCGAGGTCGTGGTTGCTGTCGGCGCGCTCCGCGTCCTCGGTCACCGCGTCGACCAGGGCCCGCGTGGCGAAGACGTAGATGCCCATCGAGGCGTAGGCGTCGCCCGGGGAGCCCGGGACGGGCGTGGGGTCGATGGGCTTCTCCCGGAAGGCGAGCACCCGACCGGTCGGATCCGGCTCGATGATGCCGAACGCCGGCGCCTGCTTGATGGGCACACGGATCCCGGCCAGCGTGACCCCGGCGCCGCTGGTCAGGTGGTGCTCGATCATCTGGCGTGGGTCCATCCGATAGATGTGATCGGCCCCGAACACGCACACGTACTCCGGCTCCTCGTCGTAGATCAGGTTGAGGTTCTGGTACACGGCGTCGGCGGAGCCGGCGAACCAGCGCGGCCCGACCCGCATCTGGGCCGGGACCGTCGCCACGTAGTTGCCCAGCATCGGCGACAGCCGCCACATCTGCGCGATGTGGCGGTCCAGGCTGTGGCTCTTGTACTGGGTGAGGACCACGATCTTGCGGACACCGCCGTTCACCAGGTTGGACAGCGCGAAGTCGATCAGCCGGTAGGTGCCCCCGAACGGGACGGCGGGCTTTGCCCGGTCCGCCGTCAGCGGCTGCAGCCTGCTGCCCTGGCCGCCGGCCAGGACCATCGCCATGACGTGGAGCTCGTCCCGTTCCAGGCGCAGCGAGCTCATCCAGACCGGCGCGGCGGACGGTGTGCCATCGTGACCGGCCTGGTACGGGGTCACGGCGCTACCCGGCGGACTCGAAGACCACCGCGGTGCCGTAGCACAGCACCTCGGTGACGCCGCTCGCCATCTCGGTCGCGTCGTACCGCATGCCGACGACCCCGTTCGCGCCCAGCGCCGCGGCGTGCTGGACCATGATCTGGTACGCCTCCTCGCGAGCGTGCTCGGCGAGCTCCGTGTAGAGCGTGATGTTGCCGCCGCCGAGCTGCTGAAACGCGGCGCCGATGCTGCCGACTACGCTGCGGGAACGCACCGTGATGCCTCGGACGATACCGAGGCTGCGCACGATCCTGGCGCCGTCGATCGTGAATGCGGTCGTGACCCAGCGGTGGTCGATGGGCGACTGCTGCCCCATGCCGAAAAGACCTCCTCAGTCCTACTCAGTCCGGTTAGATGATGCCCAACGTGCGTGCCGCCCGGGCCAGCGCCGAGATGGAGGCGGCGTGCTCGATCTCGCCGTGGAGCGCCGCGTCCAGCGCGGTGCGGAACGGCACCTCCTGCAGGATCATGTCGCGCTCGTACGGCTCCGGCGTGCGCTGGACCCGGCGCAGGCCCCTGGCCAGGTACAGGTACGCCCGGCCGGTCAGCACTGCCGTCCCGCGGACCGTGCCCAGCGGCTCCCACTCGTCGGCGATCAGCCCGGCCTCCTCGCGCAGTTCGCGCTGCGCGCAGGCCGCGGGGTCCTCGCCCGGCTCGAGGGTGCCAGCCGGCACCTCCCACGAGGTCGACCGCCACGAGTGACGCCACTGCCGGACCAGCACGGTGAAACCATTCTGGAGATACGGCACCACGAACACGGCGCTGGGGCCCTCGACGACCCGGTAGTCCGCCTCGGTGCCATCCGGCCAGCGGACGCGGTCGCGGCGGAGCGCGAGGTTCCAGTCGCGTGCGGTCTCGTGGCTCTCGATCACCTCGAACGGGGGCGTGGCGTCGTGGTCCAGGGTCATGCTGAGCTCCCTCCCCCCTGGCGGAGGGTCGGGGTGGGGGGGACCATCGTCTTCTTCAGTCGCTCCTGTGCTAGTCGCTGCGGCACGCCGGCTGCGAAGGACGCGGTCAGCGCCTCCTTGCTGCGCTCGATCGCCTCGTCGAGGGGCAGGTTGTCCCAATCCGAGAAGAGCTGCTTCTGGCGCCGGATCGCGGCCGCGTCATGCCGGGTCACCGCTCCGACCAGGTCGCGGCAGACGTCGAGGAGCCGTGCCTCGGGCGCCACCCGGTTGACCAGGCCCCACGCCAGCGCCCCCTCGGCGGTGATCGGTTCCGCGGTCAGGATCAGCTCCCGCGCCCTGCCCGCGCCCACGTGGCGTTCGATGAGCGCGGCGTCGATGACCGAGGGGATGCCCAGCGCGACCTCCGGCATCGCCAGCAGGGAGCCCGGCGCAGCGACCCGGAAGTCGCAGGCGCAGGCAAGTTCCAGCGCCCCGCCGAAGCAGTGGCCCTGGATCGCCATCGCCACCGGCTTGGGACAGCGCCGGGCGGCCGCGCACGCGTCGCCCAGTCCGTCGATCAGGAGCCGGACTCGCTCGGGCGTGCCGGCCGCGAACTCGGCCAGGTCGACGCCGGCGCACGTGCTCGGCGGCACGCCGGCCAGGATCACCCCGCGAACGGACGCGTCATCGCCGGCGCGGAGCAGCGCATCGCGCAGGCCCTCGACCATTGCGAGCGTCAGGGCATTCCGCCTGGCCGGCCGGTCGATCCAGATGAGGCTCAGGTCGCCGGCGCGCTCCGCGCGGATCACGACCGCTGCTGCGTCGACACGACCGCCGCGACCGCGGCCGCGGCCGCGGCCACGTGACGCGGGTCCGCGCCGTAGTCCATCGGGGAAGTCTCCCCGGCGTACTGCTTCACGGCGTCCAGCAGCTCGGGGTGGTCCTCGATGAACCGCGTCGTCAAGCCACCCGCCCGGAAGTCGGGGCTCTCGAGGATGGCCCGGTGGTACGGGATCGTCGTCGCCGGTCCGACCAGGACGAACTCGCGGAGGGCGCGGCTGGCCCGCGCGATGGCCTCCGCCCGGTCCGCGCCGTGCACGATCAGCTTGGCGACGAGCGAGTCGTAGTTCGGCGGCACGTCCGACCCCGGTCCGAAGCCGGAGTCGACGCGAACGCCCGGACCGCTCGGGGCCACCCACCGCGAGATCCGCCGGGGGTTGGGGATGAACCGCCGTGCCGGGTCCTCGGCGTTGATGCGCATCTCGATCGCGTGACCCGTCCACGTGACCTGGTCCTGCGCGAACGACAGCGGCAGCCCGGCGGCCACGCGGATCTGCTCCTTGACCAGGTCGATGCCGGTCACCTCCTCCGTGATCGGGTGCTCGACCTGCAGCCGGGCGTTCACCTCCAGGAAGTAGAAGTCGCCCTCACTGAAGATGAACTCGACGGTCCCGGCGTTGACGTAGCCCGCCGCCCGGGCCGCGCTCACGGCGGCCTCGCCCATGCGCCGCCGGATGTCGGCGGTGACCGCGGGCGAGGGCGTCTCCTCGAGGATCTTCTGGTGGCGGCGCTGGATCGAGCACTCGCGCTCGCCGAGGTGGACCAGGCCGCCGTGCTGGTCGGCGATGACCTGGATCTCGATGTGGCGAGGCTTGCGCACGTAGCGCTCCACGTAGACCGTCGGGTCGCCGAACGAGGCGCGAGCGGCGTTCCGGCAGCTCTCGATCGCCGCTGACAGGTCGGCCTCCTTCTCGACGACCTTCATGCCGATGCCGCCGCCCCCTCCGGAGGGCTTGACGATGACCGGAAACCCGATCTCGCGAGCCACGCGAGCAGCCTCCTCGGGGTCCTCCAGCGAGCCGCTGCCGGGGGTGACCGGCACGCCGTGAGCCGCGGCGAGAGCGCGCGCCTCCAGCTTCGAGCCCAGCGCCCGCATGGCCGCGGCGGGCGGGCCGATGAACGTGACCCCGGCGGCCGCGCACGCCTCGGGCAGCTCGGGCCGCTCCGAAAGGAAGCCGTAGCCGGGGTGGATGGCCTGGGCGCCGACGTCACCAGCGAGCTTGACGATCTTCTCGAGCTGGAGGTACGAGTCGGTCGGAGCGGCGGCGCCGATGTGGTGCGCCTCGTCCGCGTAGCGGGCGTGGATGGCGCCGCGGTCGGCGTCCGAGTACACGGCGACCGTCTCGACGCCCAGCTCGCGGCACGCCCGCATCACCCGCACGGCGATCTCGCCCCGGTTGGCCACCAGGATCTTCCTGAAGAGCTTCGCCTTCACCGCCGACAGCGTACGGCGCCGGCCCCAGTCGTGCCGTCAGCGCCGCGTCTCGCGCCGCGCGTTCAGCCGACCGCGACCAGGGGCTGGTTCGGGCTGACCACGTCGCCCTCCCTGACGTAGACCTCCAGCACCTTGCCCGGCTGCGTGGCCACGATGTCGTTCTGCATCTTCATGGCCTCCAGCACGGCCACGACGTCGCCGAGCTTGACCTCGTCGCCGACCTTCACCGGGACCTTCACGATCAGGCCCTGCATGGGCGCGGTGACGGCCCCGTCGCGGCTCCGCCGCGGCGCCTGTCCCGCCGCCGGGGCCGCGGCCGGCGCGCCCGCCGCCGGCGCCGGCAGTACGGTCACCCCTGCCCCCGCGACCCGGACGTGGAACACCTCGCCCTCCACCTCGACCTCGAATTCGGCCGAGACGGGCTGGGGCGCGGCCGGGGCGTCCGGCTGCGGAGCGGACTCCCCGGCGCCGTTCGGCGAGGCGGCCTCGGGAGGCGACTCGCTCGTGTCCGGCGCGGCGGACGACTCGGTGGCGGCCTTCGGCGTCGTGCCCGGCGCCAGGAACAGGTCCAGCGCCAGCGAGGGGAAGAGCAGGAAGCTCAGGACGCGCTCGTCGGTCGGATCGACGCCGCGCCGCCGGAGCTGCTCGCGGGCGCCCTCGACCTGGGGCTCGAGCAGGTCGGCCGGTCGGATCGTGATCGGCTGGTCCTGGCCCAGCACGAGCCGCCGCACCTCGGCGTCGGCGGGCCGGGGCGGGGCGCCGTACAGGCCCTGCAGGTAGTCCTTGAGCTCCTGCGAGACGGTCGCGTAGCGGTCGCCGCCGAGCACGTTGTACACGGCCTGGGTGGCCACGATCTGGCGGACCGGCGCCACCAGCGGCGGGAAGCCGAGCTCGGCGCGCACCCGCGGCACCTCCTCCAGCGCGTCGCGGAGCCGCGCCCTGGCGTTGTGCTGGTCCAGCTGCCGGTCGAGGTCCTCGAGCATCGACGCCGGCAGCTGGTGCCGCAGGACGTCGGCGTCCATCCCGGCAGGCCGGGCGACGTCGGCCGCGGCGCTCCGCAGCAGCTCCACCAGGTCGTGCTTGACCTCGGCCAGCTGTTCGAGATCGAGGCCGGTGTCGTGGTCGCCGCCGGCCAGCGCGGCGACCAGCGTCTCCGTGGCCGGCTCCGACACGCCCCACGCCATCGGCGACATCGCCGTGTCGAGCACCGTCGCACCGGCGTCGACCGCGGCCAGGTAGGCCATCGGGGCCATCCCGCTCGCGCACCGGGCGTGGACCGCGACCGGCACCGGGATCGACCCGCGGAGCGCGCCGACGAGCTCCCTGGCCGCGCGCGGGCCGAGCAGGCCCGACGTGTCCATGAGCACCAGCTCGTCCACGTCGAGCGCCGCGACCGCGGTGGCCAGCGACCGCCAGAGGTCGAGGTCGTGCGCCGGGCTGACGGCATAGCAGAGCGCGCCCTGCACACGCTTGCCGGCACGCCGCGCCGCGCGGACGGCGACCTCGATGTTGCAGATGTCGTTCAGCGGGTCGAACACCCGGAAGACGTCCACGCCGGCGCCCGCGGCGGTCGTCACGAACAGCTCCACGACGTCGTCCGCTCGAGTACGGTCGCCGAGCAGCGTGCGCCCGCTGATCAGGGCCTGGAGGGGAGTGCTGGGCGTCGCCTCGGCCAGGCGGCGCAGCCACGCCCATGGGTCGAGTCCGCGTCGCAGCGACGCGCCGAAGCTCCGGCCGCCGAACGCGTCGAGCGAGAAGAACCCGATCGAATCCAGCTTCCCCGCGAGGGGGGCGAGTTCGTCGACCGGCAGGTCCAGGATGCGGTGCCCGTCCCGGAACGTCGTGTCCGTCAGCCCAACAGGCGAACTCCCTCCCCCCTCGCGGGGGAGGGTCGGGGTGGGGGAGATCAATCTTCCATCCCTAGCGATTGGCGAGCGCCTGCCTTTTCTCGAGGTGGCGGCTGGCGACGCCCGCGTCGGTGACGCCCAGGACCCGGGCGGCGAACCAGGCCGCGTTGCGGGCACCAGCCTCGCCGATCGCCATGGTCGCGACCGGGATGCCGGCCGGCATCTGCACGATCGAGTACAGCGAGTCCTGGCCGCCGAGGTGCGGCGTGGGCACGGGGACGCCGACCACCGGCAGGTCCGTCCAGGCCGCCACCACGCCTGGAAGATGCGCGGCGCCGCCGGCCGCCGCGATCACGACCTTGAGGCCGCGCCGGCGGGCCGATGTCGCCCACTCCATGACCCCGGCCGGGTCGCGATGGGCGGAGCAGATCTTCAGTTCAGACTCGATCCCGAACTCCTCCAGCTGCCTGAGGCAGGCCTCCATGAGTGGAAGGTCCGACTTCGAGCCGAGGATCACGCCGACCTCAGGCACCGATGGCATCCTGTGCAATGTCCTTCCGGAAGAAAGCCCCCGGAAATCGTACTCGGACGGCTCCGGACAGCGCCGCGAGACGAGCCTGCTCCACGTCGCTCCCCATGCCCACCGTCGTGAGGACCCGGCCTCCCGACGTGACCAGGCCGCGGCCCTCCACCAGCCGCGTTCCGGCGTGAAAGACGAGCACGCCGTCCGGCACCGTGTTCAGGCCCTGGATCTCGAAGCCGGTCCCGTAGCTCTCCGGGTAGCCGCCCGAGGCGACCACCATCCCCACGGCCGGTCGCGCCGCCCACTCCATGCGGGGCCGCTCCGGAAGGTCGCCGAGCGCCGCCGCGAGCAGCAGCGGCACCAGGTCTGACGTGAGCCGCGGCAGCACCACCTGCGCCTCGGGGTCGCCGAACCGCGCGTTGAACTCGAGCACGCGCGGCCCGTCGGCCGTCAGCATCAGCCCGGTGTAGAGCACGCCGCGGTACTCGAGGCCGCGCCGCGCCAGCTCGCGCACCGCCGGCACCAGGACGGTGTCCGTGACCCGGGCGACCAGGTCGTCGTCCACGCCGGCGGGCGGGGAGTACGCCCCCATGCCGCCGGTGTTGGGCCCGGCGTCACCCTCGCGGGCGCGCTTGAAGTCCCGCGCCGGGGCCAGCGGCACCACTCGCTCGCCGTCGCACACGCCGAAGACCGACAGCTCCGGGCCCTCGAGGCGTTCCTCGACCACGATTGTGACTCCGGCCTGGCCGAACGCGTGCCGGACGAGCATGGCGTCGATCGCCTCGTCCGCCTCCCGCTCGCTGGAGCAGACCACCACGCCCTTGCCCAGGGCTAGGCCGTCCGCCTTGACGGCGACCCGGCCGCGGTGTCTGCGCGCGAACCGCCGGGCAGGCACCGCGTCGGTGAAGGTGTCGAAGGCGGCGGTCGGGATGCGCGCCGCGACCATCACCTCCTTGGCGAACGCCTTGCTGCTCTCGATGCGGCCGGCGTCGCGCTCGGGGCCGAACACGGGGATACCGGCGTCGCGCAGCGCGTCTGCGACGCCGGCGGCCACCGCCGATTCCGGGCCGAGGATGGCGAGACCGATCTTCTCCTTCCGGGCAAGGCGGGCCAGGCGGGCCGGGTCGTCCGCGGGCACCGCCACGTTGCGCGCGATGGCGGCGGTCCCGCCGTTGCCCGGCGCGACGTAAACGCGATCGGCGAGCGGTGAGCGGAGGCACTTCCACGCCAGGGCGTGCTCTCGAGCGCCGGAACCGATGATGAGGATCCTCACGTCGCCAGCGGCCCTGGGTGAGGCGTCACTCCCACTCGATGGTGCCGGGCGGCTTGCTCGTGACGTCGAACACCACCCGGTTGACGCCGCGCACCTCGTTGACGATCCGGTTGGAGATCCGGGCCAGCACGTCGTACGGCAGCCGCGCCCAGTCAGCCGTCATGGCGTCTTCGGACGTCACGACGCGAACCGCGACGACGTTCGCGTACGTCCGGTAGTCGCCCATCACCCCGACCGTCTGGAGCGGCGTCAGCACGGCGAAGGACTGCCACACCTGCCGGTACAGCCCGTGCTTCTTGATCTCGTCCACCACCACCCAGTCTGCGCCGCGCAGCACCTCCAGGCGCTCGGCCGTCACCTCGCCCAGACAGCGGATCGCCAGGCCGGGTCCGGGAAACGGCTGCCGGTAGACCATGTCCTCCGGCAGGCCCAGCTCGAGGCCGACGGCGCGGACCTCGTCCTTGAAGAGGTACCGCAGTGGCTCCACGAGGCGGAACCGCAGGCCCGGCGGCAGGCCGCCCACGTTGTGGTGCGTCTTGATCTTCGTCGCCGCCGCGGCCGTGTCCACCGCGGTGGACTCGATGACGTCCGGATACAGCGTGCCCTGGGCCAGGTAGTCGATGTCGCCGAGTCGCCTCGCCTCCTCCTCGAACACGCTGATGAACTCCCGACCGACCACGCGCCGCTTCTCCTCGGGGTCGAGCACGCCGCGCAGAGCACCGAGGAAGCGGTCTCCTGCGTCGACGAATCGGATGTCGAGGTCGAGGTTGCCGTGCAGCACCTCCAGGACGCGCTGGGGCTCCTCGCGCCGGAGCAGGCCGTTGTCCACGAACACGCACGTCAGCTGGTCCCCGACCGCACGGTGGACCAGTGTGGCCGCCACGGCGCTGTCGACGCCCCCGCTCAGCGCGCAGATGACGCGGCCGCCGCCGATGGTGGCCCGGATCGACCGCGTCGCGTCGGCGATGAACGAACCGGCCGTCCAGGTGCCGGTGCACCCGCACACGCGATAGAGGAAGTTGCGCAGGATGTCTCGGCCCTGCGGCGTGTGGTGGACCTCGGGGTGGAACTGGATGCCCAGCACGCCGCCGCCGTCGCTGAACGCCGCCACCGGCGCGTTGCTGCTGCTGGCCAGGCCGTGGAATCCGGGCGGCAGCCGCAGCACGTGGTCGGCGTGGCTCATCCAGACGGGCAGCTCCGTGGGCAGACCCTCGAACAGGCGCGCGGGCTCCTCGACCGCCAGGAGGGCCGGTCCGTACTCTCGCTTGCTGGCCAGGGCGACCTCGCCGCCCAGGTGGTGGGCGATGAGCTGCATCCCGTAGCAGATGCCCAGGACCGGCACGCCCGAGCGCAGGACGGCCGGGTCGACCTGTGGGGCGCCCGGCTCGTACACGCTGGCGGGGCCGCCGCTCAGGATGATGCCGGCCGGCCGCCGCTCGCGCAGCCGCTCCCAGGGTGTCGTGCCGGGCAGCAGCTCGCAGTACACGCTGGCCTCGCGGACGCGCCGAGCGATCAGCTGCGAGGTCTGGGAGCCGAAGTCCAGGACCAGGATCAGCTCGCCGGCGCGCCCATGTGTGGCTCCGGGGGAAACCGCGGTTTCCCCCGCGATCATCGCCCCATACCCACGTGTTGGGCGCGCTGGTGGAGCTTTCCCTCGCTCGTGATCTGGGGGGCGATCACCATCTCGACCCGCTGGAACTCGCGGATGTCGGAGGCGCCGCAGACGCCCAGCGACGACCGCAGCGCGCCCGCGAAGTTCTGGGTTCCGTCGTCGACACGCGCCGGGCCGACCAGGATCTCGCGCAGGCTGGCCTTCACCCCGACCTCGATGCGGGTGCCGCGGGGCAGGTTGGGGTCCGGGGTCGCCATTCCCCAGTTGAAGCCGCACGACGCCGACTCGGCCGAGCCGGCCAGGGGCGAGCCGATCATCACGGCGTCGGCGCCGGATGCGAACGCCTTGCAGACGTCCGCGCCGATGCGCATGCCGCCATCGGTGAGGACCGCCACGCGGCGGCCGGTGCGCCGGAGGTGCTCGTCCCGGGCGGCGGCCACGTCGCAGGTGGCCGTGACCTGCGGCACGCCGACCCCGAGCACACCGCGGGTGGTGCAGGCCGCCCCCGGCCCGACGCCGACCAGGACGCCGGCCACGCCGGTCTCCATGAGCTCCAGCGCGGTCGAGTACGAGACGCAGTTGCCGACCACGACCGGGATCGAGACCGTCCGGCAGAGCTGGTCGAACGAGAGCTGGTGGTAGCTGCTGGAGCGGTGCCGGGCCGTCAGGACCGTGCCCTGGACCACGAGGACGTCCGCGCCGGCATCCTCGACCAGGCGCGCGCGATCCTGGGCCCTGGCCGGGGCGGTCGACACGGCGCACGGGACGCCGGCCGCCTTGATCTCGCGGATCCGCTGCGCGACGAGGTGCGGCTTGACCGGCTCGCGGTACGCGTCCTTGAGGACCTCGTTGACCTCGGCGCGCCCGGCTTCGGCAATGCGCCGAACGACGGGCGCGGAGTCCTCGTAGCGCGTGTGGACGCCGTCCAGGTTGAGCACGGCGAGGCCGCCGAGCCGGCCCATGGCGACGGCGAAGGCGACATCGACCACGCCGTCCATCGCCGAGCCCCAGAAGGGGAGCGGCAGCGACAGGTCTCCGAGGCGGAAGGTGATGTCGACCTCGTCGGGGTTGAGGGTGACCTCGCCGGGGACGAGGGCGACCTCGTCAAAGCCATACGCGCGCCGCGCCCTCCTCCCGATGCCGATCTCGAGACCGGACTCACTGATTTGGGTCAGGGTTTCGATGGGTGTGCGTACTCCTCGGGGCTGTGGCGGGTTCCGGAGATTATAGCCAGTTCCGGCACTCCGACCGGTTCGATCAGCCCGTTCTGCGCCGTCCCGGGCGTCTCGCGTCAGTTGTCGCTGTGCTGGAAGATGCGCCCGGGCCGCACGGGCTCGCCGGTCAGGGTGCGCCACGCGTCGGGCCGGTGGCGGCGCGGGTCCTGCGGGCGGCCGGTCTGCGCGTTGAGCGCGGCCTCGACCGCGTCGGCCAGCTCGTGGATGTCGAATCCGCCCGCCAGCCACTCGAGGGCGAACGCCTCGACCAGCCGGGCCTCCTCGGGCGGCAGCGGGGGATTGCCCATCAGCGCGACGTTCAGCGGGCCGAAGCGCGTCGGCTTTCGTCTCGCGGCCTCGGGCGCGGTGCGCATCATGTCGAGCAGCCGCTGCGCGTCGCGCGGATAGCGCGCGGTGACGGCCTCGACGGCGCGCCGGGCGACGTCGGAAAGGGGCACGGCACGATCCTACCTGGCAGCATTGCGTCGTGGACATCCCGACCGTGCTGATGTGGCAGGGCTACGGCGCGCCCGCGCTCGAGATCGCCACGGTCGAGCTCGGCGATGGCGTCCTCTCGGCCCGCGGCAGCGCGATTCGGGCGGCGCCGGAGCCGTGGACCGTGTCCTACGAGCTGGAGACCACCGAGGACTTCGTGACCGCCTCGCTGTCGGTGACCGCGTGGGGCGCGGACTGGGCGCGTTCGCTGGAACTGCGCCGGGGTCCGGACGGCGCGTGGCGCGCGAATCCCGGCGGCACCCTCAGGGGCCTGGAGGGCGCGCTGGACTGCGATCTCGCCTACTGCTGCCTGACGAACACGATGCCGGTCCTGCGCAACCGGTTGAACGGTCGCGTGGGCTCGGTCAACCTGGTGGTGGCCTGGGTGTCGCTTCCCGACCTCGGCGTGCACGTGTCCCGCCAGCGCTACACGCACATCGCGCGAGCGAGCGGCGGAGCGGTGGTGAAGTTCGAGTCCGGCCGCTACGCCGCCGACGTGGAGTTCGACGCGGCGGGCTTCGTCCGCGACTACCCGGGCCTGGCCCGCCGGGTGCGCTGACGACCGTGCGTGAGCATGCCGTATGAAGCGCACAACCCGTCACGCTCCCGGCGGTGCAGCCCCGTCATCGACCGGCGTGCCACCTGCTCCCCGCTTGACACGCCCCACCTATGCTTTGAAGCGCCCATGGCCATGAAGACGCTCGAATACCTGCGCGGCATCTCGCCGCACGACGGCCGCAAGCTCCGGGAGCGCGGGATCCTGAACACGAACCAGCTCCTGCACGCAACCATGCTCGACATCGACCGCCATCGGCTCAGCTCGCGGACCGGCATCAGCCCGGAGCGGCTCCTCGAGCTCGGCCGCCAGTGCGCGATGCTCGAGATCTCCGGCATGGAGCGCTACCTGCCGGTGATCCGCCGCCTGGGCATCACGAGCCTCAAGGAGCTCAAGCGCGCCGACTCCGAGGACCTGCACGCGAAGGTGGTCGACGCCGTCGGCCTGGCCGGCTCCCCCTCGCTCACGATGGTCCAGTACTGGATCAGCCAGTCCCGGACCTGCGACACGATGGAGGACCCGGAAGGCGCCCCGGCCCAGTGGGAGAGCCCGGCCCTGCTCACCACCTCGCCCGAGGCGACCCGAACCGCGATCTGAGCCGGCGCTGCCGCGTCGCCGCGGCCAGTAGGCCCCTCGCCGGCGCTGGCCGTGGCAGCGCTCTCATGCGGACCGGTCTCGAGACGTCCGGCACCGGCACCCGCGGGCACCGGCTCGGCCCCGGTCGTCGCCGAGTGACCGCGCCTCCGGCGGCGTCAGAGCTGGCCGGCCCCGTCGGCAGCCGCGCCGCTCGCTGATCCCGCGTCCCAATACGAATTGCCGGGCAGACGCCGGTGGATCGGGCCCTCCGCGGACGTCGCGGGCGGCCCGGGCTGACGGCCGCCCGGCACCCTCACAACGCCTCAGCCTTGACAAGTCGCGTTCCAACCAGTACAAAGCCCCTGTGAGAGCGCTCCCACGGTGCCCGCGAGGCGACCGACCGGCCATCGGCTCCAGGGACCTGGACGGCCGCACCGGGGCCGCGATGGCGGCCCGGCACCTGGCCACCTGGTCATGAGGACGTTTGCGCGCCGCGTCGGGTTCTACGTGCTGACCGCCTGGGTGGCGCTCACCGTCAACTTCTTCCTGCCGCGGCTGGTGCCGGGGGACCCGGTGGCGACCGCCATCGCCCAGGCCAGCCACGCGGGGCTCTGCAACGCAAGGTGCGTCGGCGCCATACAGGCCCAGTTCGGCCTCCACAGCAACACCCCCGTCCTGGTCCAGTACCTCCAGTACTGGGGCAATCTCCTGCACGGGGACCTCGGCGAGTCGTGGTTCCTGGGCAACCAGCCGGTCGCGAGACTGCTGGGCGAGTACCTGCCCTGGACGCTGGGCCTCCTCGGCATCGCGACGCTGCTCTCCGTCGTGCTCGGGACCCTCCTGGGCGTGGTGCTGGGCTGGCTGCGCGGTTCCAGCCTCGACTGGATGCTCCCGGCTGCCACGTTCTTCCAGGCCATCCCCTACTTCTTCCTGGCCCTGGTCCTGCTGATGGTCTTCGGAACCGGCCTGCACTGGTTCCCGATCGGCCAGGGCTACGACATCTACGGGACGACGCCGGGGCCCAACCTGCCCTTCCTCGCCGGCGTGGTCGACCACGGCGCGCTGCCCGCCGCCACCATCGTCCTGGCCTCCGTCGCCGGCTGGATCCTGGGCATGCGCAACATGATGGTCATCACCATGGACGAGGACTTCGTCCTGGTGGCCCGCGCCAAGGGCCTGCGGTCCGCTCGGGTCGTCTGGTACGCGGCGCGCAACGCGCTCCTGCCCACCATCGCCAACTTCGCCCTCGCCATCAGCCTCGTCGTCGCCGGCCAGCTGCTCGTCGAGATCGTCTTCAGCTATCCGGGCGTCGGCTACCTGCTGTTCCAGGCGGTGCTGAGCAACGACTACCCGCTGGTACAGGGCATCTTCGTGGTCATCACCCTGGTCGTGCTGTTCGCGAATCTCATCGCGGACGGGGTCTACGTCCTGGTCGACCCCCGCGCTCGGCAGGAGGCGTGACCAGGTGACCACCGAAGTCAGCACTCTCGCTGGAACCACGGCCGCTCCCGAACCGCCGGTGGCCGGGTCCGTCGCCTCGTGGCTGCGTGCGCTGCTCCCACGCTCCCCGAAGGTGATCGCCGGGCTGATCATCCTGGGCGTCTTCGCCCTCGTCGCCATCGCCGGGCCCCTGATCGCCCCCTACGCTCCCGACTACCACCCGACGAGCATCACCCAGGCCGTCGCCGAGCACTGGGTGCGGCTCGTCAAGCCGCCGCCGGGGACGCCCGGCCTCCCCTACCCGGTCCCGCTGCCTCCATCGGCCGCCCACCTGCTGGGCACGACCTTCTACGCCCAGGACGTGTGGTCGCAGATGCTGTGGTCGACCCGCTCGACCGTCGTCGTCGGCTTCCTGGCCGGGCTGATCGCGACCGCGCTGTCGGTGCTGGTCGGCGTCTCGGCCGGCTACCTCGGCGGCCGTGCCGACGAGGAGCTCTCCCTCCTCGCCAACGTGTTCCTGGCCATCCCCGGCCTGCCCCTGCTCATCGTCCTCGCCAGCTACACCACGCGCGCCACGTCCAGCCCCATCGTGATCGCGGCCATCGTCAGCGTGACCGGCTGGGCGTACGGGGCACGGGTGCTCCGAGCCCAGACCCTCTCGCTCAGAAACCGCGACTTCGTCGAGGCGGCAAGGGTCTCGGGCGAGGGAAGTCTTCGAATCATCCTGGTCGAGGTCCTGCCCAACCTGCTCCCGATCGTCGCCGCGTCCTTCCTGTTCACCACGCTCTACGCGATCGGCGCGTACGTGGCGCTGTCCTTCCTGGGCCTCGCCGGGACCCAGTGGAACTGGGGCCTGATGCTGTACTGGGCCCAGTCCCAGAGCGCGGTCATCAGCGGCTGGTGGTGGTGGTGGGTGCCGCCCGGCCTCTGCATCGCCCTGCTCGGCACCGGGCTCGCGCTGCTCAACTTCGGCATCGACGAGTACATGAACCCGCGCCTGCGCGTGGCCGGGCTCTCACGGAAGGCCGCGCGCAGGGCCGGCGTCCGGGTCAGGCAGCGGCTGGGCTACACGCCCGTCGCGCGCCGCGAGGACACCGTGCCCGTGCCGGCGCCGGCTCCGTGGGGGGCCGCGACCCCGGTGCCCGTCCTCGAGATCCGCGGGCTCGACGTGGACTACGGCTACGGCGACGACGCGGTGCACGCCGTCATGGACTGCGACCTGGTGCTCAGGCGTGGGCAGGTCATCGCGCTGGCCGGCGAGAGCGGCAGCGGCAAGACCACGCTGGCGATGGCCGCGATCCGGCTGCTGCGCGCCCCGGGGGTGATCGCCTCGGGTGAGGTCGTATTCCATTCACGGCCGGCCGGCCCGGGGGAGCCGGGCCCGAAGGTCGACGTGCTCCGCGCGGACCCCGAGGAGCTCCGCGAGGTGCGCTGGTCCGAGATCTCCGTCGTCCTCCAGAGCGCCCTGAACGCCCTCAACCCGGTCATCACCATCGGCGCCCAGTTCGACGACCTGCTCGAGGCGCACCGGCCGCACCTCTCCCGCGCCGAGCGGGACGCGAGGTCGGCCGAACTGCTGGAGATGGTGGGCATCGACCCCGGCCGGCTGCGCAGCTTCCCGCACGAGCTGTCCGGCGGGATGCGGCAGCGGGCCATGCTGGCGATGGCGCTGGCGCTGGAGCCCCAGGTGGTGATCCTGGACGAGCCGACCACAGCGCTCGACGTCGTCACGCAGCGGGAGATCCTCGAGGAGCTGATGGCGCTGCGTGACCGGCTCGGGTTCTCAGCGCTGTTCATCAGCCACGACCTGTCGCTGCTCGTCGAACTGGCCGACGAGATCGCCGTGATGTACGCAGGCCGGATCGTCGAGCGGGCGCCCGCCGAATCGCTGTTCAATGCTCCCCGCCACCCCTACACCTACGGGCTGCTCCACTGCTTTCCACCGCTCCACGGTGCGCGCCGGGAGATGGAGGGCATTCCCGGATCGCCGCCGGACCTGCGGGCGCTTCCCGTGGGCTGCTCCTACCAGGCGCGCTGCCCGTGGGCAATGGACCGGTGCCGCAGGGAGGCGCCACCGCTCCGGCCGCTGGACGGCAGTGGGCGCGAGGCGGCCTGCTGGCTGCACCAGGACAGCTCCCTCGTCCCGGCGGCGCTGGCTCAGGCCGAGCGGCCGGCCTCGCCGCGGCTGGCGAGGGCCATGCCGGAGGCCGGCCGATGACCGCCGCGGTCCCGCCTGTGCTGGAGGGCCGCCGCCTGAGCAAGCGCTACCGCGTCAAGCGCGGCAGCGGCCTGCTGGCGCGGCGCGTCCGGCTCCAGGCCGTCGAAGACGTCACGATCCGCCTTGGCGCGGGAACCGTCACGGGCCTCGTCGGGGAGAGCGGATCGGGCAAGACGACCGTCGTGCGGATGCTCGCGAAGATCGTCCAGCCGAGCGCCGGCGAGATCCTGGTGGATGGCGAGCCGGCGCTCCCGGGCCGGCCGCGCCAATACGCGCGCCAGGTCCAGATGGTGTTCCAGGACCCCTTCGGGTCGCTGAACCCGGTCCACCGCATCCGCCACCACCTGGAGAGGCCGCTCCGGATCCACCACCTCGCCGACGGCAGCGCCCACGCCGCGGTGGCGGAGCTCCTGCAGCGGGTCGCGCTCCAGCCGCCCGACCAGTTCGCGGACAAGTTCCCCCACGAGCTGTCCGGGGGCCAGCGGCAGCGGGTCGCGATCGCGCGGACGCTGGCCGTACAGCCGCGCGTCCTGCTGGCCGACGAGCCGATCTCGATGCTCGACGTCTCGATCCGGCTGGGCGTGCTCAACCTGTTGGCCGACCTGCGGGAGCGCGAGCGTCTCGCGATCCTCTACGTGACCCACGACATCGCCTCCGCTCGCTACCTGGCCGACACCATCACCGTGATGTACGCCGGCCAGGTGGTCGAGTCCGCACCGAGTGCGGAGCTGACCGACCGGCCTGCGCACCCGTACACGCAGCTGCTGCTCTCGGCCGCCCCGGACCCCGAACGGGGCGAGCCTCCCAGGCTGGCGGGCAGCGGCGCGCCGCCGAGCCTGCTGGAGCCGTCGCGTGCCTGCCTCTTCCATCCGCGGTGCCCGCACGCCATGGACGTCTGCCGCCGTGTCAAGCCTCCGACCGTCGAGGTCTCCGGCGGACACGCCGCGGCGTGCTGGCTCCACGTCGACCCGGCTGAGCGCGACGCGCAGGAAACAGGAGGAGGGAAGCGGGAGGACTGAGAGAGAAGGAGGAGGACGCGGAATGGACGGTGACGCGTGGTTCCGGGGCCCGCCAGGTGGAGGGCGGAACCATCGACAGGTCACCCGCTGAGAGCGGGCAACACCAGAAGGAGAACGCGCAGTGAATCACAAACCGTGGTTGTCCCTCGTGGCAGCAGCGGTCGTCATCTTCGGGGCCGGCTGCTCGTCGGGGACGACGCAGTCGAACAACGCCGTGGGGTCACACCCGCTGATCGAGGAGTCGAACACCGGCGTGACGTTCACGCAGGACTTCAACCCGTTCGACCAGGGCTCGATCGCGCACAAGATGAACCTCACGTCGCTGATCTACGAGCCCCTGTACGAGATCGATGCGCTCGATGCCAGCCAGGCGCACCCGTGGCTCGCCACCGCCTACTCCTGGCAGAGCGCGGGCAAGGACCTCGCCATCACGGTCCGGTCGGGCGTCAAGTTCAGCGACGGCTCGTCGCTCACTCCCGCCGACGTCGCCGCCACGTTCAAGGCCGTCCAGGACACTCCGGCCGCGAACTACAGCGGCGTCCCGGCGCAGCGCGCCGCGCCGTCGGTCAGCGGCAGTACCGTGACCCTGCACTTCAGCACGCCGCAGTACACGAACTTCTTCTCGATCCTGGGCAACACCTTCATCGTCCCCTCCGCGCTGATCTCGCAGCTCGGCTCGAGCCTGGCGACCGGCACGGTAGAGAAGCCGGTCGGCACCGGGCCGTTCGCGCTGAGCAGCTTCTCGACGTCGATCATGAAGTTCAAGCCCAACCCGAACTACTGGGGCGGGAAGCCTCCCGAGCCCGAGATCGACGTCCCGGCCATGGCGACCAACAACGCCGCCAGCCAGGCGCTCGCCGCCGGCCAGCTCGACTGGGCCGGCAACGACATCGCGAACGTCTACCAGAACTTCGTCAACCTGAACCCGGTGACGAACCACGCCTGGTTCGCCTCCGGCAACACCGTGACGTTGTGGTTCAACGTCAACTACGGCGCGCTGAGCGACCCGCAGGTGCGCAAGGCGATCAGCTTCGGCATCAACCGCACGGAGCTGGCCTCGTACGGTGAGTCGGGCTACGAGTATCCCGCCACCTCGTCCAGCGCGCTGATCCTGCCCAACCAGCAGTCCTACCTCGACGGCAGCCTCGCCAACGACCTGCCGGCGAACAACGAGCCGGACGCCACCAAGGCGAAGGCCGACAAGTGGACCGGCCCCACCGTCTCGAGCATCCTGACCGCCGACGGCTACAGCGGGTGGAACCCGAACGGGGGCAACTGCACCGGTCCGGGCACCAACTGCTGGACCAAGGGCGGCCAGATCATCAGCTTCAACATCGAGGACCCGATCCCCTACTCCGACTACTGGACCAACGCCCAGCTCATCTCGCAGGAGCTGCAGGCCGCGGGCATCGACGCCACGACGATGGGCGACGACCCCGACACCGGCTGGTACGCGCACTACCAGTCGGGCAACTTCCAGGCGATGATCCACTGGGGCGCCGGAGGGGCGAACCCGTTCGTCCAGTACCAGAACTGGCTGGACAGCGCACAGCCCAAGTCCGCCGGAAACTACGGTGGGTACAACAGCTCCACCGCGCAGCAGGCCCTTCAGAGCGTCGCGGGCACCGACCCGAGCAACACGTCCGCCCTCAACACGGCGATGCAGTCGCTCGAGAAGATCATGTCCACCGAGGTGCCGGAGGCTCCCCTGCTGTACGGCGCCGACTGGAACGTCTACAGCACCGCTCACTACACCGGATGGGCGGACGCGACGCATCCGTACATGGACCCGTCGCCCAACGATCCTGAGCTCCCGTACATCCTCATGCACCTCAAGCCCGTGTCCTGACGCCTCGCCCGCTGCCTCCGGCCGGCCTGGAGCCGGCCGGAGGCCGGCGGGCCGGCCGCGGTCCTTCCGAGCTCCCGCTATGCTCTAGCTGCCCATCGCCGACGCGAACGAACATCTGACCTGGCAGTGCCGGCTCGCCGCCGGCGTCGAACTGCGCCGGATCGCCGGCCGCGTCTTCGTCGTCGGCGAGCGGCCGCTCACCGTGGTCGAGGTCAGGCCCGCCGCCCTCCGCGTGCTGCAGCGCCTCCGTCACGACGCCGATGTGGCGCTGCCCACCCTGCGGCCTGCCGAGCGGCGCCTCCTCGAGCGCCTCGACGGCGCCGGCCTGGTCGCGCTGCGGCCGGTGGCCGACATCCAGCCCGCTGTGACCGTCGTCATCCCCGTGCGCGACCGTCCGAGCGAGCTGGCCGAATGCCTGGCGTCGCTGCTCGGCCTGCGCCACCCCCGCCACCTGCTCGACGTGGTGGTCGTGGACGACGGCTCGACGCGGCCGCCGGCCGTCCCCGCCGAGGTCCGCCTGCTGCGCCTGCCGCGGTCGGTCGGACCGGCCGGCGCGCGCAACGCCGGGGCCCGCGCGGCTCGGAGCGAGGTCCTCGCCTTCCTGGACAGCGACTGCGTTGCGGAGCCGGGCTGGCTGGAGGCGGTGCTCCCCGAGCTGGCCGATCCGGAGGTGGCGGCGGTAGGCGGCCGCATCACGGCCGCCTCGGAACGAACCTGGTTGGAGCGCTACGAGGCGGTCCGCTCGCCGCTCGACCTGGGCGCCTCGCGGGCCGCCGCCGGGCCGGGCCGGCGGGTGCCGTACCTGGTGACCGCCAACCTGGTGGTCCGGCGTGCGGATTTCGAGGCCGCAGGCGGCTTCGACGAGCGGCTGCGCTGGGGCGAGGACGTGGAGCTCTGCTGGCGACTCCACCGCGCCGGCCGCCGGCTGGTCTACCAGCCCGCAGGGAGGGTCCGCCACCGCCACCGCGGCGACGTCCGCGCCTTCGCCGCGACTCGGGCCAGCTATGCGCGTTCGGAGGCCGACCTGCTGGCGCGCCACCCTGAGGGGGGCCGCTGGCTCGCGGTCAGCGCCGGCGGGGCATCGCTCGTGCTGGGCGGTCTGGGCGCGCTCCTCGGCCGGCCGCGCCTGCTGGCGGCCGGCGCGCTCGCGCTGGCCGTCGAGACCGCCGCCTGGGCCGGGGGCCTGGCGCCCATGGGCGTGCCCCGCCGGCGCGCGTTCGAGGCGCTGCTGCGTGGGCAGGCCAGTGGTCTCTACTGGCTCGCGCGCCAGGCGACGCGCTATTACGGATGGCCTCTCGCCGTGGCAGCGCTCTCACAAAGGCGGACCCGCTGGCGGCTGATCGGGGCGCTGGCGGGGATCTGGGCGGCACCGGCCATCGCCGATTGGCGACGTCTCCGCCCCCGGCAGAGCCTGCCGGCATTCCTGGCCGCTCAGTGGCTCGATGATACCGCGTATCAATACGGCCTGCTGCACGGCTGCTGGCGGGCCAGGACGCTGCTCCCGCTCCGGGTGAGGCTCCGCCTGACCGGCGGTCGGGCATCCTCATGAAGGGTCCGGCTTGACATCTCGCCTCTCAGCAAGTACAACTCGGGTGTGAGAGCGCTCCCACAAGGGCAGGCCACGAAGCACCGCACGCCAACGCTGGAGGAGGTTGCCCGGATGGCCGGTGTGTCGCGTGCCACCGCGTCGCGCGTCTTCACGGACAGTCCCCGGGTGAGCGAGGAAGCGCGCCGCTCCGTCCAGCGCGCCGCCGGGGAGCTGGGTTATGTGCCGAACCGTGCCGCCCGCAGCCTCGTCACTGGCCGCAGCGACTCGGTCGCGCTCGTGATCCCCGAGCCGACCACCCGGCTGTTCGGCGAGCCGTTCTGGCCACGACTGGTACGCGGCATCGCCGAGGCCCTGTCGTTGCACGAGCTCCAGCTCGTCCTGCTGCTGCCCCAGGGGCCGGCCGACGAGCTCCGCGTCGCCCGCTACCTGGAGGCCGGACACGTCGACGGCGCTCTGCTGGTCTCCCTGCACGGCAACGATCCGCTCCCGGCGCGACTGATCGAGCGCCACGTCCCCGTCGTGGTCGGCGGCCGGCCTCCCGGAGACCGCCCGGCCATCAGCTACGTCGACATCGACAACCGGACCGGGGCGATGACGGCGGTCCGCCACCTCGCCGAGTGCGGCCGCCGGCGGATCGCCACGATCACGGGGACCCTGGACATGTCGGCCGGCCAGGACCGCCTCGAGGGGTACCGCCGGGCACTGGAGGCCGCCGGCCTGCCCATAGACGCGGAGCTCGAGGAGACGGGCGACTTCAGCCACGAGAGCGGGCTGCTCGCGATGCGGACGCTGCTCGAGCGGCGGCCGGACCTGGACGCCGTCTTCGCCGCGTCCGACCTGATGGCCGCCGGCGCGCTGCTGTCGCTGCGCGAGATGGGTCGCCGGATCCCCGAGGACGTGGCCGTGGTCGGCTACGAGGACTCCGTGATCGCAGCGTCCACGCTGCCGCCGCTGTCGAGCGTGCGGCAGCCGACCGAGGAGATGGGCCGCGAGATGGCGCGACTGCTGCTCGCCGCGCTCGCGTCGGGACGGCAGGTCCCTCGCAAGGTGATCCTGGCGACCGAGTTCGTGGTTCGCGAATCGAGCTGGGGGGAAGGGGGTGATTCGCCGGGCGCGTCGGCCGCGGCCATCTCGGGCAGGCGGGAGGAGGCGTGAGCACCTGCGCGGGACGACACGAGTTCACAACGGGCGCAGGCGGCGTGATCGCGACCGTCTTCAGCTTCATCTGCCATTGGACCTTCAGGGAGGATCTGCGAGCCCGATGAACGGCTACGTCCACTCGAGACAGAGACCCGGCGGCCCGGGGCGATGGCCTCTCACTCGGCCCCCGGCGCTGCCGCTGGGCCACATCGGGGTCCTGACGGCGTTGCCCATATCCGCGACGGCGGTCTCCCATTGAACTCCTCTCTCCGTGGGTGGCGGCGTCCGATCGGCGCTCGCCACCCCAACCCCTTCACCGCCAAGCCCGACCAGCAGCTGACCGACGACGGCCCGGTCCAGGGCCTGCCTCTTGGAGGCCTGGGGACCGGCTCGATCGGCCGCGACCACGACGGCGGGTTCTCCCGCTGGCACCTGGCTCCCGGCCGATACCGCTACCGCCCCTCGCCCGGGAGCTGGCTCGGCGTGGAGCTGGCCGGCGTCGGCGCCCCGGTGGCGCTGGTCACGCCCGGCTCCGAGACGCGCCCCGCCGGGCTGGCGCCGCCGGCGGGCCTGGTGGCCGCGATCGGCTCGATCGGCGAATACGAGGCGCTGTTCCCGTTCGCCTGGCACCGCTACCGGCCCGAGGTCACCTGGGGGGTGCGGGTCGAAGTGCGCCAGTGGTCGCCGGTCATCGCCGGCCGTGAGGACGAGAGCAGCTGGCCCGTCGGCTGCCTCGAGGTGACGCTCACCAACGAGCGCGCGGACACCTGCGAGCTGACCGTCGCGTTCGTCTTCGAGCTGCCGGTGGACGACGCGACGCTCCGGCCGGCCGGCCCGGTCGAATTCTCGGTGGAGGACGCCTCCGTGCTCTCGCGCCTGCCGGCCGCGCGCGCCAGCTTCGCGCTCGCCGTCGAGGGCGGTGACCAGGTCGCGGCCCGCGCCCTGGGCGGCGACGCC
>DASQZW010000047.1:0-9864 GCA_035638495.1 Terriglobales bacterium
CGGCCCGGTCAGCATCCCGTGTGCGCCCAGCACCTCCATCCCGACGTCGCTGCCCAGGCGGCCGAGGTTCGAGCGGGCGACCTTGCGGACCGAGCCCCCTGCGCCCGGCCCCGGCCCGGAGCGCGCGCCGGCCCGGGCGCGGAGGCCCTCGAGGCGGTTCACCTCCTCGAGCGCTGCGAGCTGGGCCAGCCGCTGCCGGACGACCGGGTCGGCCTCGCGCTCCAGCGCCCGGGCGACCTCGATCACGGACTTCGCGATCGCCGTGACGCCGCCGCCCTCCCGCTCGCTCCGGACCCGGCCCGCGGCCACGTCGCCGGCCCGCGCCTCCAGCATGCCCAGCTTGGAGCCGGGCTGGGCGCTGGGCAGCGCGCTCATGTAGCGCTCGTACATCAGAGTGGTGACGGCGACCGCCCAGCCGCCGTTGAGCTGGCCCACGATGCGGTCACTGCCCACCCGGGCGTCGGTGAAGAAGACCTCGTTGAAGCCGTGCGCGCCGTTCATCTGGTGCAGCGGGCGGACCTCGACCCCGGGCTGGTCGAGGTCGATGACGAAGTAGGTGAGGCCCTGGTGCTTGGGCACGTCGGGATCGGTGCGCGCGACCAGCATGCCGCGGTCGGCGTACTGCGCTCCCGACGTCCACACCTTCTGGCCGTTCACGACCCACTCGTCGCCGTCGCGGACCGCCCGCGTCTGCAGCCCGGCCAGGTCCGAGCCGGCGCCGGGCTCCGAGAAGAACTGGCACCAGAACTCGCGGCCGTACGCCAGCTCGGGCAGGAACCGCTCCTGCAGCTCGCGGCCGCCGTGGGCCAGGAGCGTGGGCCCGCCGAGCATCTGGCCGAGACTGGCCGGGGGTCCGATCGCCCCCACCTCGAGGAACGCCTGCCGGGCCGCGATGGCCTGCTCCGGCCGCAGGCCGCGGCCGAACCGCTCGGCCGGCCAGGTCGGGAACCCCCAGCCGGACTCGGCGAGCAGCGCCCACCACTCCCGCACCCGGAGGTCCGGGTCCCAGTGCTCGCGGAGCCAGGCCGTCGCCTCGGCGCGAATCGCGTCGTGGTCCTCTCCCACCATTCCGCCATGTCATCACCCGACCGGCTGCCGTGTCAAGGTGCCTACCGATCGCTCGTTCGGTTACGCTCGGCCCGATGGGTGCCGACGGTCTGCCGGCCGGGTGGGTCCGCGTCGACTGCCAGCTGCACACTGCGTGGTCGGGCGACGCCAGCACGACGCTCGACCAGCTCGCGGGCCGGGTCGCCGACGTGGGCCTGGATGTCGTATGCATCACCGACCACCACACGCTGGAAGGCGCCCTGCGGGCGGTCGAGCGGGGCATCGGCGCCCGCGTGGTGGTGGGCGAGGAGATCCGGACCCGGGCGGGCGAGGTGATCGGGCTGTTCCTCACCGAGCGCGTCCCGTACGTCCTGCCCGTCGAGGACGTCGTCGCCCGGATCCGGGACCAGCGCGGGCTCGTCTACGCGCCCCACCCGCTCGACCGCGACCGGCGCGGATTGGGCGAGCGAGGGCTCGACGAGCTGGCGAAGGCCGGCTCGATCGACGTCGTCGAGGTGTTCAACGCCAAGGTGCGGGACCCGGCGGACAACGCACGGGCTGCCGCGGTCGCCCGCCGCCACGGGCTGCCCGGGGGCGCCGGCTCGGACGCGCACGACCCGGACGGCGTGGGCGCGGCCTACCTGGAGATGCCGGACTTCTTCGACGCTGCGGGCTTCCTGACGGCCCTGCGCTCAGCCCGCGTCGTCGGGTCGTTCCGTGACCACGCTCGTCGCTACCTGCCCCGCGGCCGGCGCGACTGAGTCGAGCGCGCGGTCGGTGCCCCAGCCGCGCACCAGCGCGACGGCCGCGTCCCCGTAGCGAACGGCCGCCCGCTCGAGGTCACGCCTGTCCCGCGGTCGGAACCAGTGGGCCAGGCCGTTGACCATGTCGAGCACCGCCATGGCGGCGATGGTGACGTCGGGCACCGCGAACACGCCACGATCGCAGCCCCGCTGGATGGTCGTGGCGAGGGCGTCGCGGTACTGGCGGCGGAGGGCGTTGATGGCCGCCTGCTGGTGCGCCGGCAGGCTGCGCCGCTCGCGCATGCTGACCAGGACCTGGGCCCAGCGCCGGTTCGAGAACAGGATGTGCGCGCGGATCGCTGCCCGGATCGCCTCCTCCGGCGGCCGCTCGGCCCGCAGCTCGGGCACCACGTCGAGGTTGAAGTCCTGGAGGAAGCCGTAGCAGATCTCGAACAGGATGCTGTCCTTGCCCGGGAAGTGGTGGTACAGCGAGGACGGGCGCACGGCGACCTCCTCCGCGATGTCGCGCATGCTGGCTGCGTCGTAGCCCTTCTCCGCGAACAGGCGGGCGGCGCGCTCCAGCATCTCGTCCCTGGAGACCCCGGCCATGCCGGCCAGTCTATCGGAAGGCGGACGAACGAACGCTCGTTAGGTTCGTGCGTCACCGCCGCCAGACGAGGGCGGTCACTTCCACGCCCTTGCGATCGATGGGCGTCTCCAGCTCGGTCACCAGGCCGATCCCGATCGACGCCCGGACGAGCTCCCGGGCCTGCCACCGCGCGCAGAGCATCGCGATGCGGCCGCCCGCGGCGACGACGCGTCCCAGCTCGTGGAGGGCGTCCGCGACGAGCTCGCCGGCGCGTTCGTCGTAGGGGGGCTCTGTGGACACCGCGCCGACCGACGCGTCCGCGAGCGGGATCCGGCGCGCGTCCGCGACGATGTGGAGGGCCCCGAGGTGCGCCAGTCCAAGGCGGACGGCGGGATCGTCGTCGATGCTCACGACGCGCCAGCCGGCCGCGAGCGCCTCGATCACGACGCCGCCCGCCCCCGCGAACGGGTCGAGCAGCAGGCCGGGCGACCCGGTCGCGACCAGGTTGGTCAGCAGCCGCGCGTCGGGAACCGGGAGCGCCCGATGGGTCAGTGGACCCTCGCTGCCCCGATAGCCGCGAACCGGCCGGACGGGCCCGTTCCGGGTCGCGAAGAGGAACTCCCGGCGGTCCGGTGCCCGCTCCCGCAGGTCCACCGGGTCCTCCTCGTAGAGCCGCACGAGACGATGGGCGCGCCGCCGCCACCGCACCGAGCGATCGGCCGCGCCCGGCGGGTGCGCGGCTGCCTCGTCCTCGGCGACGAGGAGATCGACCGCGACGGAGTAGCCGAGGCGGCCGAACCGCGAGCGTGCTGCCGCCAGGTGACGGCCCGGGACGGTCACCCAGACGATTCCCTTTCGCTCGGACAGGGGTCCGCCGGGAGCGACCTCCGCGCCGAGGTCGCGAAGCAGCGCGACCGCCTCCGCCGCCGCGGCCTCGCGAGCCCGGATGCGAGCCGGGCGGAGCTCGAGCAGCAGCATCCGTCGATCCTCGATGGCCACCGGCACGATCCTCCGCACAGTTTTCACAGCGAGATCACAACACCGCGCGCTTCAATGTTGGGCGACGTGCGCAGGATGCTCCCGCTGCTGGCGATCCTGGGCGCCGGCATGGCCCTGCGGCTCGTGCTCGCCTACGTGGTCTTCCCGGGACAGGGATTCGCCAGCGACATCCGGCAGTTTGCGAGCTGGGCCAGGGCCCTGGCTGACGGCGGCCCCGCCACCATCTACGCGACCAGCCCGGCCAACTACCCGCCCGCGTACCTGTACGTCCTCTGGGCCCTCGGCGTGGTCAGCGGCGGCCAGGTGCCGGTCGGGCTGCTCAAGCTGCCGGCGATCCTGGCCGACGCCGGCGTCGCGCTGCTGCTCTACCGGCTCGCCGGGCGCTGGCGCGGCCCGCGCGCCGGCCTCCTCGCGGCGGCCCTGTACCTGTTCATCCCCGTCACGTGGTACGACTCGGCGCTCTGGGGCCAGGTCGACGCGGTCGCCGCCCTGGTGATGGTCGCGGCGCTCGTGCTCCTCGTCGAGGGCTGGAGCGAGCCGGCGGCGGCCGCCGCCGTGCTCGGGGTCCTGGTCAAGCCGCAGGCGCTGGTCTGCCTGGTCGTCGTGGCGCCGGTCCTGGTCCGCCGCCACCTGATCGCCGTCGGGTCGGGGCCGGTGCCGGCCGGCTGGCTCGCCGGGCAGGGACCCGTCCGCCTGGTCACCTCGTCGCTCGCGGCCGCGAGCGTCGGCGCGCTGGTGATGGCGCCGTTCGACACCGAGCGGTTCGCGCCCCCGCGGCTTGCGGCCGTGCCGGTCGCGGGCAGCTTCGGCGGGCTGGCCGGACTGATCCAGCTCGCGAGCGGGCAGTACCGCGTCCTCACCGCCAACGCCTACAACCTGTGGGCGCTCGTGGGGCCCCGGCCGCTGGTCGACGGCGTCGGCTCCCTGACCGCGGACTCCCTGACCGTGATCGGCGGCCTGCCGGCCTTCACGGTCGGTTCGGTGCTGCTCGCCGCGGTCGCCGTCCTGGTCGCCGCGGGCCTGCTCCGGCGCGACGGCGTCCTGCCGATCGTCGTCGGGTTCACGGTGATGGCGTTCGCCTTCTACGCCCTGCCCACCCGGGTGCACGAGCGCTACCTGTTCCCGGCCTTCGCCTCGGGCGCGGTCCTGGCGGCGGCCGGGCTGGCCGGCGTCGTGAGCTACCTGGTCGCCGGCGTGCTCAACGCCATCAACCTGCACGCCGTGCTCGCGGCGCCGTTCGGGCCGCCGGGACCGCCCGGCGGATTCCGCGGTCCTCGCGGCGGCTTCGACCTCGGCGGAATCGCGAGCATCCACCTGCCGCTGGCGGACCTCGCCCGCAGCCCTCCCGTGGCCACCGCGGTCGCCCTCGGCCAGACCGCGGCCATGATCGCGCTGGTCGTCGCCTGGATCCTGGTGCTGAATGGGGCAGGAGAGCCCCCCAGCTCCCCTGCCCGCTCGAGGAGAGTATCGTCCCTCGCTTCTGAGAGCGCTCCCACATAAAAGCACGTTCACTGCCACAAGTCAACAGATGGCGAACCGCAACGTGCGCGAAAACGTTGTGGAAGCGATCCCACCACTCGAGAACATCGACGGCCAGCGCTAGGGTGCCAGCCGCTCCACGCGCCAGCCGTCACCCCGGCGGACGTACCGCAGCCGGTCGTGCAGGCGGTTGATCCGGCCCTGCCAGAACTCGATCGCGTCCGGCACGATGCGGAAGCCGCCCCAGAAGTCCGGCAGCGGCGGCGCCTCCGGGTAGGCCTCCTCCAGCCTCGCGACGTCCGCCTCGAGCACCGCGCGCCCGCCGATCGGCCGGCTCTGGGCGGACGCCGACGCCGACACCCGGCTTCCGTACGGCCGGCTGGCCCAGTACTCCTCCGACTCCTCGCGGCTGGTCCGGCCGACGGGACCGGCGACCCGCACCTGCCGGTGGAGGCGGGGCCAGTAGAACGCGGCCGCCGCGCGCGGGTTGGCCGCCAGGTCGCGGCCCTTGTCGCTGTCGTAATTCGTGAAGAAGACGAAGCCGCGCGCGTCCGCCCGGTGGAGGAGCACCATCCGGACGGCGGGCTCGCCCCCCGGCCCCACGGTCGCCAGCGCCATCGCGTTGGGCTGCGGCTCGCCGACCTCGCCTGCCAGGCGGAACCACCGGTCGAACTCGACGACGGGGTCGGCGCCGAGGTCCTCTTCGTTCAGCGGTGCGTCGGTGTCGATCACGCCGTCAGTGTGGCCGAGGGCCGCCGCTCGACGTAGGCTGGTCGCATGGACCTGGGGAACGTCCCGCCACAGCTCCGGCCGGTGTTCCAGGCGCTGGCCGCCGTGATGCGGGCCCGGGAGCCCGCGATCCGGCAGCGCGTGTGGCGGCTCCGCGAGGAGAACCCGAGCCTGCCCGACGCCGAGCTTGCCGGACGGCTGATCCGGGAGACCCGGCGCCGCGTGGCCACCACCGCGGCGGCCAGCGGCGCGACCGCGATCGTCCCCGGCCTCGGCACCATCATCGCGATCGGCACCGCGACCAGCCAGAGCCTCTACGCGCTGGAGCAGGAGACCGAGCTCGTCCTCGCGATCGCCATGATCTACGGCCGGGAGCTGGCCGACTCGGACGAGCGTCTGCTGGAGGCGCTGGTGGTCGTCGGTCTCACCGGTGGCGCCGTCAAGCTTCGCGACAACCTGCTCATCGCGGGAGGTCAGCGGATCACGGTCTCGGCCTTCCGCCATCTGCCGGAGGTGTGGCTCGGCCGCGCCGGCAACCGGGTCCTCACCCGCGTGTTCGGCCGGTTCCTGACCCAGCGGGCGGTCTCGGTGGTCGCCCGCGCCGCGCCGATGGCGATCGGCGTGGCGGCCGGCGTGGGCTTCGACTGGGTGGCCGTATCGGTGCTCGGGCGGGCCGCGATGCTGTACTACGGGCGCGCTCCCGCCGCGGCGCTGACCGACACGTCCGACGCGATCGCGCTCCGGCCGGCGGCCGACCAGCTGGACGAGCACGAGGAGGCCGAGTCCGGCTGATCGTCAGCCCGAGGCGCGGGCCAGCAGGTCGAGCGTCACCGCCGCCGTCCAGGAGAAGTCGCGCGCGCCGCAGGGGGCGCCTGTGAGCGGGTCGAAGTACTCGGCGAACCCGGCCTCGCGCACCAGGTCGAGCGTGCCGGCGCGGAGCCCGGCCGCTTCGGCGCCCAGTCCCGCAGCCGCCAGTCCGTCTGCCACGAGCCAGTTCACCGGCGCCCACACGGGGCCGCGCCAGTAGCGCCGGGCGTCGAACGCGGGGTCGCCGGGCGGCACCGTGCAGACGGCCCGAGCGCCAGCGCTCAGCGCCGCGTACCGCTCCCAGGTGGTGGCCGCCCGCTCCGGCGGGATCAGGCCGCCGGCGAGCGCGGCCAGCCCCGCCGCGGTCGGCCGGGCGATGCGACGCTCGGCCGCGCAGTCCCAGTCGACGTACAGGCCCAGGCCGGGGTCCCAGTGCCGCTCCTCGAACGCCGCCGCGAAGTCGTCCATCCGCCAGCTCGAGAACGGCGCCGGCTCGCCCAGCTCTCCAGCCATGTCGCCGAGGTCGCGCGCGGCGCGATACCAGAGCGCGTCGGCCAGGACGTCGTGGACGCAGAATGGTGAGCGCACGCGATAGCCGGCCAGGTCGTAGTCCGCTTCGTCGAGCAGCTCGACCAGCGCCAGGTAGCCGTCGTAGTCCGCGTCGCTGGGCCGGTCGCCGGGCGGCACGCGGCGCGCGTCCTGCCTCGCGAACGGCCGTCGCGGCCGCAGCCGAGCGTCGCGCAGGTGGTCCCACCGCGGCGAGTTGTCCCAGCCGCTCTCCCAGGGGTGGACGACTGCCACCAGCGGCGAGCCCGGCACGCGCCGCCGCCACCCCAGGTACTCGACGAACCGGCGGAGGGCCGGGTACGTCCGGCGCCAGAACGCCAGCCGCCGCTCGCGATTGGGCTGCTGGCGGCCCACGAGCAGCGCCGCCGTCACGACGATCGGGGGGTTGGTGATGCCGGACGTCCGCACGGCGGAGTCCGCGACGTGCGCCTGCGCGCGCGGCCAGCGATCGGGTCCGGGGAAGTAGTCGCCCTGGTGGCGCGGGTCGTAGCGCACGTGCGGCAGCATGCCCTCCCGCCACCGGGCCTCCAGAAGCGCATCGATCTCCGCCGCCGCTCGGCCCCAGTCGAACGTGGCCAGGCCCAGTGCGACGAACGCGCTGTCCCAGTTCCACTGGTGCGGGTACTGCGTCCGCGAGGGGACCGTCCAGCGGCCGGTGTCGTTGCCGCGGAGCACGCGCCGGGCGGCGGCGGCGAGCCGCTCGTCACTCATCCGAGAAGCGGACCAGCAGGCGCGCGAGGTGCCTGGCCGCGTCGCGCAGGTCGACCAGGCGGACGTTCTCGTTGGGACTGTGGGCCAGGTTGGTGGCGCCGAACCCGACGCCGGGCGCCACCACCGGGACGCCGCGCTCCGTGAACAGGTACATCGGCGTGGTGCCGCCGGTCAGCGGCGTGATCAGCGCCGGCTTCCCGTAGACCTCCTCGGCGGTCTCCGCGCAGAGCCGAACGAGCGTGGCGTCCGGATCCACGATGCCGGGGCGCTCCGGGCCCAGGACCTCGATCTCGACGTCCGCGAAGCCGCCGGCGTCGAGGTGGCCGCGCAGCTTGCCGCAGATGTCGTCGGGATCCTGGTCCGGCACGAGCCGGAAGTCGACCTTGGCCGACGCGACCGCCGGCACGATGGTCTTCGAGCCCGGGCCCTGGTAGCCGCTGGTCAGGCCCGCGATGTTGCACGTGGGGTCGAACGGGGCCGCGCTCACCGCGGTGCCGGTGCGGTCGAGCAGCAGCCGGTCGATGCCGAACGACGCCTTGTAGCTCTCCTCGTGGCTGGGCAGCACCTCGAGCAGCTCCCGCTGCCGGGACGAGATGCCGCGGACGGCGTCGTAGAAGCCGGGGATGAGCACCCGCTCGCCGGCGTCCTTCAGCGTGCTGAGGGCCCAGACCAGGCGCCACGCGGCGTTGGGCAGCAGGTTGGCCCCGCCCGAGTGGCCGTCGCGCGAGAGCGAGCGCACGCGCAGCTCGACGTAGAGGAGGCCGCGGGCGCCCAGCGTGAGGACGGGGCGGCCCTCGTCGTCGATCGAGCCCTCCTCCCAGATCGCGCCGTCGCACGCGAGCTCGCCGGCGTGACCGCGAACGAACTCGGGGAGGCTGTTGCTGCCCACCTCCTCCTCCCCCTCCACCAGCCACGTCAGCCGGCACGGGAGCCGGCCGTCGACCGCGCGCAGGGCGTCGATCGCCGCCAGCCGTGCGACCAGCTCGCCCTTGTCGTCCTTGGCGCCGCGTGCGTACAGCCTGCCGTCCCGGACCTGGGCAGCGAAGGGCGGGCTCTCCCAGAGCTCCAGGGGCTCGGGCGGCTGCACGTCGTAGTGGTTGTAGAGGAGCATCGTCCGGTCCGGGTTCGCGCCGTCGGCGTGGGCGACGACCACGGGGTGTCCGCCGGTGGGCTCGACGCTCGCGTCGAAGCCGCGTCGCCGGATGAGCTCCGCCACGAGTCGCGCGCATTCCTCGATGCCCTCGTGCCGGGCGGACACGCTCGGCACCGCGCACAGGTCGGTCAGCTCGGCCAGCCAGCCGTCCAGGTGCTCATCGATGTACCGGTCGACCGAGAGGAAACGATCGCTCATCACGACCCATCGTAAGGCCGGCCCGGCGTCGCGCCGAGAGCGGGCCGGGTGGGAGCCGATCCGTACAATCCGGACGGGACATGGACCCGTCCGCGATCACGCACTTCGTCTCGACGATGTACACCGGCGTCGACACGGTCGTCGGCTCCGAAGAGGCCGGCTCCCCGGAGATCGCGTGGGGCGACACCTTCTTCATCTACGATCCCGACCGGAAGCTGGAGGGTTCCCGGCAGTTTCCCTTCGCGACCATCGTCACCAAGGACTACGGCGACTTCGACAATCGCTCCAACCTGGACCGGCCGGGCGTCTTCCGATTGAACATCGGCGTCAGCAGGGCGACCTTCGACTCACTGTTCGACGCCGGCGCCGAGCACGACTTCACCGCGCTCGACCGGCTCATGCCGCACCCGGTGTACGGCCGCAACCACTGGGTGAGCGTGCTGAACCCCGGCGAGTCCACGTTCGAGACGGTGAAGCCGCTGCTGCGAGAGGCGTACGACCGCGCGGTCGCACGGTACGGTCGCTCGGAACGCGAGGGCGACTGACGGGCTGAGCCCCATTTGTACGGGGCTTTGTACGAGTCTTGTCGCTGGGATCGCGCCTCCCACCGTGGTCGAATCGGATCGAGCCAGGGCCCTGGCAGTGTCATCCGATCGACGAAGGAGGAGCGACAGACATGCGCAGCTTTCGTTCATCGCTGACCAGGACCCTGCGTCTGGTGGGGATCGGGGGAGCCGTCGTGGTGGCGCTGTTCGCGTCCCCCGCCTCGGCGTCCGCCGCTTCGGCGCCCCGCAGGCGCACAACCTGGCAACCATGTCGGCGGCCGACGCCGGCGCGCTGAC
>DASQZW010000048.1:0-7657 GCA_035638495.1 Terriglobales bacterium
GGCGACGCCGAGTACGAGGCGCTGGCCGCCGGACTGTGGCGGGCGGCGCTGAACCCGGGTGCCGCCGCGTCACATCTCGACTCGCGGCCCGGGCTCGCGGCCGCCGCGAGGGTCCGCCTGGCGCCGGGCGAGCAGCGCACCGTGGCGTTCGCGCTGGCGTGGGACCTGCCCGAGATCCGGTTCGGCGACCATGAGCAGCACCGGTGGCACCGGGCGCACACCCGGCGGTTCGGCACCGGCGGCACGGCCGCGGGCGAGATCGCGGGCACGCTGCTCGCGCACCGGGACGAGCTGACCGGCGCGATCGAGCGCTGGCACGCGGACGTCGCGAACCGCCTGCGCGCGCAGGCCGCGCCGGACTGGATGCTGGCGGACCTCTGCAACGAGCTCTACATGCTCGTCGAGGGCGGCACGGCGTGGGTGACGGGCCAGGTCGGCAGCGACCGGCCGGAGGAGCATTTCGCGGTCCTCGAGAGCGTCGACTATCGCTACTACGAGACGCTGGACGTGCGCTACTACAGCTCGTTCGTGCTGCTGGAGCTCTGGCCGCGCCTGGAGCGGGTGGTGATGCGCGACTACCTGCGGACGATCCCGGAGGAGGACCCGGAGCCGATCGTCACGGAGTGGTCCGGGCACCGGGCCGTCCGGAAGCGCCGCGACTCGGCCCCACACGACCTCGGCGGGCCGCTGCAGGAGCCCTTCAGCAGCGTCAATGCGTACGTGCTGCAGGACAGCGGGGTGTGGGTGGACCTGAACCCCAAGTTCGTGCTCCAGGTCGCGCGGAGCATCTCGCTCCTGGGCGACGACGGGCTGGTCGCGGAGGCGTGGCCGATCTGCCGGGACGCCATCCGCGTCGTCGAGGGCTTCGACTCCGACGGCGACGGCCTGCCCGACCACGACGGCGTGCCGGACCAGACGTACGACACCTGGCCGATGCGGGGGATCAGCGCCTACTGCGCCGATCTCTGGCTCGCCTGCCTCGCGGCCGGGGAATGGCTGGCCGCACGGGCTGGCGACCATGTCGAGGCCGAGCGCCTCGCCGCGCTCCGGGCTCGGTGCCAGCCGGTCGTCGAGGACCGGCTGTGGACGGGCACGTACTACCGGTTCGACTCGAGCGGCGGACCCGCCTCCGAGGTGGTGATGGCGGACCAGCTCGCGGGCACGTGGTATGCGAAGCTCCTGCGGCTCCCCGAACCGCACCCGGAGGGCCGGGCGGAGCGGACGCTGGAGACGGTGCTCGATTCCAACTTCCGCGGGTTCGCCCAGGGCAGGCTGGGACCGGTCAACGGGCGCTCGCCGGACGGCGGCCCGGTCGGATCCGAGCAGGCGGACGAGGTCTGGGTCGGAGCCGCCTGGGGCATGGCCTCCCTCGCCCTGCTGCTGGGCCGCGACGACGAGGCGTGGCAGGTCGCCGAGGCGCTGCACCGGACGCTGTACGAGGACAGCGGTCTGTGGTTCCGCACGCCCGAGGCGTGGACCGAGGAGCGGCAGTTCCGCGCGTCCATGTACCACCGTCCGCTCGCGGTGTGGAGCGTGTACACGGCGCTGCGTCTGCGCGGCTGACCACGATCCGCCCCTTCGGCCCGGGGCGCCGGGCCGGAGGGGTCCTGGATACTTGGGTGGGTGGGTGGCTTCGCGCTGGCGCTGGCGTCCGCCGCCGCGTTCGGCACCGCCGACTTCCTCGGTGGCCTGGCCAGCCGGCGGGCCAGCGCCCTGCTCGTGACGCTGTCCGCGCACCTCACGGGCGCGGTCGTCGTGGTGCCGGTGGTGCTCTTCCTGCGAGCGCCGGTGGACCCGGCCAGCCTGGCGTGGGGTGCCGCGTCGGGTGTGTGCGGCTGCGCCGGCGCGGTCGTCTTCTTCCGCGCGCTTGCCAGCGGCGCGATGGCCGCCGCCGCGCCGGTCACGGCGGTCGTCGGCGCGGCCCTGCCGGTCGTGGCCGGCGTGCTGCTCGGCGAACGGCCGGCGGCTCCGGCCTGGATCGGAGTCGGGGCGGGGCTGCTCGCCGTCGGGGTGATCGGTCGGGCCGGCGGGCCCGCCGCCCGCCTCGACCGCCGCACCCTCGCGCTCGCGATCGCCGCGGGCATCGGGTTCGGCCTGTTCTTCGTGTTCCTGAGCAGGGCCCCACACGCGTCCGGGCTGTGGCCGCTGCTGGGCGCCAGGGCGGGCTCGCTCGCGCTGCTGTCGGTCGTGATCCTGGCCGGTCGGATGCCGTGGCGCGCCGAGCCGCCGGCAGTCAGGCTGGGCGCGGTCTCCGGGGCCGTGGACATGACCGCGAACGCGCTGTTCCTCCTGGCGACGCGGCAGGGCCAGCTGGCGCTGGTGGCCGTGCTGGCGTCGCTCTACCCGGCGGCCACGGTTCTCCTGGCGCTGGTCGTGCTCCGGGAGCGGCTGCGCGCCCTACAGCTGGCGGGCGTCGCGCTCGCCCTGCTCGCGGTGGCCCTGATCGCCAGCGGATGAGAGGGGCGGTCCACGCCGGACGCTCGGGCTGAGCGTCGCGATCGCCGCCAGCACGACCAACCCGGCGGACAGCACCGCGCAGCACACCACCGGCCCACCCGCCTGGAGCAGCAGGCCGCCGGCCAGCGCCCCGAGCGGCAGCGCGCCGAACGCGGCCAGCGAGCCGACGCTCGAGACGCGGCCGATCAGCCGGTCCGGGACGAGGCGCAGGTAGTAGGTGTTCAGCGCCACGTTCCACGTCGCCCCGACGAACGACTCGGCCGCCAGCAGCGCGGGCAGCAATGGGGTCGGCACGACCACGACCAGCGGCGTCAGCGCGGCCCACACCCAGACCGCGCCGACGACGATCGCGCTGGCTGGCAGGCGCCGCTGGAACCAGGCCCCGGACAGCGCGCCGAGGACGCCGCCCACGCCGAAGCCGGCGAGCACCAGCCCGGTCAGGGCGCCCGACCCCCCGCGCGACCGGATCAGCACGACCAGCGCCAGGACGAGCGCCTGGATGAGCAGGTTGCTGGCCGCCGCCACGATGACGGTCACGAGGATGAACCGCTGGCCCAAGAGCCACTCGACTCCCTCCCGGACCTCGACGAGCACGTGCCGTCGTTCGACCGGCTCGCGCTCCTCCTGGAACCGCCGGCGGATGAGGAGCAGCGTCGCCAGCGACGCGAGGTACGAGCAGGCGTCCGCCAGGAACGGCACCGCCATGCCGAGATCGAACAGGAAGCCGCCGATCGGCGTGCCGAGCAGGGTGGCCGCGCGGATCCGTCCCTCGTTCTGCGAAAGGGCCTGCGAATACTGTTCGGGACGCACCAGGCGCCGGACCGCCGCCACCTCGCCGAGCCGGAAGAACACGAAGAGCGAGCCCTCGACGAAGGCGACCAGCGTCAGCTGAAGGAGCGTGAGGCGACCCAGCCACAGCGCCACCGGCACGCTGCCGAGCGCTGCCAGCCGGCCGGCGTCGCACGCGATCATCAGGCGGCGCCGGTCGACGCGGTCCGCGATCGCGCCGGCGGGCAGCTGGAACAGGAGGTACGGCATCTTGCCGAGGAACCCCACGACGCCCGCCGCGGCCGGCGAGCCGGTGATGCTCAGGGCGACCAGTGGATAGGCGATTCCGGATATGGCGGTGCCGACGACCGACACCGCCTGCCCGCTCCACAGCAGCTGGAAGTCCCGGTTCGAGCGGAGCGGCGACGCGGCGGAGGCCACGCCGCCGTCAGGCGAGGGTCACGGACAGCGACAGGCGAGGGCGCACCGGTCGCGCCGCGCGCATCGTGACCACCGAGTCCCCGAGGTCGTCGAGCAGCTGGCGCGCGATCACGTCAGGGGAGCCGAATTCCCGCAGTGCCCGCTCCTCGGCCTCGGCCGGGCTCATGCCGCGCTCGCGGTGGCCGGCGGCGGAGTCCTCCAGGTGCCCGATCACCTCCAGCTCCAGCCGGGGCCAGAGGCCGCCCAGACGCTCGACGCGGCGTCCGAGCTCGCGCGCGTAGCGGTCAGCCCACGTCATCCAGGGTCTCTCTCCTTCACCACCATGTCGACCGCCGCCGAGAAGCGGCGCCAGTCCTGGACGTGGTTGGCCAGCGCCTCCCGGCCGCGGTCGGTGAGCCGGTACGTGCGGCGCAGCCGGCCGCCGACCGTCGCCCACTCGCTGGCGACCAGGGAAGCGCGCTCCAGGCGGTAGAGCGCGGGGTAGATCGTGCCCTCGGGCAGGTCGAACGTCCCGCCGGAGAGCTCGCGCAGGCGCAGCACCATCCCGTATCCGTGGGCCGGCTCGGCGCTGACCGCGGCCAGCAGCAGCATGTCCAGGTGCCCCTTCAGGGACTCCGCGCGTGCGACCATACCCTACGACACAATACTATGCGACGCGGGGTATGGTGTGGGAGTCAGGGATAGATGCCGCGGACCGTCGTCGCATTGGCCACCCGCTGGACCGCCAGCACGTAGGCCGCGTTGCGCATGTCGATTCGTTTGTTGACGCTGGCGTGGAGAACCTCGTAGAACGCCCGCGTGATCACGTGGTGGAGCTTCGTGTTGATCTCCTCCTCCTCCCAGAAGAAGGCCTGGAGATCCTGCACCCACTCGAAGTAGGAGACGACGACGCCGCCCGCGTTGGCGAGGATGTCCGGGACCACGAACACGTCCTTCTCGTGGAGGATGGCGTCGGCGTCCGGCGAGATGGCGGCGTTGGCGGCCTCGGTGATCAGCCGTGCGCGGACCCGGTCGGCGTTGCCCTCGGTGATCTGCTCCTCGGTGGCGGCAGGCACCAGCACCGTCACGGGCAGCTCCAGCAGCTCCGCGCCCGTGACGTCCTCCGCCTTCTTGAAGCCGGAGACGCCGCCGCGGAACTTCCGGTGCTCCTCGAGCGCCGCGAGGTCGAGGCCCTTCGGGTTGTAGACGCCGCCGCGCGAGTCGCTGACGCCGACGACGCGGAGGCCGGCCTCGTGCAGCAGCCGCGCGGCAGAGGTGCCGACCTTGCCGAAGCCCTGCACCGCGACGGTGGGCGTCTCGTCGCCCACGTGCAGGTACTTGAGCGCCTCCAGCGTGAGGTAGGTCACGCCGCGGCCGGCCGCCTCCTGCCGGCCCTCGGAGCCGCCGACGTCGGTCGGCTTTCCGGTCACCGACGCGGTCACCGAGTGGCCGGCATGCATGGAGACGGTGTCCATGATCCAGGCCATGATCTGCGGGGTGGTGCCGAGGTCGGGCGCGGGGATGTCCTTCTCGGGGCCGATGAGCAGGGCGATCTCGGTCGCGTAGCGCCGGGTCAGGTGCTCCAGCTCGTGCGGGCTGAGGCTCGCGGGGTCCACGATGACCCCGCCCTTGGCCCCGCCGTACGGGATCCCGACGACCGCGCACTTCCAGGTCATCAGCATCGCCAGGGCCTTGATGAGGTCCAGCGTCACGTCCGGCGAGTAGCGGATGCCGCCCTTGGCGGGGCCGCGGTTGATGTTGTGCTGCACGCGATAGCCGGTGTACATGCGCACCGCACCGTCGTCGTGGTGGACGGGAAAGTGAACTGTCAGCTCCCGCTTGACTTCACGCAGGAGCCGGCGCGTGTTGTCCGAGAGGCCCAGGACGTCCGCCGCCGCGTCGAAGCGCCGCTGAGCGGTGGCGAAGGCTGACGTGGACCGGAGCTCGACTGCCATGTGCACACACCCTCTTCGCGGGACCGTGGGCCGCCCTCTTTCCCTCCGGTTGTCCCGACTGGAGACACACCTTACTACCGTGCGGACCACCCTGCAGCACCGGTTCGAGCAGGCGGGAACGGGCCGCGCGTCAGCGGGTCGCGGCGCTCGTTCGGGACCGGGTCCGGGGGCGCCCGGCCGGGGTCGCGAGGCCGGAGATCCGCGCCTCCAGCTCGTCCAGCCGAGCGTTGATCGCTTCCAGGTCGCGGCGCGTCGGGATGGAGAGCCGCGTCAGCGCGCGCTCGACCGCGATGTCGACCAGGTCCTCCAGCTCGGACCGTCCGCGCTCGACCCGGCTGCTCACCATGGCAGCCGGTCCGCTCAGCGTCCGCCGGACGTAGTCGAACAGCGCCTGGCCGCGGTCGTGCCGGGTGTCGCCGCCGTCGCCCTCCCCGAGCTTCTCCTCGCTGACGACGATCTGCGAGAGGATGAGCGGGGTGAGGTCTCGCCCGGTGTCCCTGTCGACCACCTGGATGTCACGGCCCTCGCGAACCAGCCGCGATATCCCTTCGAGGGTGATGTAGCGGCTCGTCTGTGTGTCATACAGCTTGCGGTTTGCGTATTTCTTGATCAGGTGTTTCTGCCCGGCCATGGTTTGTATTAGCATAACGCATCGCGTTATGGCTGAACCCTATACCTTGTTCCAAGGGAGTCCATTCAATGGGTAAGACCAAGAAGCGTGCGTCATCGCAATCGGAGGGCGGCGAGAGCAGCCTGCTCGAGCAGGCCCGCGTCGTCGCCGAGGCGATCCTCAAGGACGTGCAGAAGCGGCTGCCGCCCGACCTCGTGAAGCAGGTCGAGAAGACGGTCGGACAGAGCCAGAAGACGGTGCAGTCCGGCCTGAAGTCGATCCAGGACCAGCTCAAGACCACGGCGAAGCAGGCCGACATCGACCGCCTGACGAAGCGCGTCGACGCGCTCGCCAAGCAGTTCGAGCGCGCGGTGTCGAGCCGGTCCGATGGCGGGTCCGCGACGGCGGCGAGGGACAGCGCGCCCGCGGCCCTGCCGGCCCCCGAACCAGCCGCCGAAGCGAAGAGCGCGGTGAAGCCCGCCGCCGCCAGGGCGACGGCGAGCAAGCCGGCCGCGAAGGCCGCGGCCAAGGCGCCGGCCGCGAAGACCGCGGGCGCCACCGGCGCGAAGGCCTCCGCACGCCCGGCCGCACGGTCCGCCTCGACCAGGTCGAGCGCGGCCGCCAAGCCCGCCTCGGCCAGGAGCACGAGGGCCTCGGCTTCCAGGGCCACGGCCGCGAAGGACACCGCCGCGACCCCGGCGGAACCCGCTCCGGCCCCGGAGCCCACGACGCCTGAGACCGCCACCGACCGCCCGACCGGCGAAGCCTAGCGGTGACCTCCCTCCCCCGCGCACACGGGGGAGGGAGAATAGGTCGGGTGACAAGCCCGGTCGATCTGCGTTCAGACACGCTCACCATGCCCGGCCCCGAGATGCGCCGGGCGATGGCCGAGGCGGAGCTCGGCGACGACGTCTTCGGCGAGGACCCCAGCATCAACCGCCTGGAGGCGCGCGCGGCGGCGCTCATGGGCAAGGAGGCCGCCGTCTTCGTCGCGACCGGTACGATGAGCAACCTGCTCGCGGTCCTCACGCTGGCCAGGTCCGGCCAGGAGCTGATCGCCGATGCGGACTCCCACCTCTTCCAGTCGGAGGGCGCGGGCGCCGCGGCGCTGGGCGGCGTCCAGATCCGGCAGGTGCCAACCGTGGCCGGCGTGATGGCCGCAGAGCAGGTCCACGATGCCGTACGCGCCACCGACGATCACCATCAGCCGCTGACCGCCGCGGTCTCCGTCGAGAACACGCACAACCGGCACGGCGGGGTGGTCTGGCCGCTCGAGGCCCTGCAGGCCGTGAGGCAGGCCGCGGACGAGCACGGCATCGCGGTCCACATGGACGGCGCGCGGGTCTTCAACGCCGCCGTCGCCCTGGGAGTACCGGCGGAGGAGATCGCGGCGCTCGCGGACACCGTCACGTTCTGCGTGTCCAAGGGCCTGGGCGCGCCGGTCGGC
>DASQZW010000049.1:0-2659 GCA_035638495.1 Terriglobales bacterium
GCGGCGAGACGGTGCTGTCGTACACGGGCACCACCAGGCTGGTCACCGTCCAGCTGGCGGTGGCCGACCAGGCGCTGGCCGTCGAGGGAGGGAAGGTCACCGTCACGCTCCCGGGCGGGAAGTCGGTGGCGGGAACGATCGGGAAGGTCGGCACGGTCGCCACGGCGCCGGAGCAGGCCGCCCCGACCCCAGTGCGGGGCGGTTCGACGGCATCCGCCGCGCGCATCCCCGTGACCGTCGTACTCGCCGACCAGCAGGCCGTCGGAACCCTGGAGGCGGCCCCGGTCGACGTCGCCTTCGTGAGCCAGGCGCGTGAGGGTGTGCTGGCGGTGCCGGTCGCGGCGCTGCTAGCGCTGCCGAGGGGCGGCTATGGCGTCGAGATCGTCGACGGCCGCTGGACCCGCATCGTGGCGGTGCAGACGGGCCTCTTCGCCGCCGGCCGCGTCGAGGTCAGCGGCGGCGGGATCGCGGCCGGCATGAAAGTGGGGATGCCCCGGTGAGGCCCACACCCGAGCCGATCGTGACGCTGAGGGGCGTCGGCCGCCAGTACCCCGGCGGCGTGGTGGCGCTGCGCGACGTCGACCTGGACATCGCGCGCGGCGAGCTCGTGGCCGTCGTCGGTCCGTCGGGATCAGGCAAGTCGACGCTGCTCCACGTCATCGGGACCCTGGACCGGCCCAGCACCGGCAGCGTCGTCATCGACGGCTTCGACGTCTCCCGGCTGTCCGACAACGAGCTCTCCGCGCTGCGGGCCGGCCGGATCGGGTTCGTCTTCCAGCTCTTCCACCTGGCGCCCGGGGTGCCCACGATCGACAACGTTGCCGATGGCCTGCTCTACACCGGTATCGCCCTGCGAGAGCGCCGCCGGCGTGCGGCGCTCGCGCTGGAGCGCGTGGGGATGCGGCACCGGCTGACCCACAGGCCCCACGAGCTGTCCGGCGGCGAGAAGCAGCGCACCGCGATCGCGAGGGCGGTCGTGGGTGAGCCGTCGCTGCTGCTGGCGGACGAACCGACTGGGGCGCTCGACAGTCAATCCGGCGAGAGCCTGATGCGGCTCATCGCCGATCTCCACGACGACGGCACGACCATCGTCGTGATTACGCACGACAGGGACGTCGCTGCGCACCTGTCCCGTGAGGTGTCGATGCTGGACGGGCGGGTCGTCGGCGACAGGACGGCGCTGTGAGGCCGCCCGGATCGCTGCGAGCGGCCGCGCTGCGTCCGAGCGACGTGCTGCGGCTGGGTGGGCATGGCCTGCGTGCCAGACGCCTGCGGGTCGTGCTGTCGGCGCTGGGCATCGCGATTGGCATCGCCGCCATGACCGCGGTCGTCGGCATCTCCACCTCCAGCCGGGCCAGGCTCGACCGGCAGCTCGATGCCCTGGGCACAAACCTGCTCACGGCCGGGCCGGGCACCACCCTGTTTGGAGACCCGGCGAAGCTGCCGGAAGACGCGGTGGCGATGGTGCAGCGGATCGGAGCCGTCGAGTCCGTGTCGGCCATCGGAAGCGTCAGCGACGCGAAGGTGTATCGCAGCGACAGGATCCCTGTCGTGCAGTCTGGTGGCATCGGTACCTACGCGGCACTGACCAACCTCCCGGAGACCGCCGGCGCAACCATCGCAGCCGGCACCTGGCTCAACGACGCCACCGCCGAGTATCCCGCCGTCGTGCTCGGCGCCCGGGCCGCGGACCGTCTCGGCGTCGGCGAGCCGGGGCCCGAGCTGCAGGTGTGGCTGGGCGGCCGGTGGTTCACGGTTATCGGGATCCTCGATCCGGTCCCACTAGCACCCCAGCTGGACGTGGCCGCGCTGATCGGCTGGCCGGCAGCGCAGCGTTACCTGGGCTTCGACGGTCTGCCCACCACCATCTACACGCGCACCGACCCCAACCAGGTGGCAGCGGTCCGCGCCGTGCTTGCCCGCACCGCCAATCCGGCGCAGCCCAACGAGGTCGACGTGTCACGGCCCTCGGACGCGCTGGCCGCGCGAGCCGCCGTCAACGTCGCCTTCACCGGCCTCCTGCTGGGCGTCGGCGCGGTCGCCCTGCTGGTCGGCGGTATCGGGGTCGCCAACACCATGGTCATCTCGGTGCTCGAGCGCCGTGCCGAGATAGGACTCCGGCGCGCGCTCGGCGCCACGCGCGGACAGATCCGGATCCAGTTCCTCGCGGAGTCGCTGCTGCTGTCCGGGCTGGGCGGCGGGGCCGGACTGCTGCTCGGCTCCGGGGTGACCGCCGTCTACGCGACCCTGCAGGGATGGCCGACCGCGATGCCTGCCTGGTTCGTGGGCGGCGCCTTCGCGGCAGCCCTGTTCATCGGAGCCCTGGCCGGCCTGTACCCGGCGGTCCGGGCGGCGCGCCTGGTGCCGACCGAGGCCCTGGCCACCACCTGAGCCGGCAATGGACCGGCGCAATTCTCACACGGCTGCTCAGGTATAAGGAGCGGCAATGCGCGTGCTGGTAGTGGAGGACGAACGGCTGCTGGCGGACGCCATCGCGGAGGGCTTGCGGCGGCAGGCGATGGCCGTGGACGTGGCCTACGACGGCGAGGACGCGATGGAGCGGCTCGGGGTCAACGACTACGACGTGGTCGTGCTGGACCGCGACCTGCCCATCGTGCCCGGCGACGAGGTCTGCACGTCCCTGGTCGACTCGGGCGTC
>DASQZW010000050.1:0-4877 GCA_035638495.1 Terriglobales bacterium
CAGCACCGCTCCTTTCCTCCTCCTCCCGGCGCGGTGGCAACGGCTGCAACGGCGACCGTGATGTTGTCGTGCCCACCGGCCCGACGGGCGAACTCCGTGAGCTCCGCCGCCAGGCCCAGTGGTGTCGAGTCGTCCAGCTCGCCGACGGCCGCGCCCAGGTCGGCCTCGGTGGGCAGGTAGTTCCAGAGGCCGTCCGAGCAGAGGACGAGGTGACCGGCCTCCTCGATCTGGAAGCTGAGCACCGACGGCGCCTGGCTGTCCCGCCAGTCCTCGCCCAGCCAGCGGGTGAGGACGTGCCCGTTGGGGTCGCCGGCCGCCTCGTCGACGGACAGGAGGCCCTGGGCGACCTGGTCGGCGACCCAGGTGTCGTCGCGGCTCAGCTGCCACGTACCGGAAGGGCAGACGAGGTAGGCGCGGCTGTCGCCGACCCATCCGATCGTGGCGCAGTCGGCCCGGACGACCGCGGCGACCAGCGTGGACGAGGGCGGGTCCTTGGCGCCGGCCTTGTAGGGGATGCCGGCGACCGCCGCCTGCGCCCGCACGACCGCGTCGCGCATGGCCGCCTCGAGGTCGATCTCGCCGCCCTCGATGGAGGCCACGAGCGACGCCAGCGTGGTGTCCGCCGCGACCTGCGAGGCGACGTGCGCCTGGTGGGACGTCGACACGCCGTCGCAGACGACCAGGACCGTCGAGTCGTGGGGGTCGAGCCTGACGACGGCGATCGCGTCCTCGTTGCGCGGGCGGTGCAGGCCGCGGTCGCTGACGCCCGCGACGCCCGGGTACCACATCTCGACGTGGTCGCGGCCGCGGCGCACGCCGCGAGTCGGATCGTCGTCGAGGGGCAGCCGGTCGCCGTCGGGCGCCTGGTCGATGACCGGGATATTGGGCAGGAGCTCCTGGCCGCAAACCTCGCAGAACCGGTCGCCATCCCGGACCGGCTCACCGCATTCGGGGTTGAGGCAGTGGAGCGCCACTTTCGCCAACGTCACGCCGCCGTCATTGGACGCTTCTCGTTTGCCTTGTCGACCAGGTCGATCTTCTCCTGGCCGGTGGCCAGGCGCGCCAGCTCGCGGTACGCGCGCTCCAGGCCCAGCCGCACCGCCTCCTCGTTGAACGGGCTGCCGAGCAGGAGCGCGTCCGAAGGCGCGGCGTTGCCGGGCGTCAGCGCGGTCAGCGCCGCCTCCAGGAGCTCGGTGGCCAGCCGTGCGCGGTCGCCGCTGTCGAGTGACAGCCGCTCGATCACGGTCGAGGCGCGCACCAGGTCCTCGACGACCGGCAGGCCCGACACGTCGCGCTCGATCAGCATGCGGGCGAGGGCGAGCTGTGCCAGCGTGTACAGGCGAGAGGTCCTCGGGATCAGCTGATACGCGTCGACGGCGCCCGCCCGGTCGCCCTGGGCGCGGCGCACCCGGGCCAGCCCGAAGCACGCGGACGTGAACGTGGAGTCCGTCGAGGCGACCACGTCGTACATCCTGCCCGCGGTGTCGAGATCGCCCGCCAGCTCCGCCGCGTTGGCGAGCGCGAGCTTCGGCGCCAGCTCGCCGCTGAGCTCCGCATACAGCCGATCGAAGATCTGCTGCGCCTCGTGCGGCTGGTGCTGGGCGAAGAGCGAGAGGCCCCGGTACCAGGCGACCCGCCAGTCGCGGGGCGCCGCCGACTCGACCTGGACCAGGCAGTCCTCCGCCTCGTCGTGATCGCCGATCTCGATCAGCGCCCGGGCGAGGCCGATGCTGGCCTCGCCGGTGATCTGCGCCTGGCCCTGCTCGATCGCCTCGCGGAGCACGGCGACCTGGCGCTCCGGATCGAGGACCATCGCGTTCAGCACCAGCGTGGCGGCCGGGTCCGCCGGGTTGAGCCGGACGGACGGCAGGTCCCGCCAGTCGGGGCGCAGGCTCTCGGCGTCCGCGTGCAGCGCCTGCAGGTCGCCGCCGAACAGGTTGCTGACGACCGGGTGCGTGGTGCCGTGGCTCACCACGACCACCTCGCGCAGGACGCCGTGGAGCTGCTCCGCCATCTCGTCGGCGCTCTGGTAGCGGTCGTCCGGCCGCGTCGCGGTGGCCTTGAGCAGGAAGCGATGGAAGGAGTCGTGCCGCAGCAGCAGGGGCTCCGACCCCGGGCCCGGCAGGCGGTACTTGTACGTGGACTGGTAGCCCGGCATGTCCAGCGCGAGTACGGCGAGGCAGCGCCCGATGGTGTACAGGTCCGACGCCATCGACGGGCCCGCCGAGGAGACCTCCGGGGCCTGGTAGCCGTCGGTGCCGTAGACGATGCCGCTGGAGTCGCCGAGGCGCGTGACGGCGCCCAGGTCGATCAGCTTCACGTCGTCGCCATGCAGCATCACGTTGTCGGGTTTGAAGTCGTTGTAGATCAGGCCCAGGCTGTGCAGGTGGCCGAAGGCCGGGAGGATGGCGAGGATGTATGCGATCGCCAGCTCCAGCGGAAGCGGGCCGAGGTCGTTGCGCCGGCGCTCCTTCAGCACGTCCTTGAGCGTCTGGCCGCCGATGTACTCCATGACGATGTACCCGGCGCCCCCATGCTGCACGAAGTTGTAGATGCGGACAACGTTCGGGTGCTCGACGCGGGCCAGGAATCGCCGCTCCGCCAGCGCGGCCTCCATGGCCGCCGGGTCCCGGGTGTTGAGCAGGCCCTTGAGCACGACCCAGCGGTTCGCGACGCGCTCGTCCTCGGCGAGGTAGATCCAGCCCAGGCCGCCGTACGCGAGACAGCCGGCCACGCGGTACTGGTCGGCCACCAGGTCGCCCTGCCGCAGCGCGGGGACGAAGGAGAAGGGCAGCCGGCACTTGCTGCAAAAGCCGCTGACCCGGCCCGCCTTGGAGGCGCGAGTCCGCCCGATCTCCGAGCCGCACTCGGAGCAGAACCGCTTCTCCTCGGGGACGACCGGGATCGCCATGACCGCGGAGGCCGGGTCGACCGCCGGCATCGGCGGCACGTCCACCAGGGCGGCCCCGATGCGGCTGCGGGCACGCCGGCCCGGAGTGGCGACGCTGAGGTCGCTCGCGCTCCGGACGCGAGAGGTGCGCCCGGAGGTGGTCCCGCCGCGCGTGCCGCCGCGGGTTCCTCCGCGCGTTCCTCCACGCGTGTCGCCCGTGCTCGGCGCCGAACCGAGGGAGGTTGCGCCCGATGGGGACGACCCCGTCGACCCCCGCGTGCCGTTCGGCGTCGAGTCGGGGCCGGAGGGTGTGGACGGCGACGAGTCCGGACCGGTGGGCCGCGAGTCGTAGGCCGGTCGCTGGCCCGGGATGACGGAAGTGGCCGAGGTCCCAGGCGGCGGCACCTGCTGCTGGCTCTGGGACGGGCCCGAGAAGGCGGGGTGCTGGCCCGCGGCGCCGGCGGAGGGCGCTGCACCGGCGACCCGGCCGCACACCGTGCAGTAGCCGTCCAGGATGGTGCCGGTGCAGTTGGGCGTGGCTCGACAGCGCTCCGCCAGCCGGTTCAGCTGCGGCGGCCGCGCGGAGATCTGTCCTGTCATCGGTAGCTCACTTCCTTCTGGTTGGTGTTGTGGATGACGCGGAGACGGTCACCGTACCCCTTCACCAGCAGCGCGGCCTCGTCGAGGTCGGTCTGGGGAGCGTACAGGATGGATCGCGCGCGCCCTCCCATGCCGACGAGCTCGGCGTCGCGGGCCAGGCCCACGGCCCGCGCCTTCGCCTCGAAGCTCGAGAGGAGCCCGCGAAGCTCCTGGCGGCGGCCGAGGGGCTCGCGGTTCGCCTCCAGGACCTCGCGCTCACGGTGCACGGCCTCGTCAGCCGTCTGCATCCAGTTGACGAGGCCGCGCCTGACCTGCCGGTACGAGCCCATCCGCCCGAGCGCGATCAGCCTGGCCAGCCACGGCTCCAGGCCCATCGGCTGCTCCGTCAGGTAGGCGGGATCCGGCGGCTGCATGAGGCCGCGCGGGTGCGCGATCTTCGCCCACACCGATCCGGCCTCCTCCACCACTCTGGCGTGGAGGTCGCGCACCTCGGTGAGCCGGGCGCGGGCCCGGGCCAGGTCACCGCTCACCGCCCGATGCTGGCGCAGCTCGTCGGTCAATCGCAAGCGGGCCTGCTCGAGCCGGGGCAGGACATCCCGCTCGAACGCCTCGACGACGCCCAGCGGGTCGATCCCCGCCTGCTGGTGCAGGTGCCCCGCCTGCGTGGCGAGCTGGCGGAGCGTCTCGACCTGCTGGCCGGCGCTCATGCCGGCCGACCGCTGGAGCAGGGAGCGGATCTCGTCCTCGCACTTCACCATCGCCGGGACCGTGCGCCGCCACACGTCGTCCGCGTCCTCGACGATCTGCGCGCAGGCCGAGAGGGCGTGGGTCAGCTCGTCGAGGAGCTCGTCCGGGGTCAGGCGGCGGCCGCCAACCTCCAGCGAGTCGTCGAACAGCAGCCACTCCACGGTTCGAACCGCGTCCCGCCCCGCCCACGCGCCCGGGCCGAGGACGGAGTCGGCCTCTGCGAACATGTCGCACAGCACGGCGTAGCCCTGCCAGAGGTCCTCGACCGCTCCCATCGTCGCGTCCAGCCGGGATCGTGTCAGCCCGACCAGGCCCCGGCCGTCGAAGAGGAACTGGTACGGCGTGGAACGCTGGAGGTCGTTGAGGTCGGACTGGATGCCGCCGGCCCGGTCCTGGAGCGCGCGCAGATGGAGCAGGAGCTCCTGCTCGCTGCGCGAGCCCTCGGCAGGAGCCGCCGACGCGCGGGCGGGCATGGGCGCGCGCCGCGCCGCACCGGCAGCCGGTGTCATTCGACCACCTCGGCCGTGTGCCACCGATCCGCCGTGCCCATCCGATGCGTCGGGACAGAGGCTGTTGCCAGGGCGAACCCGGAACAGTGCTCAGCGAATAACACAGCTAGGCCGGCCACATCCCCCCATCT
>DASQZW010000051.1:0-4678 GCA_035638495.1 Terriglobales bacterium
CTGGCTCGCGGGATGATGTCGGGCATCATGTGGCCGGCCGAGCTCTGGCGCACTTCGTAGCGTCGGGGAGAGCCGCATACCGCCGATCCGGGTCCCACGTGCGCGACCCTCGCGCCGCCTGGACCCGGGACAGCCCGGCCTCGCTCGAACCGTCCGGCCCATGGACGCAGCGGACGCCACGCCGAGAATCAACGTCGACCACTGCGGAGACCAAGCGAGGCAGAGATGGCAGCGAGCGGCCACGAGCTCGTGGCGACAGCGGAGAGCGAGGTGTCACCGGGCACCGCCGGCGAGCGCCTCGCCGCGAGGCTGCGGGATCACGCCGGATCGATCTCCCGCCTGGTCACGCCAGCAGCCCCGGCGCTCGCGAGCGCGTGGCGAGCCAGCTGGGCCAGTCTGGCCGCGGGGCTGCTGCTCCTGGGCACCGGCATTGCCGCTGTCGCCCTGTGGCGGCACGCAGCCGGGCTCCCCTCGCCGCACGACCTCCAGGTCATGCGCGACACGATGCTGCTGCTCCTCGAGGCCGTCGTGCTCCTCGCCGCGCTCGCGCTGCTGCTGGTCGTCGTCCTGTGGCTGTTCCACGCCGACCCGGCCGTCATCTCGCCCTTCGCCAACGCCACCGGCATCCCCAGCCTGACCGCGGTCAGCGACCTGCTGGTCGGCCACCTCGATCGCATCAGCGCGATCCAGAGGACGCCGATCGAGGGCATCCCCGGCGAGCGCCTGCGGTCGAGCCCGGTCACGCCGCGGCCCGAGACCATCGACAGCAGCCTGGCCAATGTCGGCAGCATCAACCTGGGCCAGGCGTCGATCTCGATCGGCCAGCTGCTGATCGCGCTCAAGCGGATGCTGCCGGCGCGCGGCCGGGGCACCGCCATCTCCGGCAGCGTCCAGCAGTACGGCGGACGCCTGCAGGTCGTCGCGACCGTGCAGCGCGGCCGGCTGATGGACACGGTCATGGCGGGAGGCGAGGCGGCCGGTGACGACTCGCCGATCCTGACACTGGTGCCTGAGCTCGCCTACCGCATCCACTTCACGCTCGCCGGGCGCAGGATGGCGGCGGGGACCTGGGAGCTGCTGCGCTGCTTCACGGAGGCGCGCGCGGCGTACCGGCGCTACCTGGACGGCGGGCGGGACGAGGACCGCAACGCGGCCCTCGACCTGACGTGGCAGGCGTACGGCATGGATCGTTCGTATCCCCGCCTCTTCGGCATGCTGTACGGTCTCGGCACCAGCTACTTCGCGACCAGTGAGTACGCGACCGCGATCGACCTGCTGCAGACCGCGCTGGAGGTCGCGCCCCGCATGCCGCAGGCCCTGGTCCAGCAGGCCAGGTGCCACTACGCGCTGGAGCAGGACGACCAGGCGCGGCGCGTGCTCGCGCTGGCGCTGGCCCAGCCCCCGGGACACCCCACGGCGCAGTATCTGATGGGCCTCCTTTCCGGCACCGCCGGGCAGCCCACCCGGGCGATCGAGGAGCTGGCGCGTGTGCCGCACCGGCCGCGGGCGCTGCGCTCGGCCGCGTGGGTGACGATCGCGGGCCTCCGACTCCAGGCCGGCGATGGGGCGGGCCACCGGAAAGCGCTCCGCCACGTCGCGGCGCGCGACTTCGACTCGGACGTCTACTCCCGGGCGTGCTGGCTCTCGGTGTCGCAGCGGCTGGACGACGCGACGGACACGCTGCGGCAGGCGTTCGCCCAGAAGATCGTGCCGGTCGAATACGCCCTGCGCGACCCCGACCTGGTCTTCGTGCGCATGCGCCGCGGACAGCAGGGGCTGAGGACCCTCTCGGCGCCGGCCGCACGCCCGTGCCCCGTGCCGCATGGGCAGACCGCCCCGGCCGCTACTCCTGCGTCCGGATGACCTGGTAGAGGCCGGGCTCGACGGCCACCGCGCTGCCTTTGTCGACGAGCTGTGTCGCGCGGACGACGCGCAGGTAGGTGCCGCAGGCCGCCGTCTCGATCAGGCTCGCGTCGCCTGCGGCGATGGCGCAGCCCGCCGCGAGGACCAGGCGGCCGGCGTCGGGCTCCACCTGGCGCCCATCCGGCGTCTGGTCACCGGCGGGGACGAGCAGCACGCGGCCCGATCTAATCACCCCTCAAGCGTAGGGCTCCTTGTGAACGAGATCGATCGCTCCGCCACGTCCGTCGTGCGTCGGCCTGACGGGCCCGCGTGGTGGCGAGGCTGGGGGTGCCGGTCCGGCGAAGGGGAGCCAGCGGGCTAACATTGGCTCGCCTCTGGGTGGCAATTGAAGCGCAAGTGTCCCAAATGCATGCGAATCGCCCTTTCCGGAGGCCTTGAAAGGGCGATTGGAGCACATTAGGTCCACTTGCACGTCACTTGCGCCTCGGAGGGCCCGAGCCTCATGAGATGAGTGATTCCGAATGGGGGCGAGGCATTCGGAATCACTCAGCCCGGGCTCAACGCAGGCCTTCGGGACGCCGCGCCAGCTGCAGGGCCCGGATGCGCTCCACCGCCGGCCGGTCCCGCAGGGCGCTGTCGTAGAGCGCCGCCAGGTCGGCCTTCAGCGCCGTCCTCGAGTGGCCGTCCAGGTAGACCATGTGGCCCGACGGATAGAACCTGACCGTCAGGTTGCGGCGAACCGCCGGGTCGGCCAGCGGCATGTCCTGGAGGTCGGTCACGGTCTGCGAAAACGGCGTCACGGAGTCGAAGTAGCCGTTCGCCGACAGCACCTTCAGGTCCACGTTGAGCGCCATCAGCGCGGCCAGGTCGCCCGCCGTGTACAGCACGACGTTGCCGTTGACGTCCCTGCCCTTCTGGGCGCCCGTCGGGTCGACGTGCCCGAAGTCCCAGTTCGCGAAGGCCTGGTCGTTGAGGTCCGTGAACGCAGATGACGACGTGAACCGGAGCCCGTCGTTCAGATAGGTGTTCCACGTCGCTGTGTAGGCGCCGCTGACGGCCGTCATCGTGGCGTCGTTGCCGCCCGACAGCGGGCTGATCGCGCCGGCGATGCCCGTCTCGATGCCGAGCACCCTGCCGTCGTACGCGCCCAGCACCCTGCCGTCCGCGCGCATGAGCGTCGTCAGGAAGTGCAGCGTGCCCTGAGGGCCGGCGTCGGCCACGTTCAGGCCTTCCCAGCTGGTGAGGACGATGGCCGGGATGCCCGTGTAGTCGCTGAGCTTCTGCACCGCGGCCTGGTCGGCGTTGGGGAACGCTGCCAGTGCGCGCGCATAGTCGCTCTGTGCGAAGGGAACGACGGCACTCATGAACGACGCCAGGTCGACCGGCGCCGGCGTCACGGTGATCTTGTGATGGAACCACGCGTCGGCGCACAGCGTCGGGAGCAGTCCGACGGGGTTGCCCGCCTGTGAGTAGTCGAGGATCGAGGACAGCAGCGTCACCCCGTTCAGATCGACGCCGTCCTCGTGCAGCAGGTAGGCCAGGACACAGCTGCGAGCCGTTCCATAGGACTCGCCGAACAGGAACTTCGGCGAGTTCCAGCGGTCGTAGCGCGTGAGGTAGCGCTTGATGAACTGGCGCAGTGAGGCAGCGTCCTGGTCCACTCCCCAGAAGTCCCTGTTGACGTTCGGCGCGATCGCGGCCGAGTACCCGGTCCCGACCGGGTTGATGAACACCAGGTCGCTCCTGTCGAGCAGGCTGTCGGGGTTGGCTTCGAGCGTGTACGGCGCCGGAGGCGTGAAGTCGGGCATGGCCGTCCTGAGCCGCATGGGGGCGAACGACCCGAGCAGCAGGAACACCGACGACGACCCGGGACCGCCGTTGTAGAAGAACGTCACCGGGCGTCCCGCGGTGTCCGTGCCGTCCTCCGTGAACGCGACGTAGAAGATCTTCGCGGCCGGCTTCGAGCTGCTGGCGTCGACGGTCACCAGGTGGCCGGCGGTCGCCGTGTAGGCGACGTCCCTGCCGCCGAGGTTCACCGTGTGATGAGTGACCGCGGCGTTCTCAGTCGCGTCGGTGACGGAGTCGCTGGGCCCGTTGCCATACGCGGTCGCGTCGGAATACGGCTGATCTCCGCTGGCCATCTCGGCACCCCCATCAGTCACGCTCAACGATTCCTCCCGCCCGCAGCGCCATGTCGCGAGGCGAGCGTACCATCAGGGCGCCTCCCCGGCTGCGGCAGCTCCGGCCGGCTCTGGGCGGCTGTCCCGACGCGCCAGGGCGCACAGCCCTATTGCGGGAGGGTGGCCCGAGTGATGAGGTATCGCCATCGGAATGCGGGGCAAGCGGTCGGTGGGCGTCAAGGGGAAGCCAGATGCTGGTCACCAACGGGATCCTCACACACATCTATGACGAGGCGGTGCGCCAGGGGACGCGGCTCGGCCAGCACCTGGTGCTGGACGCTCGGTCGCTCGGCTACACGATCGAGGAGGAGATCGCGACGGCACCGGTGCAGATCGGCCCGACCGAGCACCCGCCCGCGATCCCGATCCTGGACCAGGGCGATCTCTCGAGCTGCACCGGGAACGCCGGCGCGTACCACCTGTCCGCGCTCGCGGGCGCGGACGGGCTGAGCGCGGTCGCGCTGGCCGGAAGGCCGCTCTCGGACTCCGACGGGACGGCCGACGAGGCGTTCGCGGTCGAGCTGTACCACGAGGCGACGCTGGATCACGACCTGCCGTGGCAGTACCCGCCGACCGACAAGGGAAGCTCCGGACTCGGCGTCTGCCGGGCCCTCAAGGCCGCGGGCCTCATCGAC
>DASQZW010000052.1:0-14624 GCA_035638495.1 Terriglobales bacterium
TTGATCACGACGCTCTGGACCTCGATCCCGTCGCCCTGCGCGAGCTCGGCGGCCATCTCGAAGTTGAGCACGTCGCCCGTGTAGTTCTTGACGATGTGGACGACCCCCGCGCCGCCCGCGACCCGTCTCGTGCATTCGTAGATCTGGTCCGGCGTCGGCGAGGTGAAGACGGCGCCCGGGCACGCTCCGTCGAGCATGCCCAGGCCGACGAACCCGCCGTGCATCGGCTCGTGCCCGCTGCCGCCGCCTGACACGAGCGCCACCTTGCCGTCGAACGGCGCTCCCCGCCGCACGACGTAGTCGGGGGCCAGGTGGATGTCGATGAGGTCGGGGTGGGCGGCGGCCATGCCCCGGAGGGACTCGGAGACGACGTCGTCCACCTGGTTGATCAGCTTCTTCATCGCGTGGCCTCCGCCCGTCGGTTGCTCACTTCTCCTCCCAGTCCCGCGTCCGCTCGACCGCCTTCTTCCACTGGGCCTGCCCGACCTTCCGCTGTTCGTCGCTCCAGCCGGGCTCCCACGTGCGGTCGACCTGCCAGTTCTTGCGCAGCTCGTCGAGGCTGTCCCAGAAGCCGACGGCCAGGCCGGCCGCGTACGAGGCGCCGAGTGCGGTCGTCTCGCTGACCGTGGGCCGCACCACCGGCGTGCCCAGGATGTCGGCCTGGAGCTGCATCAGGAAGTTGTTCTGGACCATGCCGCCGTCGACCTTCAGCGTCTTGACCTGGACGCCGGAATCCTGCTCCATCGCCTCGGCGACGTCGAGGGTCTGGTAGCAGACCGCCTCCAGGGTGGCCCTCACGAGGTGCCGGCGGTCGACGTAGCGCGTCAGCCCGACGATCGCTCCCCGCGCGTACATGTCCCAGTAGGGCGCGAAGAGGCCGGAGAAAGCCGGCACGAAGTACGCGCCGCCCGAGTCCTCGACCTCCTGCGCGATCGCCTCCGTCTCGGCGGCGCTGGAGATGATCTTCAGGTTGTCGCGCAGCCACTGCACGGCCGCGCCGGTGATCGCGATGGAGCCCTCCAGCGCGTACGTGCAGTCGCCCTTCTTGAGGCCGTACGCGGCCGTGGTCAGGAGGCCGCTCTTGGACGGGATCGCCTCCTTCCCCGTGTTGAGCAGCATGAAGTTGCCGGTCCCGTACGTGTTCTTGGCCTCGCCCACGTCGTAGCAGGTCTGGCCGAACACCGCCGCCTGCTGGTCGCCCAGGTCGCCGCAGACCGGCACCACGCCGCCGACCGCGGAGTCGGACCCGGTCCTCCCGAACAGGTCGGGGTCGCTCGACGGCCGGATCTCCGGCAGCATCGCGCGCGGGATGCCGAGCCGGTTCAGGATCTCGTCGTCCCAGTCGAGCCGGCGGAGGTCCATCAGCATCGTCCGCGACGCGTTCGTGTAGTCCGTGATGTGCGCGCCGCCGTTGGGGCCGCCCGTCAGCCACCAGATGACCCAGGTGTCGATGTTGCCGAACAGCAGCTCGCCCTTCTCGGCCCGCTCGCGCGTCCCCTCGACGTTGTCCAGGATCCACTTGACCTTGGGACCCGAGAAGTACGTGGCGACCACGAGGCCGGTCTTCCGCTTGATGGTGTCCTCGAAGCCCTCGTCGATCAGCTCCTGCCAGATGTCCCGCGTCCGGGTGTCCTGCCACACGATCGCGTTGTGGACCGGCCTGCCGGTGGCCTTCTCCCAGACGACCGCCGTCTCCCGCTGGTTGGTGACCCCGATGGCGGCGAGGTCGCCGGCGGTCACGCCCCCCTTCTGCATCGCCCCCCTGGTCACCGCCTGCGTCTTCGACCAGATCTCCATCGCGTCGTGCTCGACCCAGCCGGGCCTGGGATAGATCTGCTCGTGTTCCTGGTAGTCGGAGGAGACCACCCGGCCGTCGTGGCTGAACACCATGAAGCGGGTCCCCGTCGTCCCCTGGTCGACCGCGGCTGCGTACTTCGCCATTTGCGCCATTTGCGTCCCTCCCTCAGACCTCTGCCTCGGGCACACCCCGGGCGACCAGTGTGTTCTTGATGAACAAGTCGTACACGAGGATGCCGACGACGCCGCCGATGAACGGCCCGACGATCGGGATCCAGAAGTAGTTGCTGAACCACGGCCCGTTGCCCGGCAGCGCCACCTGGCCCCAGCCGGCGATGAACGCGAAGAGGCGCGGGCCGAAGTCGCGGGCCGGGTTGATCGCGTAGCCCGCGTTGGCGCCGTACGACATGCCGATGGCGGCCACCGCCAGGCCGACCAGCCAGGGCGTGAGGTTCGCCTTGGGCGCCAGGTTGCGCCGGTCACCCAGGGCGGCCACGAACATGAGCAGGAACGCCGTGCCCACGATCTGGTCTATCAGCGGCCCGATCCAGCCGCCGACGAAGAATGGTGCCGGGAACGTCGCGAAGATCGAGAACGTCACCAGCGAGCCCGGGTTGCCGCGCGTGATGTGGTTGACGTTCTCGAAGCTGCCGATCGCGGCGTTGTACACGAGGTAGACGAGGGCGGCACCGACGAACGCGCCCGCCACCTGGGCCAGCCAGAACCACGGCACCTTCGCCCACGGGAAGTCGCCGCGCACGGCGAACGCCAGGGTCACCGCCGGGTTGATGTGCGCGCCGCTGATGCCGCCGGCCACGTACACGCCGAACGTAACGGCGATCGCCCATCCCCACGTGATGAGCAGCCAGTCGCCCGCCGCCAGGAAGATGGTGTGCGGGGTCTCGGCGCGGCCCGACTGGTTCAACGCCGCAACCGCCATCGCCACCACCCCGTCGCCGAACGAGATCAGGACGAACGTGCCGAGGAACTCGGCGACGAGCTCGCCCCAGCGCCCCGCGCGCAGATTGTCCATCGCGGTCGGAGCCCGGCCGGTCACCTCCCCGACCGGCCTGCCGCCGGTCTCCGTCTGATCTGACATCTTCTCCTCCTGGTCCGGTTCCTCGCCGGCTCGGGGACAAACAAAAAAAGCCCGCGCTTCGGCGCTGCGCCAAAGCGGGACTTGTCATGATCGTGTCCCGACCAGCTCTCTCCTGCGATTCATAGAAACCGGCCAGGCGGTCTGTCAAGAATCGTTCTCGGATTCGACGACGACACCGTCCGCCCCGGCCGCTACGGCCGCCTCCCGCTCCTCCCGGTGGCGGATCAGCCCGTAGGCGAGGACGGGCGGGTGAAGCCTCCGCCGCTGCGCCGCGGACAGGTGGGCCAGGACCAGTCCGGGGGACACGGCGGTGCCGACCGGCGCGCCGGGGTGGGCCGCCAGGGCGCGATCCAGGCCCGTGGAGTCGAGGCAGTGGACGTGGAGCAGCGACAGGCACCCGTGGTCCGGTGCCCGCGCGGCGAGGCCGGGCCGGCGCGTGATCACGACCGTGATGCCGAGCCGCGCGGCCAGGAACTCGATCGCGGCCTCGTCCGCGGCCAGGCCCTCGATCGAGTCCAGGTCGACGGCAAGCGTCTGCGCCGGCCGCGCGCTCAGCCGGACGAGGTCGAGCAGGCTGAGATCGTGGAGCAGGAGGCCGGCCCCGGCGGGGATCGGACGGGCGCTCCGGTCGCGGGCCGCGACCAGGAGGCGAGGCAGCCCGGGCAGGCCGGCGGCGGGCACGCCACCGGTGCGCGGCCTGACCATCACGGGTTCCAGATCGCGGGCTCGCTGGTGGTCACCGCGAGCGCCCCGGCCGCCAGCACCCGCCGGACGGACTCGGCGTCCTGGATGAACCCGCCGGCCAGCAGCGGGACGGTCAGCCGCGACATCACGAGGTCCGCTACCGCGGGCAGGATGGCGCCAGGCAGGAGCTCGACGATGTCGGGCTGCGACTTCGCAACGGCGACCAGCCCGAGCTCGACGCCGACCAGGTTGACGCAGAGCAGGCGCTGGATCGCGACCACGCCCTCGGCCCGGATCGCTCGCACGGCCTGGCCGTGCGAGCTGATGATGGCGTCGGCGCCGCACCGCGCCAGCCAGCGCACGCCCGTCAGGTCGGCGGCCAGGCCGTCCACCAGGTCCAGGTGGACCACGGCGAGCTTGCCGGCCAGGTGGATGCGGTGGACCACCGGGCCCAGCTCCAGGCCGTTGGCCCGGAGGACGAAGATGGCGCCGCAGTTGGACGCGAGCGCGGGCTCGAGCTGGTCCGGTGCCTTCACCGCGGCGCCGCAGGGAAAGGCGCGAAACCGCGTCACCAGCTCCTCGACGGCCGGCCGGGTACCGGTCGCCGGCTCAGCCCGCCGGCTCATCGAAGCAGCAGGATGGGCTCATCCTGCTGCCATTCTGTGCTACCTCCGAAGGGGGGAGCCCGCTCCCCCTTCGGTCACACGCGGCGCCGGGTGTATCCCCGGCGGGCGATGCCTCCGCTCAGACCGCGGACGATCAGCAGGAGCAGCACCGCGCCCACGAAGGCAACGATGATCAGCGGCAGGACGCCGGGGCCGAGGTTGATGTTGAGCAGCCCGAAGAGCCAGGTCCCGAGGAACGCTCCGACCACACCGATGACCATGTCCCACAGCAGGCCGCCGCCGATGCCGGTAACCCGGCTGGCCAGCAGGCCCGCGATGAGACCGACGATCACGAGGACCAGGAACTCGTTCGTAGCCAGGCTCCCGAAGTCGATCGTGCGGCTCGGGATGTCGATGCCGGGCAGGGTAACGCTCATCGTTTTCTCTTGCTTCCCCTCATGAAATCTAGTATTGACGCTATCATTATATGCGACCACGCCGGAGCATGGCGGTCGAGCCCAGGAAGAAGGCGAGCGACACGAGGCTGAACGCGGTCGGCGCGAGGACGAGATCGAGGCCCGGCACCAGGCCCAGCGGCGTGAGCACGGCGTAGAGGAGCAGCGGCGTGAGCACCGCCGCCCCCGGGGATAGGCGCTCCGGCCGGAGACCACAGCCCACGCGTAGCAGGCGGAGGCGGCGACCAGCATCAGGGCCGAGCCGGCGAACGTGCGCTGGCTCATCGTCGGCCGAGAGCGTAGCTCGCGACGACGGCCCGTGCGGGTAGCTTGACGGCCGATGATCCGATTCGACTTCGACGAGCTGTTCGGCGACGACTACCTGCACTTCTCCGGCGACCTGATCCCGGAGGAGCGGTCCGACCAGGACGTGGCGCTGATCGCGCGGCTGCTGGACCTCCGTCCCGGCATGCGCGTGCTCGACGTCCCGTGCGGCCACGGGCGCATCGCCAACCGCCTCGCGCGGCTGGGCTGTCGGGTGGTCGGGCTCGATCGCAGCCCGGCGTTCCTCGAGGTGGCCGGTCGCGACGGCGCCGCCGTCGACTACCGGCTCGGGGACATGCGGGAGTCCACGCCCGAGGGTCCCTTCGACGCGGTCGTCAACTGGTTCACGTCGTTCGGCTACTTCGACGACGACACGAACCGCGCCCTGCTGGCCGCGTGGCGGCGCGCGCTCGCGCCGGGCGGAAAGCTCGTCCTCGACGTGCAGAACCGGCACCGGCTGCTGACGGTCATGTCCGCGGTGGGCGGCCCCGTGGTCTCCCTGCGGGAGCGGGACGACGACCTGCTGATCGACCGCACCAGCTTCGACGTGGCCACGGCACGGACGAGCACGGAGCGGATCGTCGTCCGGGGCGGGCGGGTCCGCCGATACTGGTTCGGCGTCCGGACGTTCGCGTTCACTGAGCTTCGCGACTGGCTGCTGGAGGCAGGGTTCACCGAGGTCACCGGACTCGGCGGCGAGGGCGAGCCGCTGGGCCTCGGCAGCCGCCGCATGGTCGTCGTCGCCGGGGTCTGACCCGGAAGCGCACTTCTGGACCGATGTGCGGTTCCCCCAGGTAGCTCAGATCAGGCCGGACGCTCGCAGGGCCGCCACGCGGGCCTCGTCGTAGCCGAGGAGGCCCCGGTAGATCTCCTCGTTGTGCTCGCCCACGCCGGGCGGACGCGCCGGCGGGGACGCGCCCTGCCCCCCGAGCCGCACCGGCGTCCGGCTGGCCGGGACCCGCTCGAACCCCGGCGCGCCCAGGTCAACGCTGCCCAGCATCTCGCGCGCCCTCACCTGAGCGTCGTCCCCAGCGTTCGCCGTCGTCCGGTACCGCCCGCACGGCACCTGCGCGGCCTCGAGCGCCGCCAGCGTCTCGTCGACGGTCCGCACGCTCGTCCACGCCTCGATCAGCGGGTCGATGTCAGCGCGCCGCTCGTACCGCAGCTCCGCGCTCCCCAGCGCCGGCTCGCGGGCGAGCTCCGGGTGCTCGATGGCGGCCGCCAGGGCCCGCCACGAGCTGGACGTGACCGCGGCCAGGTACACGTGGCCGTCGCGGCACCGGTACAGGTTGGACGGCCCGGTGTACACGGTCTGGTTGCCCAGCCGGGGGCGCTCCCGCCCGCCCGCGACCGCCTCGGCGATGATCGGCGCCGTGAAGCTGAGCGCCGTCTGCAGCAGCGCGCAGTCCACGACCTGCCCCTCGCCCGTCGCGTCGCGCTGGCGGAGCGCGGCGAGGACGCCGACGACCGCCGACAGGCCGGTCGAGTAGTCCACCCACGGCACCCCGGTTCGCAGTGGCGGCTCTCCGTCCAGGCCAGTCAGGGCCGCCGCCCCCGACCCCATCTGGGCCATCATGTCGAACCCCGTCCGGTTGGCGTGCGGCCCGTCGCTCCCCGCGAACGAGATGCCGACGTAGACGACGGCGGGCGCGATCGAGCGGATGTCGTCGAGTCCGAGACCGAGGGCGGCCGCGGCGCCCGGTCCGAAGTTGTGCACGAAGACGTCCGTCCGGGCGACCAGGTCGCGCAGGACGGGGCGGGCCCGCTCCACCTGCCGGAGGTCGAGCGTGATGGCCTTCTTGCCGCGGGACAGGCTCGCGAACGTGTAGGTCTCGCCGTTCACCGCCCGGAGGCCCAGGTACCGGTCCTCCTCGCCCCGCGGCCGCTCGACGCGGATCACCTCCGCGCCCAGGTCCGCGAGCACCATGCCGCAGTAGGGCGCCGCGATGTACCGGCCCAGGTCGAGCACCCGGACGCCCGTCAGCGGCAGCACGCCCCAATCATTTCAGTCCGGGACCCGGCTCCGTGAGCGGAGCCGGGTCCCAGGAAGCCGCTACCGCGCGTTGATGATGTGGGTGTAGTCGATGACCCAGTTGCCCTTCGCCGTCGAGAACGTCGCCGGCGCGAGCTGGGTGACCGGCCACTGGTTGCTGCCGCCGGTGTGGATCGAGAGCCCCGGGAAGATCCAGGGGTCGCAGTCGCTGTTGAAGACCGTGTCCGCGGACGCCGAGTTCGGATCCGAGCACGCCTTCACGCTCATCGAGCGGACAGCGTTCATCAGGCCCTGCCGCGTGACGCCGTCCTTGCCGAGCTTCTTCAGGATGTTCACGAACAGCCAGGCCCCGCCCATCCCGGACGCGTACGTCCCGTCGGTCGGGTCGCAGGGCTGCGCGCAGTACTGCGAGAGCACGCTCTTGTAGCCCGCGATCACCGGGTCGCTGGCCCACTTGGGATCGTTTACGTCCTTGCCGTAGAACGTGCTGGTCATGCCGTCGATGTAGGAACCGCCACCCGCGGCGATCACGGCCCGAGTGTTGACGGTGGAGGTGAGGACGTTCGTGATGTAGAGGTCGGGCTTCCAGTTGAGCTTCGCGAGCGTCTTCATCGCGCTGATCCCCTGCGCCGGGATCGCGGCGACGAGCAGCAGGCTCGCCCCGCTGTCCTTCAGCGCGGCGACCTGCGACGAGACGTCAGGCGCGCCTGCCTCGTAGCTCTGCTGCGAGACGATCATGCTCGAGTGGGCCGAGCCCAGGCCGTCGGTCAGGCCGGCGACGTAGTCCTTGCCGAAGTCGTCGTTCTGAAACAGGATGCCGATCTTCGCGGTCGGGTGCTTCGTGAGGATGTCCTTCGCGTACACCCGCGCCTCGGACTGGTAGTCGGGCTGCAGGCCGATCGTCCAGGGGAACTGCTTGTAGTCGGCGCCCCACTTGGTCGCCCCGGTGGCCACGAAGACGTCCGGGACCTTCTGGTCGTTGAGGTACGGCCTGGTCGCGGTGTTGATCGGCGTGCCGAGCTGACCGACAACCGCGAACACCGAGTCCTGCTCCACCAGCTGGTGGGTCAGCGGCACCGCCTTGGCCGCGTCGTACGCGTCGTCCAGGACGATATAGTTGATTTTCCGACCGTTCACACCGCCGTGCGCGTTGATGTACTGGTAGTAAGCCTGGGCGCCCTTGCTCACCGGCGCGTAGAATGACGCAGCACCGCTGAGGGGAGTCGTGGTTCCGATTGTGATGCTGTCCGAAGTGACGCCAACCTCTGACTTGGTGGTCCCTCCGGTGCTGCCCTGGCTGATGCCGCAGGCCATGCCCAGGAGGAGGGCGGCGGTCGTCACCGCGAGGGTTCGCAACCGAAGACCTCCGATCGTCATACTCATCCTCCTTCTCGCCGCGTGGGCGCGACGCCACTTGCCCGCCTCGCGTGGCGTGGCCAAGTTCACCGATACTACTCTCGGCCAAAGTGGCTGACAAGGCCCAAGTCGGCTCGCCCCCCCGGCGCGCGGCCACCTCGCGCCGGGAGGCCAAGCGGCGGACCCGTGCGCGGCTGCTCGCCGCGGCCGGCAGGATGCTGCTGTCGGACGGCGAGGAGGCCATCTCCGCGAGCGCCGTGGCCAGGGCCGCAGGGGTGGCGAACGCGACGTTCTATGAGCACTTCGCGAACCGCGACGACCTGCTCCGCACCCTCGGCGACGGGCTGTTCGCGAAGCTCCGGGCCGAGCTCCAGGGTCCGCGCCGCGAGGCGCTGGAGGCCCCGACCAGCGAGGAGCGTCTGCGGCGCCAGTTCCGCGTCCCGCTCCAGGTCCTGGTCGCCAATCCCCGGCTGTACCGGCTCGCCCTGCGCGCCCGCCACCAGCCTCAGTCGGCCCTGGGGGAGTCCAGCCTCCGCCTGACCGGCAGCACGAGGCGCGACCTCGTCCAGGAACTGATGGACCGCGGCTACCCGGCCTCGTCCCCGGTGGAGCGGCGGCGGCTGGAGATGATCGCGGACGTGAACATCGCCGCCGTCGAGGCCCTCGCCATGGGCCACCTGAGCGGGCGCTACCCCGACCTGGAGGAGATGGTCGACATCCTGGTCCTGGTTACCCGCGGCACGCGGCTGGTCCGCGAGCTCGCGCCGCGCGAGTCACCGGCCACCGGCTGACGGCTGGTCAATGCTCGTCGTCGACGCCGGCCGTGACCGGACCGAACGGGGTGCTGGGCACGGCGACCATCCGCTCGCGGACGCCCCTCCTGAGCCCGAGGAGGCGGCCGATGCCCCCGATCACCCCCTGCGGCATCAGGTACATGATCAGGATCAGCAGGACGCCGTACGCGATGTCGGGGCGTCCCTTGAAGATCACCTGCGCGTAGATGGGGCTCCACACGGTGAACAGCGCGCCCACGATGGGCCCCGCCAGTGTGCCGAGGCCGCCGATCGCGGCGCCCACGATCAGCGCCAGCGCGATCGTCGCGTCGAACGAGTCCGGCCCGACGTACGACGTGGCCATCGCGTCCAGGCTGCCCGCCACGCCCGCCATGAGCGCGCTGATCGCGAATGCGAGGGTCTTGTAGTACCTGAGGCTGATGCCGTTCGCGACCGCCACGGTCTCGCCGTCGCGGATGGAGCGGAACGCCCGCCCCACGTCGCTCTTGAGCAGCGCCCGGTAGAACAGGAAGAACAGCACGAAGAAGACGAACGCCAGGTAGTAGAGCCACTGCTCGGACGTCAGCTGGCCGGCCTCCACGAGCCCGAAGGGGTCCTTGCCGGCCCCCGTGATGTAGATGCCCTGCGACCCCCCGGTCAGGTTGTCGAAGTGCCGGATCAGGCTGGGCGTCGACAGTGCCAGCGCGAACGTCGCCAGGCCGAGGTACAGCCCCCTGAGCTTCAGCGCCGGGATGCCGAGGAGCACGCCGCCGATCGCGGACAGGACGGCCGCGAGGGGGATCGTGGCCAGCGGCGACCAGCCCAGGCGGGTCACGACGATCGCCGTGGTATAGCCGCCGACCGCCATGAAGGCGCTGTTGCCGAGTGAGATCTGCCCGCAGTACCCGGTCAGCAGGTTGACGCCCACGATGGCGATCGCGAACGCCCACACGTAGGCGAACTCCAGCGTCTGGAACTTGCCGAGGGCGGCGAGCGGCGCGAGCAGGGCGATCAGGACCACGAAGATGGACGCCCCCCAGGCAAAGGCCCGCTCGTTGCTGATCACGTCACACCCTCTCCACGTGCTCGCGGCCGAACAGGCCGCCCGGCTTGACGATGAGGACGACGATGATGACCAGGAAGCCGAAGACCAGCCGGAGATCCTGGACGTTCGGGATGTACGTGCCCACCAGCGCGAGCAGGACGCCGACCACCAGCCCCCCGACGACCGCCCCGACCGGGCTGTCGATCCCGCCCAGCACCGCCGCCACGAACGCGTAGAGGAGGACCGACTGCATCAGGTTCGGGTCCAGCACGGTGATCGGCGCGACCAGCATCCCGGAGACCGCGCCGACGCCCGCGGCGAGGCCCCAGCCCAGCGCGAGCATCCACCCCACCCGCACGCCGAGCAGCCGGCTCGACTCGGGGTAGAGCGCCGCCGAGCGCATCATCAGCCCGACCTTCGTCCGCGCGAAGAAGAGCCAGATCAGCACCAGCACCGCGGTGGACACCCCGATCAGCCCCAGGTCCTGGTAGCTGATCCCGACGCCGCCGATGAAGACCGGCGTGGTCGGGAACGGGCTCGGGAACGGCCGCACGACGTAGCCCCAGATCAGGCCGGAGAGCCCGTTGAAGATCGCGAACAGGCCGAGGGTGACGAGCACCAGCGTGATGACCGGCGCACGCTCGACCGGCCGGATGATCACGCGCTCCACGGCGATGCCGCCCAGGACGGCGATGACCACGGTCGCCGGGAACACCAGCCAGTACGGGAGGTGCAGGTAGACCAGCAGGCTGAAGGCGATGAAGGTCGTGAACGTCGCCATCTCGCCCTGGGCGAAGTTGAGCGTCTCCATCGCCCGGTAGATGAGGACCAGGGCCAGGGCCAGGCTCGCGTACAGCCCGCCGGTGGCGAGGCCGAACACGACCTGCTGGATCACGCCCTGGACCGACGCGACGAGGAACAGGTCAGTAGCCAAGGTAGGAGCGCCTCACGGACTCGTTCTGCGCGAGGTCCGCGCCGGAGCCGGACACCGCGATCTCGCCGACCTCCAGCACGTAGGCGCGGTCCGCAACCCGGAGCGCGGTCTTGGCGTTCTGCTCGACCAGCAGGATGGTCACGCCCTCCTCCTCGTTGATCTTGCCGATGATCTGGAAGATCGATCGCAGCACGGTGGGCGCGAGGCCCAGCGACGGCTCGTCGAGGAGCAGCAGGCGCGGCCGCATCATCAGCGCCCTCGCGATCGCCAGCATCTGCTGTTCGCCGCCGCTGAGCAGCGCGGCCGGCTGCGAGAGCCGCCCCGGCATCCACGGGAAGTACTCGTAGACCCGGTCGAGGTCCTTCTTGACGCCTGCGCCGTCGCGCCGCAGGCAGGCCCCCATCTGCAGGTTCTCGAGGACGGTCAGCTGGGCCAGGGTCCCCCGTCCCTCCGGCACGTGCGCGATGCCCCGGCGGGCGACGTCCTCGGCCGCCAGGCCCGAGATGACCCTGCCGTCGAACCGGATCACGCCGTACACCTTGACCCGGCCCGAGATCGCCCGCAGGGTTGTCGTCTTGCCGGCGCCGTTGGCCCCGAGCATGGCGACCACCGAGCCCTGGTCGACGGCCAGCGAGATGCCGTGGAGGACCTCGATGGCGCCGTAGGACGCGACCACGTTCTCGAGCTCGAGGAGCGCCACCTCAGCCGTCCTCCTCGTCCGCGCCCAGGTAGGCCTCGATCACCCTGGGGTCGCCGCGGACCTCGTCCGGGGTTCCGTCCGCGATCTTGCGGCCGAAGTCCAGCACCACCACCCGCTCCGAGATCGACATCACCAGGTTCATGTGGTGCTCGACGACCAGCGGCGTGATGCCCAGCTCCGTGTTGATGCGGATGATCAGCTCGCTCAGCTTCGTCAGCTCGGCGTGGTTCAGTCCGCCGGCCGGCTCGTCCAGAAGCACCAGCTTCGGCCGGGAGACCAGCGCGCGCGCCAGCTCGATCGCCTTCAGCGTGCCGAACGGCAGGCCCGTGGCCAGCCGCGAGCCCAGGCCGGCCAGCCCTACGAACTCGAGGGCCTCCTGTGCGCGCGCGACAGCTTCTTGCTCCTGGCGCCGGGTCCCCGGCCAGCCGACGCCGGCCAGGGCGAAGTACAGGGGGTTGCCGGCCAGCCGGCAGTGGTAGCCGGTGAGGACCGTGTCGAGGACGGTCATACGGGGAGAGATCGCGACGTTCTGGAACGTGCGCGCGATGCCGAGCCCGATGATCTCGTCGGGCCGGGCGGCGAGCAGGCTCCGGTCCTCCAGGAAGATGTCGCCGGCACTGGCCCGGTAGATCCGGGTGACCACGTTGAAGAGGGTCGTCTTGCCGGCGCCGTTGGGGCCGATCAGGCCGACGATGCAGCCGCGCGGGACCTCGAAGCTGACGGCGTCGAGGGCGACCAGGCCGCCGAACCGGACGGTGACCCCGCGCACGGAGAGCAGGGACTTCCCACCGTCGGCGACCGACGTGGATCGGAAGCTGGCCGGTGCCGAGCTCACGCCGGAGGGAGCTTCACCGGCCAGGTTTCGGGGCCCCGCTCAGCGAGCTCCGTCGGCCGCATTCGCCGATGGTAATCTCGGCGAACCGCGGAAGCAAGCGGCTGGTTTTCCGGCCTCCCGCACGCCGCTCCCCGTTCCGGAATCGGCTGCACGGGGGCACCGCGCATAGACTCCGGCTATGGACAGCGTGGGTGAGGCGTTCGTATTCCCGTTCCGGGGGGAGCGGTGGCTCGAGCGGATGGTGGTTCAGGCCCTGATCCTGATCATCCCGGTCGTCGGCTGGATCGCGATGACCGGGTGGATGATGCTGGTCTTCGAGAACGCGCGCGCCGGCCGCAGGGAGCTGCCGCCGGCCGGCTTCCACCTCGCGCGGGGTATCGGGATCTTCGGGGTCTTCGTGATCTACGGGCTGGTCCTCAACGTTCCCACCTGGGTCCTCTACACGGCCGGCGGGATCGCGTCCGGGGCCGCGAGCGGTCGCGGCTTCAACGTGGGCGCTCCGCTGTCGGCGCTGGGGTTCATCTGGATGTGGGTGGCCGGCCTGCTCCTGGACTTCCTGGTCCCGTCGCTGATCGTCAACACGTACCACGGCGGGTTCGCGGGCGGGATGGATGTGCTGCGGGTGTGGCGTCTGGCGACGGTGAACGTGGGCAACGCGGTGGTCGCCGGTCTGGTCGTGTGGGTCGCCAGCGTGATCGGCCCGCTGGGGTTCGTCCTGTGCTGCGTGGGGGTCTTCCTGACGACCGTGTACCAGAACGCCGTCCAGGCGGGCGCGGCCGCGTGGTTCGAAGGGGCCCAGTCGGCGCCAGCCACCCCCCCGGCCCCGGCGACGCCCTGAAGGAAGTCCCTCCCCCCTCGCGGGGGAGGAGGCCCGGCCACGGGCCGGAGGGGGGGCTTGGATAGCGTCCCCCTGCTCTGTTGACGACTGCTGTAGGGGTCATCCCCCTCCCCCTCCCCCCTCCCCCGCGAGGGGGGAGGGGATGGCTCGCTCGCTCGCTTCGCTCGGTCTTCGCCCCTCCCTCGGTCTTCGTCCCTTCTTCAGGCCAGCGCCGCCAGGCGCTCTCTCACCTTTGGGTCGCGCAGCAGTGCGAGCGTCGACTCGAACGCCTGGGCCGTGACCGACGGGACTCGGGCCGGGTCCATCGCGTTGGTGCCCATCGCCGCCCGGTCGGCCGGCGCCGGCAGGAAGCTCACCACCTCCGCTCCCGACCGGCGCAGCGCCGCCTCCTCCCGATCCAGCCGGCGCCGGATCGCCGCGCGCAGCGGGAGGTCGACCGTGTACGCGACCGGCTCCCGCGCCGCGCCCATCGGGCAGCTGACCACCACCAGGTCGAGCCCGAGGTCCGCCACCTGGTCGGCGTTCGTCACCGAGTGGACGCCGCCGTCCACGTGCCGCTTCCCGCCGATCATCACCGGGGCGAAGAAGGCCGGTATCGCGCACGAGGCCGAGACCGCATCGGCCAGCGAGGCCGCCGGCGCGCCCTCGCGGCCGAAGACGACCAGCCTCCCGTCGTCCAGCCGGACCGCGCAGATCCAGGTCGGCCGCGACGGCCAGCCGCTGCCGTAGACGTTCCGCACGCCGGCCGCGACCGTGTCGGCCGGCACCCTGCCGGCCGGCAGGACCGCCGCGGCGAGCGTGGCCGGGCGGAGCCCCCACGGCCGCAGCAGCAGGTTCGGAGCGGCCGGCCCGCGCAGCATGTCCACCACGCCAGGACCCGGGAAGGGAAGCGGTGCGCGCCGGCCGATCCTGTCGAACAGAGCCCGGCCGGACGGGGACAGCGGCCTGCGCAGCGAGGCGTCGGCCAGGTCTCGGGCGGAGCAGCCCGCCCGCAGCACGGCAGCCACGATGGATCCCGCCGACGTGCCGACGATCACCTCGGCCGAGTCGGGCTGCCAGCCGGTGGCGTCCGCGAGTGCGGCCAGCACGCCGGCGTGGAAGGCGTGGCCGACCGCCCCGCCCGCGCCGAGCACCAGGCCGATCCTCCTTGCCACCTCAGATCACCTCCTTACACTGGGCCAGATGG
>DASQZW010000053.1:0-4318 GCA_035638495.1 Terriglobales bacterium
CGACCGTCCGGTCGTCGGGGACGGCCCCGGTCGCGGCCGCCTGGTCGTCAAGATAGGCGAGCAGGTTGCGCGCCGCCCGCTCGTCCAGGCCCGCGCGCTCCATCAGGCGGCGCTCGGCGGCCTCTGGCTGGGCGGCGCGGAGCTCGCGCGTGAGCTGGCCGAGCGCGCGCCCCAGCTCGGGCGGGCGGGCCAGGAGGTCGCCGTGCCAGAACGCGATCTTGCCGGGCTCACCGGGCGCCGGCGTGACCAGCACCTGGGACGGCGTGATGTCGACGATCTTCCAGCTCGACGCGCCGAGGACGAACGTCTCGCCCGGCCGGCTCTCGAACACCATCTCCTCGTCCAGCTCGCCGACCCGGCGGCCGTCCTCGAAGATGTTCACCGTGTAGAGGCCGCGGTCCGGGATGGTGCCCGGGTTGGTGACCGCCAGCCGCTGCGCTCCGGCCCGACCCCGCACGGTGCCGTTGACGCGGTCCCAGACGATGCGGGGGCGCAGCTCCGCGAACTCCTCGGACGGGTAGCGGCCGCTCAGCATGTCGAGCACCGCCTCCAGCGAACGGCGGCCCAGATCGCGGAACGGGTGGGCGCGACGCAGCAGCGCGGCCAGGTCGTCGACCCGCCATTCGTCCATCGCGGCCATCGCCACCACCTGCTGGGCGACCACGTCCAGCGGGTTGGAGGGGACGACGGTCGTCTCGATCTCTCCGGCCAGCATCCGCTCCACCACGGCCGCGGACTCCAGCAGGTCGCCCCGGAACTTCGGCAGGATCACGCCGCGCGAGACCTCGCCGACCGAATGCCCGGCCCGGCCGATGCGCTGGATGCCGGTCGCCACGCTGGGCGGCGACTCGACCTGGACGACCAGGTCGACCGCGCCCATGTCGATGCCCAGCTCCATCGACGACGTCGCGATCAGGCCTCGCAGGTGGCCGGACTTGAGCCGGTTCTCCACCACGACCCGCTGCTCGCGGGCGATCGAGCCATGGTGGGCGAGCACGAGCTCCTCTTCGGCCAGCTCGTTCAGGCGCGCCGCCAGCCGCTCGGAAAGGCGCCTGGAGTTGACGAAGACGATGGTGGAGCGGTGCTCCTGGATCAGCTCCAGGAGCCGCGGGTAGATTGCGGGCCAGATCGAGCGCCGGGGCTGCGGCAGCTCGTTCGCCCACGCCGCGGCATTGCCGGTGGGGGGCTCTGGCGGAGCCCCGCGGTCGAGGTTCGCCATGTCCTCGACCGGGATCTCGACCCGCACCTCCATCGTCTTGCGGCGGCCCGCGTCCACGATGGCGACGTCGCGGCCCACGCCTCCCAGGAATCGCGCGACCTCCTCCAGCGGGCGCTGCGTGGCGGAGAGGCCGATGCGCTGCGGTTCCTGGGCCGTGAGCGCGCAGAGCCGCTCCAGGCTGACCATCAGATGGGCGCCGCGCTTGGTGGCCGCCACGGAGTGGATCTCGTCCACGATGACCCAGCGAACGGTCGTCAGCACGCGTCGGGCCGCGCTGGTGAGCAGGAGGTACAGCGATTCCGGCGTCGTGATCAGGATGTCGGGCGGCGTCCGCTCCATCCCTCTCCGCTCGTCGGCCGGCGTGTCGCCGCTGCGGATCGCGACGCCGATCTCCGGGATGGGGAGGCCCAGCCGCTCGGCCTGCAGCCGCAGGCCCACCAGCGGCGCCCGCAGATTGCGCTCGACGTCGACGGCCAGCGCCTTGAGCGGCGACACGTACAGCACGCGGCAGCGCTCGCGGCCCGGCGGGGCCGGTTCGGTCGCGAGCCGGTCGAGGCACCACAGGAAGGCGGCGAGCGTCTTGCCGCTGCCCGTCGGTGCGGTCATCAGGGTGTGGCGGCCGGACGCGACCGCCTGCCAGCCCTGCTCCTGCACCTCGGTCGGCCCGGCGAACGCGCCCTTGAACCACGCGCGCGCCGCCGGTGAGAAGAGGTCCAGCGCCTTCGTCACGGTCAAACGTTAGTTCGTGACGGCAAGGTTGCGCCAGCCGCGCCCGGGTTGCGCCAGCCGCGCCCGGGTGTTTAGATGCCTGGGATGAGACGCGCGATCCTCGCGGCGGGCGTTGTCCTGCTGGCGGCGGCGTGCGGCGCGTCGGGGGGAGGAGCCGGCAGCCCCGCGCAGCCGGGGCAGCCAGCCCAGCCGGTGAAGGTGCAGCCCGTGGTGCACGCCGAGCCGGTCACGGTGCAGGCCCAGCCGGCCGCGGCGCCGAGCAATGCGCCGGCCGCGGTTCAATCCGTCCGGCCTGCGGCCCCGGCGCCCACGTCCTCCGGGTCGTCCGGGGGCGGCACTGGCCCTGCCGTGGACGACGGGACGATTCGGCCCTGCCCGATCGTCACGAACCCGCCGCTGCACAGGATGTGCCCGGTCTGATCGGCTGAGGTCATGCGGGCGCGGTCCCGCATGACCTCGAGCAGTTCTCGGTCGAAGGTGGTCAGGCCGGCAGGCCGCTGCCAGGCCGTGTCCAGCGCTGCCAGGGCGCGATCGCAGGCGGCCGCGGCGTCTGCGGGCCGATCGGCGGCCAGGTGCATCGCGGCCCGCGCCCGCTCGACGTCGAGCGCACGCGCTCGGTCGGGCCGCATCAGCCCCGTCTCGAGCAGGCGTGACGCGAGCGTCGCGTTGCCGCGGAAGCGCGCCGTGAAGAACGCCGACTGGAGGGCCAGCGCGGCCTGATCGGCGGCCGGCAGCAGGTGCCTGGCCGCGAACGCGCGCGTCAGGAGCGATCCGGCCCGGTCGGTCTCACCCCGGTCGAGCGCGTGGGCGTAGGCGAGGAGGCAGCCGGCGACCTGGGCCGCGTCGGCGGGCTGCCGCGGGCCGGCGGCCGCGAGCCGCGCCCACCGATCGTCCCAGTCACGGGGGCGAGCGCCCGTGGCCGCGCGCTGCAGGACGCCGAGCGCCACGCGCTGGGTGGCTCGCTCGGGGTGCACGAGCCACGCGAGCAGCCAGCGCCCGTCGGTCCACCGACCGCCGAGCCGGGGCCGGCTGGGCACGAGGTTGGCGAGCGCGCTGAGCCCGAGAGTGGCGGCCGTGAACCAGAGCGCCAGCGCATCGGTGAACAGCGCGGCGGTGAGCGCCACCACCGCCATGAGCAGGTGGGCGGCGGGCCCGGCGGCGATCATCGCGGCGTGGCGCGGGCGCAGGCCGTCGGGCCGGGCAGGGACGGACAGCAGCTCGCCGCCGACCGCCATCTCCCAGACGAAGCGGGCCCGCCAGCCGCGGGGCGTGGCGAGGGCGAGCAGCGGACCGACGCGCACGCCGGCCACGTCGAACCCGACCGCGCGGGCGGCCAGCGCGTGGCCCAGCTCGTGCACGGCCGTCCCCGCCAGCAGGACGAGGACCTGGAGGGCCAGCAGTCCCTCGATCGGGACGAGCACCGCGTGGTGGGAGCCCATCGGCACCGATTGTGAGGCACGGGGCCGATCGCCGCCGGTCCGTAACAGGACGGCCTCCCGGCCCGTTGACAGGGCATGGTGGCAGCGATGGTCCTGAGCCTGCTCCGTCTCGCACGCGTTCCGCTCGATGCCGCTGGGCCATCGCGGCCACGCCTGGCGCTGCGGCGCCTGAGCCTCCGCCTGCGGACCACCGGATTCCGCACCGGCCGCTGATCGCGCCTCCGGCTCCGGGCGGGGAATCAAGCGCTGGCCGGGGTGATATCTCCAGTCGTGCAGGCTGGCGCGCGCGATGAAGCACACGCGCGGCTCCTCGAAGTGCTGCCGGCGCTCTTCCGCCGGCTGGTGGTGGGACTCCCGAACGAGGTCGAGGGCGTGGCCAAGGTGACCACCGAGCAGTACGGGGTGCTGGCGTACGTGATGGACCGGGGCTCGGTCCCGATGGGCGAGGTCGCGGTCGCGAGGAACGTCGCTCTGAACACGGCGACGTCGCTGGTGGACCGGCTCGTGGCAGCCGGCCTGGTGGAGCGGCGGGGCGACGCGGACGACCGGCGAATCGTCCGCGTGGTGCTGACGGCGCGGGGCGAGACGCTGATGGAACGGCTGCGTGCGGTCAGGCGAGCGGCCATGCGGGGCATGCTGGACGACCTGAGCGACGACGAGATCGACCGCGTGCTGGCGGCGATGCCGGCGCTGGCCCGGCTTGCCGGCTTCCGGCCTTCCGGCGGCGGCGTCGGGGCCGGGACGACTGGTCTCGGCGCTTCGTCAGGGTGAAGAAGACCGGGGAGAAGGAGCGGACAGGCCAGCTCGCGCCGTGCCGCTCCTACGAGGCGCAGCGCTCGTTCGTCTCGGGGTCCTCCGGCAGCGCCGCCAGCAGCCGGGAGCGCAGCGGCTCCAGCAGCACGCCCGCCGCCTCGTCGATGGCCGTCAGGCC
>DASQZW010000054.1:0-6436 GCA_035638495.1 Terriglobales bacterium
GTGGTCGCGCTGCGCCGCGCCTGCCGGCATGCCGCGGAGCTCCTCGAACACCTGGCGAGCCTGGTGGCGCCCGGCGTCACCACTGACGAGCTGGACGCCGCCGCTCACCGCGAGTGCGCCCGCCGCAGCGTGTACCCGAGCACGCTCAACTACCATGGCTACCCGAAGTCGATCTGCACGTCCGTGAACGAGGTGATCTGCCACGGCATCCCCGACGCCCGGCCGCTGGCGTCGGGCGACACCCTGAACATCGACGTGACCGTGTTCTGCGACGGGGCCCACGGCGACTGCTCCGCCACCGTGCTGGTCGGCGACGTCAACCCCGTGGCGCGCCGGCTGGTGCGGGGAGCGCTCCGGTGCCTCAACGCGGGCATCGCGGCGGTGCGGCCGAACGCGCCGTTCTCGGACATCGGCAGGGCGATCCAGGTCACCGCGGACGCGCTCCGCTACGCGGTCGTGCGCCAGTTCGTCGGCCACGGCATCGGGCCGATGTTCCACACCGGCCTGCAGGTCCTGCACCACTTCAGTCCGGACCAGCGGCGGCCGATGGAGCCGGGCATGACGTTCACGATCGAGCCGATGATCAACGCCGGCACCTACCGCGCCCTGGTGCTGGAGGACGGGTGGACCGCGATCACCGCCGACCGGTCGCGGTCCGCCCAGTTCGAGCACACGGTCCTCGTCACGGAGAGCGGCGCCGAGGTCCTGACGCCGAACCGGCTGTCGCCTACACGGCCGGCTGGCTGACCGGCGCCCCCGGGCGGCGCATCAGGAACTGGACCAGCCAGCCCGTCAGGCCCGCGACCACCACGATCCCGGTCACGGCGTGGACCTCCCACCACGTCCCGTACACGAGCACCAGCGACGTCATGTAGAAGGCGTACAGCGTGGCGGGGAGCGCGAACGCGAACACGGCCGGGCGGTTCCGCAGCACCAGGAGCCAGATGTCGCCGGCCAGCCCGCCGAGCACGGCGATCAGCACCATGTAGTCGACGGTGTACGCGAGCGCCAGCAGAACGGCCTGGACGCCCATGATGACCGTCAGGCTTCCGAACGGCAGTTCGAAGCGCTCCCGCAGCTTCAGGACCAGGCCCACGAGGAGGGCCGACTGCAGCATGACGCCGAAGAGCCCGATCCGAACGGCCTCGTCGTAGCCCATCGCGCCCCGCTCGAAGCTGGCGGCGACGCGGTCCAGATAGGGCTGCGCGAAGCTGGTGACGACGCCGAGGTATGCGAACGCCACCGCGGCACCCAGGACCGCGAGCACCGGCGCGCGCCGCCGGGCGCCGGCTCGGGCCGCGCGCACCGTCCCGGTCACGATCAGGGTGCCGGAGACGATCAGCCAGAGGTGCGTCGGACTGAGCACCGCGGCGATCGCCCGTTCGATGCCGAAGAACGTATGCCACAGCAGGTCGCCCAGGCCCCCCACCGCGAAGAACACGCAGCCGAGCAGAGACAGCCCGTAGCCGTCGGGAAGGGTCCGGTCGCGAAGCCAGCGCGCACCGAGGACCACCGCGCAGGCCGCGAAGCCGCTGTACAGGACGCCGTGCCAGGGCGTGAAGAACGTCTCCAGCTTCACGATGTGGGCGTGGGCCCAGGCATCCAGGTAGACGCCCCCCACCAGCCACGTGGTCGTCGCAAGGACGAGCCAGTCGTACCAGTCGGCCGGAATCGCTCGTCCGGCCGGTCGCGCCGCGGCAGTTATGGCCATCGCGGACCATTGTCCGAGGGTGGCCGCGAGTGTCAAGCCAGTGCCCGGCCCGCTTGACACTCGCTCGATGCGGGCTCAGCCCGCGAGCAGGCCCACGACGTGGCCCTCGGGGTCCGCGAAGAGGGCGAACGTGACCCCGCCGGGGATCTGCACCGGCGGCTGCACGGTCTTGCCGCCCAGGCGCTCGACCTGGTCGAGCGCGGCCTGCGGGTCCTCGACGCCGACGTAGAACGTGACGTGCCCGGGCCCCTGCGGCGCCTTCCCGATCCCGCCGTCGATGCCGCCGCGGTCCTTGAGGTGGACCATGCTGTACTGCATCGGCCCGTCGTCGGCCGGGCCCAACTGCCAGCCGAACGCATCGGCGTAGAACCGCCGCAGGGCGCCGGCGTCCTGACCCAGGACCTCGAAGTGGATGACCGGATTGCTCGTTGCGTTTCCCATGCGCCCAGCGTGAGCCGGTGTATATGACAACCTCTGTCATCATCCCGGCGATATCCTCGGGGCGTGCGCGCCGATCGCCTCCTCTCGATCCTCCTGCTGCTCCAGGCCCGCGGCCGGATGAGCGCCGGCGACCTGGCGGAGCGGCTGGAGGTCTCCCGGCGCACGGTCTACCGCGACCTGGACGCCCTCAGCGGCGCGGGCGTCCCGGTCGTCACCGACCGCGGCCCCAACGGCGGCGTCCAGCTGCTGGGCGGCTACCGCACCGACCTGACCGGCCTGACCGAGGCGGAGCTGGAGGCCCTGCTGGCGTTCGGGGGGCGTGGTCCCGCGGCCGACCTCGGACTCGCTCCCCAGCTCGACCAGGCGTCCCGGAAGCTGGCGGTGGCCGCCGGGCCGAGCCGGGGCGGCCGGCTCCAGGAGCGGGTGCTGATCGACGCCGACCGCTGGTTCCCGACCGCGCCCGTGCCGCCGCACCTGGCCCGCGTCCAGGACGCGCTCTGGTCGGACCAGCGCCTCCGGCTGCGCTACCGGCGGGCGCTGGACCGGGTCGTCGAACGCGTTGTCGAGCCCTACGGTCTGGTCTCCAAGGCGGGCAACTGGTACCTGCTGGCGCGCGTCGGCGGGGGCCCCCGGGTCTACCGGGTGTCGCGCATCGAGGACGCGGAGGTGACCGGCGAGACGTTCGAGCGGCGGCCCGGCTTCGACCTCCGCTCCGCCTGGGAGGCCCAGGTCGGGCGGTTCCGCGGAGACCGGTCCGAGCGCGTCGCGGTGACGGTGCGGGTCGACCCGGCCGTGTCCGGGCAGTTCACGCGGGTGTTCGGCGACCAGGTCGTGGACCGGCCGGGCGACGGCGTGGCGGTCCTCGACTTCCCGGCCTGCGAGGCCGCGATCAGCGCGGTGACGGCCTTCGGCGGCGCGGTCGAGGTGCTGGCGCCCCAGGACCTGCGGGACCGACTGGCCGACCTCGCCCGCCAGCTCTCGGCTCTCTACCAGCGATGATGGAAGCCATGAGCGAGACCCGTATCCCCGACCGCGAGGACGTCGACCGCTTCGCCCTCCGGGTGTGGCAGTACAAGCAGGGCGAGGTCGTCTCGCTCATGGTGCATCTGGGCGACCGGCTGGGGCTGTACCGGGCCATGGACGGAGCCGGCTGGGTCACGCCGGCGGAGCTGGCCGCGACGACCGGGCTCGCCGAGCGGTGGGTGCGGGAGTGGCTGCTGGGCCAGGCGGCCGCCCGCCTGCTCGAGGCGAACGACGACGCGACCTCGTTCGCCCTCAGCGCCGAGGGCGCGCTCGTCCTGGCCAGGGAGGAGGACAGCCTGGCCTTCGCGGCGGGCGCGTTCAGCGGCGGGATCGCCCCGCCCGCCATCGTGGACGCGCTGGCGGAGGCGTTTCGCACCGGCGTCGGCCTGACCTTCGACCAGATGGGCCGGGTGTCGGCGCACCGCCTGGCCCGCCAGTCCGAGCCGTGGGCCCGCCTGGCGCTGGTGCAGCGCGTGATCCCCGCGCTGGACGGCGTCGACGACCGGCTCCGGGCCGGCGCCCGCGTCCTGGAGGTGGGCTGCGGCGGCGGCGCGGCGCTGCTGACGCTGGCCGCGGCCTATCCGGCCAGCCGCTTCGAGGGCGTCGACCTCTCCGCGTTCGCCATCGAGCACGCCGAGCGGGAGGCTGCTGACTCGGGGCTCGACAACGTCGCCTTCCGCGTCGGCCGCGGCGAGGAGCTGGCACCCGACGGCGGCCACGACCTGGTCATGACCCTCGACTGCCTGCACGACATGACGCGGCCCGACGTGGTCGCGGGCGCCGTCCACGGGGCGATCCGGCCCGACGGCACCTGGCTGATTCGCGAGATCCGCTCGACGGGCGACTGGTCCGCCAACCGGCGCAACCCGCTGCTCGCCATGCTCTACGGCTACTCGGTCGCCAGCTGCATGTCGTCCGCCCTCTCCGAGCCGGATGGCAAGGGCCTGGGCACGGTGGGCCTGCCGCCCCCGGCGGTCGAGGACCTGTGCCGGGCCGCCGGCTTCCGGAGCGTGGTGCTCCACGACCTGGACGACCCGGCGACCCTCTTCTACGAGGTGACCGCCTGACCCGAGGGGCGCCGCCGGGCCGCGTTCCTCCAATTCATCCGGTTGGGATGATGCCGCCGCGTCGCGGATCGGGTGAACTGACGACGAGTGAGGTGGTCTGCGGCCGAGCGCCGCGAGCGGGAGACGTTCTACCGGTACGGCGTCGTGCTGGTGCTCCTCACCGCCTCGTTCACGTTCGCCATGATCGCCCCGGCAGGCGGGTGGGCCAGGGTGGTCAGCGCCCTGCTGCAGGGCGGCGCCGTCCTCACGGCGCTCGCCCGGGCCGGGGCAGACCGCTGGCTCGTCGGCCTCGGGCTCGGTGCCATCGTCGTCACGGTGGCTGCCGCGGCGGCAGCATATCCAGGGGAGCGATTCGCCGGCGGGGCGGCCGACCTCGCCAGCGCCGGCCTGCTCGTCCTCGTGCCGATCGCCATCCTGGTGGAGTTCCGGCGCAACCTGCGGGTCAGCGCGCAGTCGGTCATGGCGGCCCTGTGCATCTACATCGTGCTCGGCATGTTCTTCGCCAACCTGGCGTCGGCGGTCTCCGAGATCGCCGGATCGCCCTACTTCTCGGGGCATGCGACGGCGAACACGTCCGACTACACGTACTTCAGCTTCATCACGCTGGCCACGGTCGGATACGGCGACTACGTCCCGATCCTGCGCGTTGGCCGGGCGCTCGCGGTCCTGGAGGGCCTGACGGGCCAGCTCTACCTGGTCACGGTCGTCGCGCTGGTCGTCGGCAACCTGGGCCTGCGGTCCCGCTGAGACCGCGTTCAGGCCAGCTCGGCCGCCTCGATGAGCCCCAGCGCGATGGCTCGCTCGACCGCCTGGCTGCGCGACGAGACCTCGAGCTTGCGGTAGGTCGAGAGCGCCTGGCTCTTTACGGTGCACTGCGAGACGTGCAGCCGCTCGCCGATCTCGCGGTACGTGAGGTGCGTGGGCAGGAACCGGAGCACGCGCAGCTCGGCCCGCGAGAGTGGCGCGGCGGCGACGATGCCGGCGAGCGGAAACGCCTCGAGCCGCCGCCACGTGTCCTCGAGCCGCCGTCCCAGCTCGCCGCCGTCCGGCATCCTGGCCAGGACCCGCCGGCCGTCGCGGAGCAGCGCCCGCGACGCCGAGGCGTCGCCCACGAGCAGGCTGGCCCGAGCCAGCAGGATGCGGGCGTCGACCGCGAGCCAGGGAGCGACGTACGCCTGCGTCGCGAGCAGGCGCAGGCAGCGGCGAGCGTCGCGAGCGGCGTCGCCGGTCTGACCGAGCCGGGCGAGCACCAGTGCCGACACGGCGCAGACCTCGATCTGGCAGGCCTCGTCCTGCAGGCCGTCGCGCTCGGCCGCCATCCGGGCGCGCGCGACCAGCTCCGCCGCCTCGTCCCAGTCGTCCGCCTCCACCGCGATGGCCGCCAGGTGGGCCAGGGCCCGCACGCGCGGGCAGGGAGCCGAGGCCGAGACGGCGTGCCGTTCGGCCGCGGTGAGGCACGCGACGGCGCCCGCCAGGTCGCCGCCGAGGCGGAGGGCGACGCCGCCGAGGAGCCCGCAGACGGCCCGCCACGCCCGGGCGGTGTGGTCGCCCGCCTGCCCGAGGCCGGCGTCCTCCGCCATGCGGGTCAGCCCCTCCGCCGCGGCCACGGCGCGCAGCGTCGCGACCGCCGCCGCCACGGTGGCCGGGCCGGCGGGCAGCGGCCCCTCGCGGACGCCGCCCTCGGCGGTCGCGGCCCAACGGCGCGCCGCCGCCAGGTCGCCCCGATCCAGGTCGCACCACGCTGCCGCCAGCGCTAGCGCCGGCATCGCCGCGATCTCGCCCTCGTCGAAGTCCGCGAGCCACCGCGCGAGGGTCGGCAGCTGGCCGCGGCAGAGCAAAGGGAGCAGGCTGGCCCACACCAGGTCTCCGGCGCGCTCGCCGTCGCCGGCGGCCCGGGCGTGCCCGATCGCCGCGTGGGGGTCGCCCTGGGCCTCGTGCCAGGCGCTCGCCCGCCGGTGCAGCTCGGCCTCGACCGCCGGCCCCTGCGCCCGCAGCTCGGCGCGGAGGGCCTGGCGCAGGAGCGGATGGCAGCGATACCAGCCGCGCACCCCGTCGAGCGGCTGCACGAGCTGGTCGAGCCCGGCGATCTCGCGCAGAGCCGCCGCTGAGCCGCTGCGCTCCAGGACGGCGTCGCACAGCGGCCCGGAGAGCCGGTCTAGGATCGACGTGCGGACCAGCAGCCTGGTGCGCTCGT
>DASQZW010000055.1:0-3694 GCA_035638495.1 Terriglobales bacterium
GTGGCGAGGCTGCTGGAGGAGGAGCGGGTGACGCACCTGCAGTGCACGCCGTCGATGGCGAGCATGCTGCTGTCGAGTCCGGGTTGCCGTGAGGCGATGGGGGGGCTGCGGCAGCTGCTGGTGGGAGGCGAGGCGCTGCCGGCGGGGCTGGCGGGCGAGCTGCGTGAGGCGGTGGGTGGCTCGATCGTGAACATGTACGGGCCGACGGAGACGACGATCTGGTCGTCGACGCAGGAGGTGGGGGAGTCGGGTGAGGGAGAGACGGTGGCGATCGGCCGTCCGATCGGGAACACGACGTTCTACGTGCTGGACGGGGGGATGCGACCGGTGCCGGTGGGGGTGAAGGGAGAGCTGTGGATCGGGGGCGAGGGGGTGAGCGCGGGGTACCTGGGGAGGCCGGAGCTGAACCGGGAGCGGTTCGTGTCGGACCCCTACGGCCGGGAGGGCGGGGTGCTGTACCGGACCGGTGACCTGGCGAGGTACCGGGGAGACGGGGTGGTGGAGTACCTGGGGCGGGTGGACAACCAGGTCAAGCTGCGCGGGTACCGGATGGAGCTGGGTGAGATCGAGAGCGTGCTGAGCACGCATCCGGGGGTGCGTGAGAACGCGGTGGTGGTGCGGGGAGAGGGGGCCGGCGAGGGGCAGCTGGTGGCGTACGTGGTGGGCCAGGGGTCGGCGGCGCCGGAGAGCGGGGAGCTGCGCGGGTACCTGGAGGAGCGGCTGCCCCGGTACATGGTGCCGGCGGTGTACGTGGAGATGGAGCGGCTGCCGCAGACGCCCAACGGCAAGGTCGACCGCCGCGCGCTCCCCGAGCCGGACCCGGGGCGGAGACACTCCGGACGCGAGCTCGTGGCGCCGCGCAGCGAGGCCGAGGAGGCGATCGCCCGCATCTGGTGCCGGCTCCTCCGCCTCGAGCGCGTCGGCGTGACCGACGACTTCTTCGAGCTGGGCGGCCACTCGCTGCTGGTCGTGCGCATGCTGGCCGAGGTCGAACGCGAGCTCGGCCGCACGGCGAGAGTGGCGAGCGTGTTCCAGGGCGGAGCCACTGTCGCGGGGCTGGCCGCGCTGCTCGGCGCCGGCGACACCGCGCCCGCGGGCGAAGAGGTCCAGGTCGTGCCGATGCAGCCGGACGGCGGCCGGCCGGCGCTGTACTACCTGGCGCCGGACGAGTCGAACATGGTCGCGCTCCGCCGCTTCGTCGCGGCCCTCGGCCCGACGCAGCCGGTGGTCGGGCTGATCCCACCGCGCCGCAACCGGCGCTTCGACCGCGACGGCAGCATCGAGCAGCTGGCGCAGCCGACACTGGCGGCGATCCGTCGGCGCCAACCGCGGGGCCCGTACTACCTGTGCGGCTACTCGCTCTGCGGCCTGCTCGCCTACGAGATCGCGGGTCGCCTCCGGTGCGAGGGCGAGGACGTCCGCTGCCTGGGCCTGCTGGACACGCTGTCGCCCGAGGCGACCCGCTTCCTGGACGAGCAGCAGGGACCGCTCGGCGTCCGGGTGCGGGACCTCACGCGGCGCATGCGGCGAGCCGGGCCGCTCGGCGCGGCGCGGATCCTCGGCGGCATCGTGTCGCGCCGCGTGCAACGGCTGGCCGAGCGGTTCGGGCTGGCGCAGCCGCCTCCCGAGGAGTTCGACTTCGTCGGCGCCAGCGTGCTGGCCACGAAGTACCAGGTGCCCGGTCACGACGTCCGAGTGGACTTGTTCGTGAGCCGGACGCAGAGCCGAGCCGCAGGCAGCCGCGACCTCGGCTGGGCCGGGGTGCATCCCGGCCCGCTCGAGTGTCACGCGATCCCGAGCGACCACTTCGAGCTGCTGAAGGAGCCGTTCGTGAACCGGGTGTTGGAGACGCTGGACGCCCGCCTGCACGAGCCCCGGGTCGCGCCGCGAGCCGCGGGAGGAGAGACGAGGTCATGAGCCACAGCCAGGGATCCGAATCCACGACCTTCGCCGCGTGCGTCGTCGGCGAGACCACGCTGCCCATCCAGTGCGCCGAGATCCTGCTCCAGCGCGGCCACCGGGTCCGCTGCCTCGTGTCGGACGATCCCCAGGTGGCGGCCTGGGCCCGGTCGCGCGGGATCGACCACGCGCAGCTCTCCCCCGCCCTCGCCGAGCACCTCGCGAGCGAGCCGTTCGACTACCTGTTCAGCGTCGCGAACCTGCGGATCCTGGATCGCGAGCTGCTGGCGCTGCCCCGGCGGTGGGCGATCAACTACCACGACGGTCCGCTGCCGAGGTACGCGGGCCTGAACGCGCCCGCCTGGGCGATCCTCGAGCGGGAGACCGACTACGGCATCACCTGGCACCTCATGTCCGACCAGGTCGACGCCGGCGCCGTCCTGCTCGGCCGAGCGGTGGAGATCGAGCCTGGTGACTCGGCGCTGACGCTCAACGTCAAGTGCTACGAGGCGGCGATCGACTCGTTCGCCGAGCTGCTCGACGGTCTGGCCGCGGGCACGCTGCGGCCGCGAGAGCAGGACCTCGGCAGGCGCACGCTGTTCGGGCGCGACCAGCGGCCGCCTGCCGCCTGCGTGCTGGACTGGGAGCGGCCCGCCGCCGAGCTGTCGGCGCTGGTCCGGGCGCTCAGCGCGGGAGACTACCCGAACCCGCTCGGCACGCCCAAGGTCCGGATCGGGGACGAGCTCGTCGCGGTGGGCGAGCTGGAGCCGCTCGGCCGGTCGGGCGCGCTCCCGGGCACCGTGACGGGCATGGGAGAGGGCTCGATCTGGGTGGCGGCCGGGGACGCGGACGTGGCCCTGCGCGCCCTGAGCACGCTGGAGGGCGAGCCGCTGGACGCCGCCGCCGTGGCGGAGCGCCACCGGCTGGCCCCCGGTGCGCGTCTGCCGCTGGTCGGCGAGAGCGCGGCCGAGCTGGGCGAGCTGCACGAGGCGCTCGCCCGGCACGAGCCGGACTGGACCGACCGGCTGTCGGGCCTGGAGCCGCTGCAGGTGCCATTCGCCCGTCCCGTGCCCGGCGAGCTCTGCGCGGGGTTCGTCGCGAGCGCGGTCGAGCTCCCGGAGGACCTGCGGCGTGCCGCCTGCGGCGAGGACGGCCTCGTCGCGGTGGTCGCCGCCTACCTGGCGCGCCTGACGGACGCCGGCCGCTTCGACGTGGGCCTGGACCGGGCGCCGCTCGACGGCTGCCTGGCCGGCTTCGACGGGATGCTGGCGCGACCGCTGCCGCTCCACGTGGACGTCGACCTGGCGCGTCCCTTCGCGGCGGCGCGCGAGGCGGTGGGCGAGGAGCTGAAGCGAGTGCGCCGGCGCCGCGGCTACCTCCGCGACCTGCGCCAGCGGCAGCCCCGGCTCCGCGAGCGATCGGCGGCGCTGCCAGTCGTCGTGGCCGCCGGCGAGCCCCCCTGTGAGCCGCCGCCCGGCACGCACCTCGCGATCGCGGTGGCGGGCGGCGGCGCCCGGCTGGTGTGGGCGCACCGGCCGGACGTCCTCGACGCGGACTCCGTGGCGCGCATGCAGCGGCAGCTCCTGACGTTCCTCACGGACCTGGCGGGTGATCCCGATCGGCCGCTGGCCGACCTCGCGGTCCTCGATCCCGACGAGCGGCACCGGGTGCTGGTGGAGTGGAACGGGACGGGGATGGAGTACGAGCGTGGGGAGTGCGTGCACGAGGCGATCGAGGCGCAGGTGGAGCGGACGCCGGAAGCGGAGGCGCTGGTGGTGGGGGATCGGCGGCTGAG
>DASQZW010000056.1:0-5305 GCA_035638495.1 Terriglobales bacterium
GAGGTCGAGGCGTAGGCGCGATCCGCGGGTAGACTCTGCTGGCGCGGACGGAGAGGTCGCCTAGTCCGGTCGAGGGCGCGGCACTGGAAATGCCGTACAGGGGCAACCCTGTCGTGGGTTCGAATCCCACCCTCTCCGCCAGCCTGCGGCGTGGCTCACTCCGGGGAGCCGGCCCTACGGTCGACGCCGGTCCAGGCGTACTCGCGAAGACGGGGCCGCACCCCGAGCCAGGCCAGGCCAACGATCAGCAGCGGGCCGAGCACTGCGTACAGCTGCCAGCCGTTCAGGTCGCCGTTGCCCGCGGCGATCTCCCTGTCGAATGCCTGCTGGTGGATCTGTATCCAGGCGCCCAGGGCGCTGTCGAAGGCGATGAAGTCGCCTTCCGAGTCGTTCGGCGCCGCGCTGGTATCGAAGCGGACGGCCTCCGACAGCCGGCCGCTGTCCCAGTCCGCCCGCAGGACGCGGTCGTCGCGCTGGAACCTGGCGTAGGCGGTCAGCGCGGCCGCCGCCGCCCGCTCCTCGCCAGGGAACACGACGTGGCCCAGCGCCCGGCCGAACGCACCGCCGATCCGCACCGGCTGCCCGCTCTGGAGTGCCGCCACCTGGGTTCCGAGAGCGGCGTCGTACGTGAAGATCGTCACCCGCTGCCGGAAGCTGGCCAGCTCGACCGACTTGGCGAGGAACGACGCCTCGGACAGCTGGGCCCGCGACGGGTCGATCAGGAAGCGGCTCTCGTCGGCCTTCGCGTCGAACGCGATGGCCCGCAGCTGGCGCAGCGCGTAGACCGAGTCGTAGCCGTCGTTCTTGGCCGCGGCCAGGTGGTCGGCATTCGCGTGCAGGGTGGCGATGGAGCCGGCGAACAGCACCGCGGCCAGCAGCGTGGCGCCCGCGACCGGGAGGCTCAGCACCCGGTGGGTCCGCCTGGCCAGGAGCACCTGCAGCCACCCGAGCGACCCGATGAGCAGGAGCATCGAGACAACGATCAGGACCGTGTCCCGGCCCTCCTCCGCCTGGGCGGCGTCATACCGCGCCGTGAGGTCGTCGTGCAGCGACGACGCCAGGCCGAGAGCGGTCTCCAGCAGGCCGCTCTGCGGGGCGTGCATCAGGTCCGTGGCCTGCCCGTACGCCGCCAGGGCGTTGACGCGATCGCCGCGGCCGTCGAGCACCTCGGCCTCCTCGACGTACGCGTCGAAAATCTGGATCATCACCATCATCCGCAGGATGGCGGTGTGCTCGCCCGCGTCGTACGACGGGTTGTGGGCCGCCGAGACGAGCAGGTCGGACGCCGCCTGCCGGCGCTGCTCGTACCGGTTGAGCACGCCGGCTGGCGTCAGGCTGCCGGTCGAGTTCCCGTTCAACAGCAGGTAGTCGGCCGCGTCCGCGTCCATGTCGGAGACCGCGAAGTAGATGCCGAGCGCGTCGTTGATCGTGGGCGCGGTCTCCGAGCCGACGACCTGGAACGCCCGGCCCGAATCGGACACGCCGAGGCTGATGGAGAGGAGCGCCAGCAGCGCGGAGACGCCCACCGCGCCCAGGAGGATCCAGAGCCTGGCCGGCGTGCTCCAGTCGGCCGGCCCGGCGCGGGGCCGTGACCGCGCCCGCGCGGCCCGCACCATCGCCTGCGTGGGGGCGGCCGCCATCTAGGTCTTGACCCGGGCGATCGCCGCCCTGACCCAGGGCAGGATCGAGGTGGGCAGGCCCACGAAGCCGACGGCCCCCAGGTTCGCGGGCGAGCTGCCCTTGCCGGCGTCGATCGCCCACGACAGGTACGTGCGCACGGCCAGAGCCGTATCCGCGTCGGGCTGCTGCGACTTCACCATGAGGTACTCGTAGTTCACGATCGGGTAGCTCTGCGCCCCGTCCTCGTCGATCAGCGAAGTGCGGAGGTCCGCCGGGATCGGCGCCGCACCCGCGGCCGTCCGCGCGGCCGTGATGGTTGCCGGGGTCGGCTGCAGGAACTTCCCGGCGCGGTTCTGGAGCCTGGCCTCGCCGAGCCTGGCGCTGGTGGCCAGGTTCTCTGCGCTGATCCCGACGTACGCGATGCAGCCCTGCGCCTGCCCGCAGACCTGGACCATGGCCGCGTTGCCGCTGGCGGTCAGCTCGCCCTGAACCGAGGGCCAGGTCACCGTGGTGCTGTAGGCCGGCCCGTCCCGCCAGTCGGCGTTGGCCGCGGTCAGGAAGGCGGTGAAGAGGAAGGTGTCGCCGGACGCGTCGCTGCGGCGGACCGGCACGATCGCGATGGCGGGCAGCGAGACGTCCGGGTTGAGCTTCGCGATCGCGGGGTCGTTCCACGTGGTGATCCGGCCCTCGTACATCCTGGCGATCACGTCGCCGCTCAGCCGCAGGTCGTTCACCCCGGGGAGGTTGTAGTTGACCGCCTGGGCGGAGATGGCGATGGGGATGTCGAGGAGGTCGGGGTTCTGAGCCGCCTGGCCGTCGCTCAGGTAGGCGTCCGAGCCGCCCATGACGACCGCGCCGCTGATGGCGTCGCTGACGCCCTTTCCGGACCCGCCGCCGGCCGGGACCAGCGCGATGTTGGGGTAGTCCGAACGGAGCGGCGCCACCATCCGCTGCAGGTACGGGAGCACCAGGGACGAACCGGACTCGGTCAGGGTCACCAGCCTGCCGGGGTCGCCGACCGCCACCGTGACGTTCGTGGGCGCGGCCCGTGGGGCCGCGCTCTGGCACGCGAGCGACGCGAGGAGCGCGCCCGCGACCAACAGCAGCCTTGCGGTTCCGCGGGGAGTGTTCAACTCCCGACACTCTAGCGGCGGAGCCTGGCCTCCGGTCGCAGGGGCTCGAAGAGCTCCACGGGGTTGCCGGACGGGTCCTCGATCATCACCTGCCGCCCACCGACCCCCGTGACGATGTCGTTGCGGAAGCGGACCCCCGCCAGGCGCAGCGTCTCGGCCTCCGCCGCCAGATCGGACACCTCCAGCATGAAGCGGTTCCACCCGCCGGGCTCCTGCTTCCGGCCGTCGGGCATGGGCCTCGAGCCGCCGCCGCGGTGGTCCGCTGGCACGGGCGCGACGAGCACGAGGCGGAGGTCGCCACGCGAGAGCATCGCGAAGGCCGGGTCGGGATGCATCTCCTCACGGAAGCCGAGATGCCGCGTGTAGAAGTCGATCGCGGCGTCGACGTCGTCGACGATGTAGCGGACGCTGACGGTGCTCATGGTTGGTACCTCTCGAAGAGTTCGATGGGATTGCCCGACGGATCCTGCAGCAGCGCCAGCCGGACGCCGACCCCGATGACGATGCCGGTCCGCAACGTCGCGCCGCCGGCCCGCAGCGCTTCGACGGCGAGCGCGAGATCCGCGACCGGCAGCGAGATCCGGTTCCAGCCGCCCGGCTCGGGGACCGTCCCGTCGGGCAGCACGTGGCTGCGGCCGGGTCCGCCGGGCACGCTGAGCATCAGCCGGAGCTCGCCGCGGGACAGGATCGCAAAGGTGGGGGAGGGCCGCAGGTCCACCGCGAAGTCGAGGTGGCGGCGGTAGAAGTCCACCGCCGCGTCGAGGTCGTCGACGAAGTAGCGCACACCCGCTGTGCGGCGGACCGCGGGCTCGGCCCTGCCCTCGATCCGGCGCAGGAGGGCGTCCGCGAACTCGGGTCGAGGATCGACGGGCACGATCGGGAGGCGGAGGGCGTCCAGCGGATCAGGCATCGCAGCCCTCCCGGTCCAGGTACACGCGGCGCAGGGCGGCCCTGGCCCTGACCAGCAGTGTCTCGGTCGCGTGCAGGCTCCGGCCCAGGTGGGCCGCCACCTCCGCGACCGGCAGCCCGTCCAGGTAGCGCAGCACGAGGGCGGCGCGGTGGCGCGGCGACAGGCGCGCCAGGGCCGCATGGGCGGCCTCGGCGTCCAGCCACTCCTCCCACGGGTCGTCCGCCGGCGGCTCGGCCGCGGCCGCGCCGCGCTGTTCCCGCGCGACCCGGCGCCAGTGATCGACCAGCTTGTGGCGGGCCACCCCCACCAGCCATGGCAGGGTCACCTCGGGCGGGTCCGGCCGCCGGACCGCCGCGACCGCGGCCATGAACGTGTCCGCCGTCAGGTCCTCGGCGAGGGCGGCGCTGCCGCAGCGGGGCAGCAGGTAGCCGTAGACGTGCGGGAGCGCGCTCTGGTAGATCGCGGCCACCGGATCGCTGCCCACACCACATCATCGGTCGGGAGCCGCCGATTCCGAACATCGCCGTGCCGGCGGCGCGCGGCCGGCTCGCCCCGATCGAGCAGTAGACTTCTGGCTGAGACCGATGGGAGCACTCATCCTCCGTGGCCGGACGCCGATGGCAGCGTCCGGCGGGGCCGCCTAGAGGGCAGCACTTCCTCGGCCATGCCGCCCTCGCGGCGGCGATGGCCGAGAGCGCAGGCCTGACCGCGGCCGATCTCGTCGTCGAGTTCGGCGCCGGCTACGGGCGGCTGACCGAGCAGCTGGCGCTGCGCGCCGGCCGGGTGGTCGCCGTCGAGATCGACGCCGCGCTGGCGGCGCGACTCGCCGGGCGCTACCGGACACGCTCGAACGTCGAGGTCGTGCACGGCGACGCGCTGGCCGTGCCGCTGCCGCGGCGGCCCTTCAAGGTCGTGAGCAACCCGCCGTTCCACATCACGTCGCCGCTGCTGCACCGGCTGCTCGACGACCCTGCCGTCCCGCTGGTCCGCGCGGACGTGGTCGTCGGCTGGGGCGTCGCGCTGGCGCTCACGGGCATCTTCGGGCCGCCGCACCGGGCGCGGCCGTGGCTGCCGCGCTACGAGTTCCTGCTGCTGCGCCGGCTGCCCAGCGAGCTGTTCGACCCGGCGCCGGCGCAGGCGGCGGCGCTGGTGTCGATCCGCCGCCGCACCATTCCGTGATGGACGCTGTTGTCGTTAACGGTCATTATCGTCATCGGCAAGCACCTGCGTCCACCACAGACGCGCGCCCAGGATCACGGCGGTGCCGGTCACCAGCCACAAGCCGACCGCGAACAGCGCCGGAACCGGGCGGCTGCTCAAGCCGCCGGCGCTCCGGTCAGCCAGCCGCCCGCGACGTGGAGTGCCGCGATGGCGATGACCGCGACCCCGAGCACGCCGGCCGTCGTGAGCAGGGCGCGCGCCCGCAGGCTCACACCCGCGAGCCCGCCGAGTCCGGCGACGCCGGCGGATCCGGCGGCGACCAGGATCGCGGCGGTCGCCGCAAGAGGCCGCGGGTCCCAAATCCGGCGGTCGTGGCGGTTCGCGTCGCCGACGGGCTGGAGAAGGAGCTCATCCTCCGGTCGGACCAGGACAAGTTCTTCACGGAGCCGCACTACGACGGCTTCCCGGCCGTGCTGATCAG
>DASQZW010000057.1:0-2633 GCA_035638495.1 Terriglobales bacterium
GCGAAGCCGAAGCTGGCCGTCCACGCCCACGGCCCGTACCAGGTCCACGTGCACGCGATGGGGGAGTGGATGTTCGGCCTGCGCGAGCGGGACGTATGGTGGTCGACCTCCAACATCGGCTGGGTGGTGGGCCACAGCTACATCGTCTACGCGCCCCTGCTGGCGGGCTCCACGACGCTGGTGTACGAGGGGGCGCTCGACCACCCCGGGCCGGAGGCGTTCTACCGGGCGCTCGAGGAGCACCGGGTGACGGGTGTGTTCACCTCGCCGACGGCCGTCCGTGCGCTGATGCGCTACGGCGCAGGGGCGGCCGCGGGGGTCGACCTCTCCTCGCTCGCCCGCGTGTTCTGCGCCGGCGAGGTGCTGAACGCGCCGGCGTGGGAGTGGCTGCAGAAGGAGGTCCTGCGCGACCGCGTCCCCGTCATCGACCACATGTGGCAGACGGAGACCGCTGGGCCGATCGTGGGCAATCCGTGGGGACTCGGAATGCTGCCGATCAAGCCGGGCTCCTCGGGCATCGCGCTGCCGGGCATCGAGGCGGCGGTGATGACGCCGGAGGGCGAGGAGTGCGGCACCGGCGAGAAGGGGATCATGGTGATCCGGCGGCCGTTCCCGGGCCTGACGGCCACCCTGTGGGGCGAGGTCGACCGCTACGCGAGCGACTACTGGCGCCGGGTGCCCGGCCGGACCGTGTACTTCAGCGGGGACGCGGCGGAGGTGGACCCGGACGGCTACGTGTGGTTCAGCGGACGGGCGGACGAGATCATCAAGATCGCGGGCCATCGAATCGGCACGATCGAGGTGGAGACCGCCTTTCTGCGCCACCCGGCGGTCGCCGAGGCCGGCGTGACGGGCCGGCCGGACCCGGTGCGTATGGAGGTCGTGTCGGCGTTCGTGGTGCTGCGCCAGGGCCACGAGCCGTCGCCCGAGCTGCGCCAGGAGCTGCTCGACACGGTGCGGCGCGAGCTGGGTCCGGTGGCCGTCGTCGGCGACCTGAACTTCGTGGGCCTGCTCCCGAAGACGCGGAGCGGCAAGATCATGCGCCGCGTACTGAAGGCAGTGACCCTGGACCGCGACCCGGGCGACATCTCGACCATCGAGGACGAGGGCTCGGTCGGCGAGGCCCGCGAGGCGTGGGAGGCGATGCGTCGGGAGATCGCCTCGGCGCCAGAGCCGGCTACGCCGCCGGGAGGCTGAACCAGAACCGCGTCGCGCCGCGGTCGGACTCGGCACCGACGCGCCCGCCCGCCTGCTCGACCAGCTGCTTCACGATCGCCAGGCCGATGCCGGCGCCGCCCCGCGCCCGGTCCCGGGACTTGTCGACCCGGTAGAACCGCTCGAACACGTGGGGCAGGTCCGAGGCGGGGATCTCGGCGCCCGCGTTGACCACGCCGACCAGAACGCTGTCCGGCTCGGTCGCCGCGGTGATCGTCACCGTGCCGCCGGCCGGCGTGTAGCGCTGCGCGTTCAGCAGCAGGTTGGCGAGCACCTGGCTGAGGTGATCCGGCACCGCGCGCGCGCGCAGCGGCCGGTCGGCCGGAAGCTCGATGTGGACCCGCAGCCCGGCCCGTTCCAGGCCCGGCCGGGCCAGGTCGACCGCCGTTCGGACGGCCGCGGCCAGGTCCAGCTCAACGGGCTCGCGCGGCACGCCGCCGCTCAGCGAGTCGAGCGCGCGGGACAGGCGCTCCAGCCGGTCCACCTCCTCCCGCAGGGAGTCGAAGACCACCGCGTTGGGAGCCATCACCCCGTCACGCATCGCCTCCAGGTAGCCGCGCAGGTTGGTCAGCGGCGTGCGCAGCTCGTGCGCGAAGTTCGCGACGAGCTCCGACCGCTGCCGCTCCTGCTCCTCCAGGGCCTCGGCCATCTGGTTGAACGAGTCGGCCACCGACACCAGCTCACGCGGCCCCTCGCGTGCCACACGAGCCGCGTAGTCGCCGTCGGCCACCCGGCGGGCGGCACCGCCCAGCCGGGCCAGCGGACGGCTCAGGCGCCAGGCCAGGAAGACGCCCAGGCCGAACGAGAGCAGCGCCGCCACTGCGGCGGTGACCGCCACGACCGTGACGACCGAGCTCTGCCACATGGACTCCACCGACGCCTCGCTCTCACCCTGGGCGGACATCAGCTGCTGGAAGACGTACGCGCCGATCACCAGCACGCCGGTGGTGATCGTGCCGACCGCCACGAGCGCGACGGCGAGCGCCGCCACCACGAGGCGGGTCGCGAGCCGGTTCACGCCATCCGCGCGGCCCGGTAGCCGGTGCCCCGGACGGTGGCCACGTAGCGCGGGCGTTCCGGGTCGTCCCCGAGCTTGGAGCGGAGCCGGCCCACGTAGACGTCGACGCTCCGCTCCAGCACGCCGTCCGAGTGGGGGCCGCCCAGCACGTCCAGCAACCGGTCGCGTGAGAGGACCCGACCATCGGCCTCCACGAGCGCCGTGAGCAGCCGGAACTCCAGGGGCGATAGGTCCAGCAGCTCACCGGCCCGGAGCGCTTCGCGCCGGTCCAGATCGATCTCGAGGTCGCCGTGGCGGAGCACCCGGTCGTCCCGTGGCACCCGGCGCAGGATCGCCTGCACGCGCGCCACGACCTCGGAGGGCGCGAACGGCTTGGCCAGGTAGTCGTCGGCGCCCTCGG
>DASQZW010000058.1:0-20626 GCA_035638495.1 Terriglobales bacterium
CACCGTGCCGGTCTCGTTCGAGTTCCTGGCCGGCCTCCGCGGGCTGACACGAGACGCCGGGACCCTGCTGGTCTTCGACGAGGTGATCAGCGGCTTCCGCTGGTCGCCCGGCGGCGTCCAGCAGCTGGCCGGCGTGATGCCGGACCTGACCACGATGGCCAAGATCGTGGCCGGCGGGATGCCGGGCGGCGCGCTCGGCGGCTCGAGCGAGGTCATGGAGGTGCTCGCCTTCCGGCCCGGGCACCAGGTCAAGGTCAAGCACCCGGGCACGCACAATGGGCACCCGCTGGCGGCCGCCGCGGGCTCGGCCATGCTCGACGCCGTCTCCGACGGTGCGGCGCAGGACCGGTCCGACGAGACGGCCGAATGGCTGCGCCGGGAGCTGAACGGCGCGCTGGCCCGGGCTGACGTGGGGGGCTCGGTCGAGGGCGCCAGCTCGACGTTCCGTGTCGAGCTCGACGTCGAGGACCCCAACCACGACGTTTTCCACGCGCTCCACGCCGGCATGCTCCTCGAGGGCGTCCACTTCTTCCGGGGCGCCGGCTTCGTCAGCACCGCGCACACGGAGGCCGACGTCGAGCGCACGGTCGCGGCATTCGAGCGGACGCTCCGCCGGCTGCGTGCCGACGGCCTGGTCTAGCCTTCGTCCTCCTCGTCGCCGCCGCTCCGGCGGCGGATGACGGCGAGCGGGATGCCGGCGAGCACCACGACGAGGATGGCGAGCGCCACGATGATCGGCACGGCCTGACCGCCGCTCACGCGCGCGCCCTGCGCGGTCTGCCCGGCGTCGGCCGGATAGCCGGCCGAGAAGCAGCCCAGAGTGCTCGACCTCGCGGAGAGGTAGAACGGCGCGGCCGAGCCCGTGTTCCCGATGTTCTGCCAGGGCCCCGAGCCCTGGTACGCGTACATGCTGCTCGGCGCCGGCAGCTGGTCCGAGTACTGCAGGGTCACCAGCAGCTGCTGGCCGGCGGCCAGCGTCGACGTGGCGGTCACGCAGTACACGTTCGTCGAGAGGTGGATCCCGCCGGGATCGGGAAAGACCGGCTGCGGCTTGATGTCGATGGACACGGGCGCGTGGTCGGGCGGCGTCACGAAGGCGCCGGGCGTGAACGAGATCGCCGCCTGCCCGTCCTGCGTGAACACGGTGGCCGGGTCGGTCTTCCCGTTCGTGCCGACCTTGACGGACTGGTGGCCGCTGAGCGGCTGCTGATTGCTGCCGCGGAACTGGGGCGGCGGCGAGACCCAGCGGTACGGCTGCGGGGGGGCGATGCCGTCGTAGAAGCCGGGCGCGACGGCCCACGCCGCGAGCGCGTACGCCACCACGGCGGCGACCAGGAGCGCGAGGCGGGCCCTCAAAGCGCGAGGTCCGCGATCACATGGCCGATGATCGGGCCCACGAGGTCGCGCAGCGCCCAGCGCCACGCTCCGAGCAGCAGGCCGGCGGCGGCGACCGCGGGCAGGAACTGCAGCGGGTGCGAGAGGACGTGGGCCGCCGTCCAGCCCGCGGTGGTGCCCACCACCGCGACCGCTGGCCCGAACGCCCGCTCCAGCGCGACGAACGCAGCCCCCCGGAACGCGACCTCCTCCCCCACCGACACCACCACGGCGGCCAGCGCGAACGGGGGCGCCAGCGCGGGGCCACCGGCCCAGCGCACCGCCGCGGGCAGGAGCAGGATGCCGGCCAGCGCGAGGCCGCCGAGCAGCCGTTCGGGCAGGCGCGAGCGGCCGAGGCCCAGCTCGTCGGGCGACCAGCCCAGGCTGAGGAGGCACAGTGCCAGCCCGCCCAGCAGCAGCGTCAGCGCGGGCCACGGCGTGGTCCGGAGCTCCAGCACGCGCGCCCACTCCAGCAAGACGGCGGCGAGAAGCAGCCCGATCGCCCGCACGGGCGCGGGCACGAGCGCGAGGGCGGTGTTCACTGACCGAACGATAGCCAAACGGGTTATACGAGCTGGGCGAGCAGGAAGACGTTGAGCGCGATGATCGCGGTCACGACCACCGTCGCCGCGGCGGTCGTCGACCGCCGGTTGACCAGCTCGCCCATCAGGCGCCGGTCCCGGCAGAACAGCAGCAGCGGCAGCAGCGCGAACGGGATGCCGAACGACAGCACGACCTGGCTCAGCACCAGCGCCTGCGTCGGGTTCAGCCCCACCCCCAGCACCACCAGCGCCGGGGCCATCGTCACGACCCGGCGCAGCAGCAGGGGGATGCGCCGCTGGATGAAGCCCTGCATCACCACCTGGCCGGCGAGCGTCCCCACCGAGGACGAGGACAGGCCGGAGGCCAGCAGGCCCAGGCCGAAGAACAGGTCGGCGTGGTGGCCGAGTCGGTCGCCCAGCTCGCGCGCCGCGGTCTGCAGGTCAACCACCGCCGGCCCGCCGTTCCCGTGGAAGACGGCGGCCGCCGTGGTCAGCATCGCCAGGTTGATCAGACCGGCGATGCCCATCGCGATGATCACGTCCCACCGCTCGAACCGGAAGATGCGCTGCTTCTCTCCGCCGTTGCTGCCCACGATGCGGCGCTGCGTCAGCGCCGAGTGCAGGTAGATCACGTGGGGCATGACGGTCGCGCCCAGGATGCCCGCCGCGGCCACGACGCTCTCGGGCCCGGCGAAGCGCGGCACCAGCAGGCCGCCCGCGACCCCGGCGGCCGACGGCCTCGCCAGCACGACCTCGAACGCGAACGCGGCCACGATGGCGCCGACCATGCCCGCGATGACCGCCTCGAGGCCCCGGAAGCCGCGCGCCTGCAGGCCCAGGATCAGGAACGCGGCGACGCCTGTGATCAGGCCTGCCGCGAACAGCGGCACGCCGAACAGGAGGTTCAACCCGATGGCCGCGCCCACGAACTCGGCCAGATCCGTCGCCATCGCCACGATCTCGGCCTGGATCCACAGGAGCACGTTCAGCGGCCGCGGGAGGCGGGCGCGGCAGACCTCGGGCAGGTTGAGGCCCGTGGCGATGCCCAGCTTCGCGCTCATCGACTGGACCAGCATCGCGATCAGGTTCGCGGCCAGCACCACCCAGAGCAGCGTGTAGCCGTACTGCGACCCGCTGGTCATGTTCGTGGCGAAGTTGCCGGGGTCCACGTACGCGACCGCGGCGACGAAGGCCGGGCCCAGGAACGGCAGCAGGGCCCGCAGGCCCCGCGACTCCCCGTTCAGCGAACGCTGGGCCGCCTCCAGGACGCGGCGCTCGCCGGGCAGCGCGCGCTCGGCCGACCGGTCGACCGCGTCGCGGATGCCCGCGGCTCTCACTCGACGAACACCGCCCGGGCCACGCCCAGCGGAACCTGGCGCCGGCGGCCGCTGACGCGGACCTGGATCGGTCCCTCGTACTCGCTCTCCTCGACGACCTCCAGCTCCACGCCCAGGCGGAGGCCCAGCTGCTCCAGCCGGCGCAGCTTGCCGGGGTCGCGGTCCGAGACCCGGCCCACGCGAAGCCGCTCGCCCGCCCGGGCCTCGACCAGGCTGCGGGACGCGGCCTGCGCCACCTCCCCGCCCAGGGTGGGGATCGGGTCGCCGTGGCAGTCGACGTCCGGCCGGCCGAGCGCCTCGAAGATGCGCTCCTCCATGCGCTCGGAGATGACGTGCTCCAGCGCCTCGGCCTCGTCGTGGACCTCGTCCCAGCCGTAGCCGAGCTTGCGGGTCAGGAACATCTCGAGCAGCCGGTGGTGGCGGACGATCTCGAGCGCCACGGCCAGGCCGTCGGGAGTCAGGCTCGCGCCGCGGTAGCGGTCGTGCGTGACCAGGCCGTGCGCGGCGAGCTTGCCCAGCATCTCGGTGGCCGACGCCGCCGACACGCCCAGGTCGGCCGCCAGCTGCGACGTCCCGACGCTCGTACCGTCGGCGCCGAGCTGGTACAGCGACTTGAGGTAGTCCTCCTGCGCCTGGCTGAGGCGGCGGCGGCTTCGGGTCAGTGCTTGCATCATCTTTAGGCTCGCCTAAATCATACCACCGGGCAAACCTACACCAACCTCTTTCTGCCACAGTTGGACGGGTGGATCCCCTCCGCGTGCTGCTGGACGACGCCGGCTCCGCCGGGGACCTGCCGGCGCCGCTGGCCGCGCTGTACGGCGGCGGGCTGGCCCTGCCCGCGGACGCGGTGTACGCGAACTTCATCGCGTCGCTGGACGGGGTCGCGGCGTTCGCGGCGCCACGGGGGGCGGGTTCCACGCTGCGCGGCGGCGCGAACGCCGACCGCTTCGTCATGGGGCTCCTGCGCTTCCTCGCCGACGCGGTGCTCATCGGCGCCGGCACCCTGCGCGCCGACCGCGGCCACCTCTGGTCGGCCGCGTACATCGACCGCGAGCGCGCCGCCGACTACCGCACGCTGGGACGCGGCGAACCCCGGCTGGTCGTGGTCACGGCCAGCGGCGACCTCGACCCCGGCGAGCGGGCGCTGCAGGCCGGCGCGCTGGTGCTGACGAGCGAACGCGGGGCCGCACGGCTCCGCGGCCGCCTCCCCGCTGCGTGCACCCTGCTCGCGCTGGGCTCGGGGATGCTGTCAGCCCCCACGATCCTGGCCGCGATCCGCGCGGAGGGCCACCGTCGGGTGCTGACCGAGGGCGGCCCCACGCTCCTGGGCCGCCTCGCCGCCGAGCGCGCACTCGACGAACTGTTCCTGACGGTGTCTCCCGTCCTGGCCGGTCGCCGCTCGGGCGACGGCCGCCTCGGGGTGCTCGAGGGGGTCGAGTTCCTGCCGGCCGACGGCCGCTGGGCGCGCCTGCGCAGCGTGCGGGCCTCCGGCTCGCACCTGTTCCTGCGCTACGCCTGGGAGCGGGTGGCCGGCGGCGCGCCGCCGGCCACCTCGTGAAGCCGCCTAGCTGCTGAGGATCGTCCCGACCATGTGGTCGTGGATCCGGCACTGATACGTGAAGGCGCCCGCGTTCGGGAACCGGAACGAGTAGCTGTTCGGGAACGGGGCCGGCGGGTTCGAGATGATGCCCGACGTCCCGAACGTCGAGGGTGTCGAGATCACCGTGCTGCCGCCGGGCGCGGGCTCGAAATGCACCTCCAGGAGAGCCGGATTGCCGCAGGGCGGCCCGGTGGTCGGCGGCGTGAACGGGGTGTCACCGCCTGGCGCCTCGCAGAACATGGGGATCGGCTCACCGGGCCCGTCTCCGCTGGGGAAGGTGACGGTGTGCGGGTCCTTGATCGTCTTCGTGACCCACGTGACGGTGTCACCGGCCTGGATGTGCAGATTGCGCGGCAGCATCTCGGCCACCTCGACGAACGGTGTGGCCGTACCCGCCGCCATCGTGATGGTGCGGGTGCCGTCCGGGTTGGGCCGGACGGAGGTCCGCTCTGCCTGCGCCTCGGCGATCAGCGCGCCGACCGTGTCCTGCACTGCCTGGATGCCCGCACGCTCGCGAACGTCCTCGGGCTCGGAGGCCTCCCGGTTCCTCGGCACCACCGTCGCGGTGCCGACCATCCCCGGATGGATCAGGCAGATGAACGTGAGCTGCGAGCCGGCCGGGGCGTCGATGCGGGTGAAGAACCGGCTGGTGCCGTCGGTCGGAAACGCGCCTGAGTTCAGGTCGGCCGAGCCGTCGAACGTACAGGGGTTGGTCGCAGAGTCGCCGCAGCCCGGGTTGGTTGGGGCGAGCACCTGCGGGTTGAGCTGCAGCTGCGTCGGGGAGTTGTCCGCATCCGGGACGACGAACGGGAACTTCTGCAGCGCCTCGGGGACCGTCTCGCCGGTCTGCAGCAGGGTCGCGGTGTGGAGCCCGTCCGGAGTCTGCCCCCATGCGAAGTTGAGGACGTCACCGGTGTGCAGCTTGATCCCGCTGCGCGGGAAGTAATCGACGTACTCGAAGTTGTGGTTGAGCGGCGGGCGGTGGTCGACGCCGACGGTATAGATGGTCGGACCGTGCGACTCACCGTCTGCCCAGACCGCGGCCGGGGCCACGGCGAACAGTGCGAACGCCGCGGCGATCGCCGGCGCCCTGATTCTCGACAGCATGTGTCACCTCACTCGTGCAGGATCCGGTCGAGTCGCGCCGCCAGCAGATCGGGACCGATCTGGCCGGGGACGACCGACGAAACGTGGCCCTTCCTGTCCACCAGCACCGTCACCGGCAGCCCGCCCGCGCTCAATCCGACACCGAAGCTGCGCGCCGCCGCGCCGTCGGGATCGAGGTACGGGGTGAGCTGGAGGTGGAGGTTCCTCCAGAAGCCGGCCACCGCCGGAGCCGACTCCTCATAGTCGATGGGAACGACGGCCAGGCCGTCGGAACGATGGTCCCGAGCCGCGGCGTCGAGCAGCGGCAGCTCGTCCTGGCACGGGACGCACCAGGTCGCGAAGAACGTGACCAGGACCGGCCGCCCGCGCAGGTCGCGCAGCGCGAGGTGGCTGCCGTCGACGCCCGTCACGGCGACGGCAGGCGCCGGGCCGCCGGGAGAGGCGGCGGCCGCCGCCGGCGGGAGTTCGGACCGCAGGCCCGCCGACGGCACCGCCGGGAGCCGCGGGGCGAACCCGTTCACCTCCGTCAGCCGGCCCGTCACCGTGAGCACGCCCATCCCGATCAGGAGGGCGGCCGCGGCTGCGTTGAGGACCGGGTACGCGCCGCGCATCCGGCCGAGCGCGGCGCTCACCGGTTCGATGAACAGCGAAGTGGCAACGAACGGCAGTCCCAGGCCGGCGGAGTAGCTGGCGAGGAGCGCGGCCCCGCGGCCGGCGGTCGCAGAGTCGGCCGCCTCGACGAGGATGGCCGAGAGGATCGGCCCCACGCACGGCGTCCAGCCCACCGCGAAGGTCACCCCGACGAGGTACGCGGCCAGCGGCGTGCGCGGCAGCCGGTGTGCCAGGTGGAGCCTGCGTTCGCGCATCAGCCAGGGCACGCCCGCGACCAGCAGGACGCCGAGGCCGACGAGGACCACCCCCGACGCCGCGACCAGCGCCGGCCGGAACGCCGCGAGGCCGGCGCCGGCCAGTCCCGCGCCGGCCCCGAGCGCGACGAAGGCGCTGCCGAAGCCGGCCACGAACAGGCCGGCGGCGACGACCGGCCGCGATCGCCCACCGGCGGTGGAGACGCCACCCAGGTACGCGACGAAGGCCGGCAGCAGGGGCAGGACGCAGGCGGAGGCGCACGACAGCAGGCCCGCGACGAACGCCAGGCCAAGGTCCCCGGGCACCGGGCTCAGCTCCTGGCGAGCAGCTGGTCGACGGCGGCCCGGAGCTCGTCGGTCGCGGCCGTGCCCTCGAACGCGGAGGCGATGTTGCCGTCGCGGTCGATGAGGAAGACCCACGGCTCCGTCGGCAGGCGCCACTCCAGCACCGTGGGCGAGAGGTGGCGTCGGGACGGATCGGGCTTGAAGTCCCGATAGACCTCGACGTGGATGAACGTGAGCCGGTCGCGGTAGTCCGGCTCGAGCTGCTGCACGGCGTGGACCTCGGGGCCGCACGTCGCGCTCGTGCAGAACGCCGGGGTGGCGAACACGACGAGCGTGGGGCGGTGCTGTGCGATGGCGTCCGCGATCGAGAGGCCGTGCATGTCGTCCGGAGGAACGCCGCTGTCGATGTACGACGCGTCGGGAACGTCGTGGACGGTCAGGCTGCGGCTCCGGGGCGCGGGCTGGCCCGGGCCGGGCACGCTGCCGGCGGTGAGCACGCGGAAGGGCAGCGCGGTGGTGCGGCGCGTGCCGTCCGGCAGGCCCACGCTGATCTCGGCGAGCCACTGGCCCGGCGAGTTCAGTCGCAGCTGAGCGACGTAGACGCCGCGGCCCTCCAGGCCTACCCCGCGGAACGGCGCGTCGGCCTCGCTCCGGAGCTCCACCGCGGTGCCCACCGAGGTGTAGGCCCGCACGTGCACCGTCGCATCGGTGACCGGCGTGTTGTGGTCGAGAACGCCGACCGGAAATCGCTGCGTGCCCACCAGGAGCTGGGACGCGACGAGCGTGGGCTCGAGGGCGTGGCCGGCCGCGGGTGTCGAGGCGGCCGTCGGAGCCGGTCCGACCGAAGAGTTCGCCGCCTGATCCACGCATCCGGCCAGCACCAGAGCGGCGGCGAGCGCAGCGACCGCCGCCGCTCGGCGGTGACGACCGCCGGCGAAAGCCATGAGCCCACGTAAGTCCCTGCGCGGTGCGGATGTAAATGGGACTTGTCTTTCGCGGCGCGGGACAGCTCTACCGGAGGCGGTCGGGAACCGAATAGACGTTGAACCGGCCGCCGCGCAGGAAGCCGACCAGTGTCAGGCCGAACCGGCGCGCAGTCGCTACCGCGAGGCTGCTGGGCGCGCCGACCGCCGCGACCAGCGGGATGCCCGCCGCGACCGCCTTCTGCACGATCTCGTAGCCGCCCCGCCCGCTGACGACCAGGACGTGCCCGGCGAGGGGCAGCCGGCCGTCGAGCAGCGCCCGGCCGACCACCTTGTCCACGGCGTTGTGGCGGCCGACGTCCTCTCGGAGCTCGACCAGCTCGCCAGCGGCGTCGAACAGGCCCGCCGCGTGGAGGCCGCCCGTCTGGTCGAAGAGGCGCTGGCGCTCGCGCAGGCGGCCGGGCAGGTCGGCGAGCAGCTCGGGGGCGATGACGGGCCCCGCGGGCACCGGCGCGAAGTCCAGCGCCAGCGACTCGACCGTCGTCGCGCCGCAGACGCCGCACGCGGAGCTGCTGAGGAAGGACCGCTCGGGCCGCCGGCCGGCGGCGGCGGCCAGCCGTACGTCGACCTGGTTCGACTCGATCAGCTCGGCGCTGACCGGCACTGCCGCCTCCACCTCGCCGGCCTCGGCGCTGATCAGCACCTCCCGCACCTGTGCGAGGTCGGTGACGACGCGCTCCGCCCAGAGCAGGCCCAGCGCCAGCTCGACGTCGTGGCCCGGCGTGCGCATCACGACGCTGAGCGGGTCGCCGTCGATGAGCAGCTGGAGCGGCTCCTCGGCCGCGAGCAGGTCGCCGGCCTCTTCCCAGCGGCCGTCGGACCAGCGGCTGGTGGGGACCTCCGGCGCCTGCGGGCGGGGGCTCACCTGGCTTCGGCCACGCGCTCGGCGGCGCGGGTCACGGGGACCGTCCGGACCTCGAAGCCCCGCCACCACGTCAGGCGCGCGGCCACCAGCCGCACCACGGTGCCGTCCTCCAGCGTCGTCATGCCGTACCGGGCTGCGACGGCCCTCTCGGCCGCCGGCTCCGGGCGCAGGCGTCCGCGCAGGCAGAGGCCGAGCATCCTGGTGGCGCGGAAGGGGTGGTGGTGCTCGATGACGAGCGCGGCGGGCGCGCCGCTGGCCGGGGGTCGCGGCGAGTGCGCGGGCAGCCACGCCAGGGCGTCCGGACCGTCCAGGGCCCAGGCTGCGCCGGCCAGCACCGGTCGGCCGCCGGCGATCCAGCAGAGCTGCGCCGTGCGGTGCCGCGCGACTGCGTGCGCGATCTGCGCCGGGGCGCCGGGAACGCGCTCGGCGGCCGCCGCCGGCGGCGTCAGCAGGGGCACCAGCTCGACGTGGTCGGCGACGAGGCGAAGCAGGACGCGGTTGTGCGGCCACCACTCCGAGGGGATGCTGGCGATGTCGAGCAGGTAGCCTCCGATGAAGGCCGCGTTCTTCAGGGCGTAGCCGGCGAGATTGAAGGCGAAGCCGGGACCCTGCAGCACGGCCCGCACCTGGCTGCGGGGCGAGCGGGGATCGTAGGCCTCGAGCATGCCCTGCAGCAGGACGCCGTGCGGGGCACCGCGCCGCTCCGGCGTGACCAGGAACGCGGCCCGGGGATCACGCCGTGCCAGCGTGAGCTTGGCCGCGTGCCGCGAGGTGGTCATCCAGAGGGCCCCACCGCCGAAGTGGAACGCGGCGGGGTTGACGAGGGGCGGCCGGGCGCCGATCGCCAGCATGCCGATCCGCGCCGACGACAGCACCTCCCGCTGCTCCGAGTCCAGCCGCATTGAGTGTGAGCGTACGCGGACCGGCTGCCTTCGGCCGGACTACCGGGCCGCTTCGAAGCGCCAGACCGTGCGGCTGACGTCCGCCAGCAGCTTCCAGCCGGCGTCGCCGCCCGGGCCGTCCGTGCAGATCACCAGCACGTAGGCACCGCGAGGGCCCTTCGGCACGAGCGCCGCGTCGTTCACGACGGTGTCCAGGACCCCGATCTTGTGGACCACCGTTGTGCCCGCCGGCACTCCGGCCGGGATGCCGTCCTCATAGGACGTGTGCGTGAGGATCGGGTACAGGTACTGCTGCGCCGCCCGGCCCCCCGCCCGCTGCGACGCCTCGTCGACCAGGAGCCGGGCCAGGTCGCTGGACGTCGTCGTGTTGGGGACGTAGAAGGCCGACTCCTTCGCCCCGTGCGACTGCGCGTACTTGTTCAGCGCCGCCGTGCCCCCGGCGTAGCGCACCAGGATGTGAGCGGCGGTGTTGTCCGAGTTCAGGCCGACCCGGTGCTCCAGCTGCGACCGGCTCATGCAGACGCCGTCCTGGTAGTCCCCGTAGTAGCCGTCCTCCAGGTCGGTGTCCTGGTAGCAGAGGCTGTCCGTGCCATGCCAGCGGCCGGCCGTCACGTTCTGCGCCTCCTCCATCAGCAGTGGCAGCTTGTAGGTGCTCGCTGCGGTGAACGGCTCGTCGCCGTTGAGGGACCAGCTCTGAGGATCCGTGCCCCCCAGCTCGGTGAGGGTCACGCCGCCCGTGGCGCCTGCCGCGCTCACCAGCTGCGCCACCGCCTGCCGCAGGCCCTGGAAGGCAGGACGCGTGGCCGCCGCCACGGCCGGTGCCGCGGCCGCCTCGCTCGAGAGGGGGGAGTCGTCGTGGCGGGCCAGCACGAAGCCAGCCCAGAACCCGGCGAGGACGAACAGGACGCCGACGACTGCGGCGGCAATGCCCCCTTTCAGCACAGCGACATGATGACGGGTTTGGCTGAGCCGGTCAGGTTCTCGCTACGGAAAGAATCTGTAAGGAGCCCGAGCTCAGTCCGGCCCCTCCAGCAGGTCGCGCATTCGGCTCAGCGCCCGCTCCAACCGGTGCCGCACCACGCCGTCGACCTGGCTGACCAGGAGCCCGCCCACCGCTCCGCCCGGCGGTTCGTAGCCGATCGTCAGGGTGACCTCTGTGCCGTCTCTCAGCGGCTCGAACCGCCAGCCGCCCGACTGGGCGATCAGCCCCGACTCCGACCGCCAGCCGATCGCACGCGGCTCGTCCCACCGGTCGAGGACCAGCACGTTCTCCAGCGGGATTCCCAGCGCGCGCATGCTCACGTCGAACCGGGCGCCCACGCCAGCGTCGCGGTCACCGAGCGCTTCCCAGCGGTCGACGCCGTCGAGCACGAGCGGGACGTTGTGGGGGTCGGCGACCCACGCGAACACGTCGGCGGGCGGGCGGGCGATCACGATGTGGGCGGAGAAGCGGCGGAAGGCCATCGATCGAACCCATGATGGTGCGCGTGTGGCACGTGCCGCCCGTCCATCAGGAGTGCCGGGTCTCCGCGCCCGTCGCGTCGGGGAGGGACCGCCTGCGCGACGCCTTCTTCGCCGACGTCGGCCGGCTGACGCTGGGAACCGTTCGCGGCGAGCGGTGGCGCCTGCGCCTGGGCCCGCTGACGCTGCTGGCGTTCGCCGAGCCGGTGTACGACGGCTGGGCCTGGGCCTGGCCGATCACCGGGGGGCTCCTGGCCCGTCGGCCGGGCGGCACCCTGCGCTACGGCTGGCGCGACGGCCAGCTCGTCGCTTCCGTGGACGGCTACGAGCCGCGACTCCCGGCGCTCCTGTACCGGCTGACGCAGGTGCCGGTGCACCGGCTGCTGACCCGCCGCTTCCTGCTGCACCTGCGCGGCCGAACGCCGGCGCCGGCGCCGCCCGCCGGGCCGGCCCAGCGCCTGCTGACGGCCACCCTCGACCTGGCCCTGTGCGCCGGCGTAACGGCCGTGGTAACGCGACGCCGCCGGCTGCGCACGTTTGCCGCGGTCGCCGCCGGCTACCACCTCGCGTGCTGGACGCTCGGCGGCCGGACGCTGGGCGGGGCGCTGACGGGACAGCGCCTGGTCTCGGTGGACGGCAGCGCGGTCGCGCCCTGGCAGGCACTCGTGCGCCTGGGGGCGCTGCCGAGCGCGCTGCTGACGCTGCGCGCCGTGCACGACGAGGAGGCCGGCACGGAGGTCGTGGAGGCGTAGGCCCAGCCGCCCTGCTGGTCGCCCTCGCCTCCTGCTGGACGGCCCGGCGCGTCACGTGAGCGGCGCCAGCTCCTCCGACTCCGCCTCCTCGCCGTCCTCCTCGGGCTCCGGCGCGGTGGGGCCCTCCAGCAGGGGGAGGAACGCGGCGAACCGGCTGCCGGCGCCGCGCTCGCTCCACTCCAGCTCGACCCGGCCGCCGTGCAGGTCCGCCAGCTCCCGCGCGATGTACAGGCCCAGGCCCGTGCCCGGCACCATGGGGTGGTCCGGGTCCTCGTAGCGGTAGAAGCGCTCGAAGATCCTCTCACCGACGTCGTCCGGCAGTCCGCGGCCGTGGTCCTCGACGGCCAGGCGCGCCTCGCCCTGCTCCGGCCGTGCCTCCAGCTCGATGCGTGCCCAGCGCTGGCTGCCCTCGCGGCCGTACGCCAGCGCGTTGTTCACGAGGTGGTCGACCAGCCGGCTGACCTGCTCGCGGTCGCCGCTGACCACGACCGGGTCCTCGGGCAGCCGCAGCTCTGGCACGTCGTCCGCGGCCTGCGCGGCCTGCTCGACGACCTCGCGCAGGTCGATCGGCTGCGACATGCCCTCCAGCCGGCCGGTCTCCAGACGAGCCGCCAGCAGGAGGTCGTCGACCAGCCTGCGCAGCTCGGCGGCCTTGAGGTCGAGGATCCGCAGCGGCTCGTGCCACCGCGGGGGAGCCGGCCCGAACGCGCCCTCGCGCAGGATCGAGAGGTAGCCGCTGATCACCGTCAGCGGCGTCCGCAGCTCGTGCGCCGCCATGTCCAGGAAGTCGGTCTTGACGCGGCTCGCCGCCTCGGTCCGAGCGTGGAGATAGGAATTGCGCAGCGCCAGCGCGGCCGGTCCGCCCAGCAGCGTGATCGTGCCGACCTCCTCCTGTCCGAACGGCTGGTCGCGGCGGCGGCTGAGCACCAGCACCGCGATCACCTCGCCGCCGTAGACCAGCGGGACGGTCGCGGTGTGGGTGATGTCGCCGAGCGCCCGCTGGAGGTTCACGGGCAGCGACGCGAGGTCCTGCTGTCCGGCCAGCACGGGCTCGCGCCTGGCGACCGCGTCCCGCACCAGCGCCTGCATCGCGATCGGCTGCCGGCTGCCGACGCCGCCGTCCTGGCTGCTGGCGTCGTACGCGGCCTCGGTCACGAGCTCGCCGTCCTGGCCGCCCTCGATTCGGAGCAGGACGCAGCGGTCCGCGCCGGTCGCCACGGCGGCACGACGCACCAGCCGCCGCACCACCTCGCCGACGTCGAGCGAGCGCGCCAGGTCGAGGGCCACGTCGACCGCCAGCTGGAGCCGGGCCATCGCGCGCTCCGTGGTGGCCCGCACCTCCGCCCGCTGCAGCGACAGGCCGACCAGGGCGCCGAAGTCGTCGAGCAGCCGGCGCTCCGCGGCGCTGAACGGCCGCGGCTCGGCCCGGTAGAACACGATCGCCCCCAGCGCCCGGCGCCCGTCGGGCAGCGGCTCCTGGGTGTTCATCGGCACCGCCCGCATCGTCTGCACGCCGGCGGCGACGAACAGATCGGCGCGGCCGCTGGCGACCTGCATGTCGCTGCGCTCGACCACCCGCTTGCCGCTCAGCGCGGTGTCGAGCACGGTGGCCTCCCGCCGGAAGGTCTGGTTCACCAGCGTCTCGGCGAACGGGCCCGCGCCGGCGAGGCAGTGGAACACGTCCTGCCGGGTGGCCGGCACCACGGCGATCATGCAGGAGATGCCGGGGAGGAGCCGGCGGCCCTGCTCGGCCAGGCTCTGTGCCAGCGACTCCAGCCGCCCGCTGCGGTCCAGGTCGGCGCCCGTCGCCTCCACGATGCCGCGAAACGCGGCGCCCAGGCGCTCCTCCACGATCAGCGTGTCCGAGGTCGCCGAGTCGTCACCGCCCGTCCCGATCCAGGGCGTGAGGTCCTTGACGAGCAGCACGACGCCGTCGTCGTCACCGGGGAGCGCCGTCGCCGTCACGGTGGCGGGGAACTCGCCGCCCTCGCGCCGTCGCAGCGTGACCCGCCGCTCGCGCCCCGCCAGCAGCGAGTCGACGTGGATCCCGACCTCGGGCAGGGGGCAGCCCAGCACCTCGTCCACAGGGAAGCCGAGCAGCCGCTGCGCGGCGGGCGTCCAGACGGTCACGTCGCCGTTCCCGTCGAGGACGATCACGGGGTCGCCAAGCGCCCGCAGGATCTGGGCCGAGAGGTTCACTTCAGCGGCGCCCTCGGCAGTCGCAGGGAGAAGCGGCTGCCCTGGCCGGGGATGCTGCGGTCGAGCTCGAGCCGGCCCCCGTGTCGCGACGCCAGCTGCCGGCTGATGTAGAGGCCCAGTCCCGTGCCCGGCGCGCCTGCGGATCCCTGCTCGCCGCGCACGAACCGCTCGAAGATGCGCTCGTGCAGGTCCACCGGCACGCCCCGGCCGCGGTCCTCGACCGTGACCACGGCCTGGCCGTCCTCGACGGCGGCGGTCAGCCGCACCCACGCCGGCTGGCCCGGACGCCGGTACGTGAGCGCGTTGTTGACCAGGTTGTCCAGCACCCTGGCCACGTGCTCGGGATCCGCGCTGACCACGAGCACATCATCCGTGACGTCGGTCTCCAGCTCGCCACCGAGTAAATGCACGCGCGGCTCGGCCCGCCTGGCCGCCTCCTGGACCGCGAGGCGCAGGTCCAGCCGCGTCGGGTGAGCCGGCAGCCGGCCGGAGTCGAGGCGGGACGTGAACAGGAGGTCGTCGACGAGCGTGCCCAGCTCGTCCGCCTTGGACGCCAGCAGCTCGATCGGCTGTCGGAGGCCTGCCGGCGGCTGGCCGAGGCTGCCGTCGCTGAGCATCGACAGGTAGCCCTTGATCACGGTCAGCGGCGTCCGCAGCTCGTGGCCGGCCATGTTGAGGAAATCGCTACGAGCGCGGTGCGCCTCCTGTGCTTCGGCGAAGAGGCGTGCGTTGCGCAGCGCGAGCGCGGCCACGTTGCCGACGAGCTGCAGCGTGAGCGCGTCCTCTCGCCGGAAGGGCTGGTCGTGCATGCGGCTGACGAGCAGCACCGCGATCACCGAGCCGCCGAGCACGAGCGGCAGCGTGAGCGTGTGGCGAAGGCCGGCCTGGCCCCACTCCGACACCGACGGCACGCCGAGCACCTGGTACGAGCCGCTCATGCCCGGCTGGCGCTCTTCCACGGCCTGCTGCACGACCGGCTTGCCGCCGGACATGAGGTGGGCGATCGCGAACCGGGCACCCGCCGGGGCGCTCTCCCCGGTGCCGAGCTCGTCGAACGCTTCCTCCACCACCGCCTCCGAGCCCTCGATCCGCAGGAGCATGGCGCGTCCCGCGCTCACCGAGGCGGCCGCCAGCCGGACGAGCTTGCCGATCACCTCGTCCGGCTGCAGCGTGACCGCGAGCTCGATGGCGACGTCGACGCCGGTCCGCAGCCGCGACGCCGCCTCGGACGCGCTGCGCAGCAGTTCGGCGCGCTGGAGCGAGACCGTGACCAGCCTGGCGAACTCCGTGATCAGCCGGCGTTCGTAGGGGGTGAAGTAGGCGCGGGCCCGGCGGTAGAACGCCAGCACGCCCAGTGCCTGGCGGCCGTCGGGCAGCGGCCGCGCGCTCCAGAGCGGGACGACCCGGCCCATCTGCATGCCGCTCTCCGCCAGCGCCTCGATCGGCTCGCCCAGCTCGCGCAGCCGGGTGCTCTCGAGCGCCCGGCCGTCCTGCAGCGTGCGGCCGGCGAGGGTTCCGGTGCGCGGCCACTCGGTGCCGACCTGCGCCTCGGCCCACGGTCCGGCGCCCGCCACGACCTGGAAGCGCTCCTGCCGCTCCCGGGGCACGACGGCGAGGAGACACTCGGCGCCGGGCAGCAGCGAGCGCGCCTGGCCGACCAGCACCCGGGCCAGCGCCTCCGACGCGTCCATGGCGCTGGGGTCCTCGGCCGTGCCCTCGACCAGGTCCTGCACGATCGCGCCGAGCGTGCGGTGCCACTGGCGGCGAGGCCGACCCGCGCGCTCGACCGGGTCCAGCCAGCCGCCCATGGGACGGATCACCGCGACCGTCCCGGCGACCCCGCCGTGCTCGTCGCGCAGCGGGGTCGTGCTCACCGCGATGAGCGGGCCGCCCTCGCTGAGCCGATGCACCGAGTCGAGCTTCTCGGCGCCGCCCAGGGTGGAGAGCTCGATCGGGTCGTTGCGGATCAGGCCGGCGAAGATCGACGTGATCCGCTGGCCGAGCGCCTTGGACTCGCGCACGCCGAGGAGGCGTTCGGCCGCGGGCGTCCAGCGGATGATCGTGCCCGTCCGGTCGATCGCCACCACGGGGTCGGCGAGCGCGTCCACCACGCGGTCGGCCAGGTCGGGCGGGACGGCATCGGGCCGGGTCACGGCATCTCGTCCCTCCACCCCTGCGGGGAAGGGTTGACCACGCGGGCGAATTCGGCGGGCATGTCGGTCAGGCGCAGCCCGGACGCGGCGCTGATCGCGTTCGCGATCGCGGCCGGACCCGGGACCGCCGGCGGCTCGCCGACTCCCTTCGCGCCGAACGGCCCGAACGGGGACGGCACCTCGACGAGCTCGACGCCGATGTCCGGGATCTGGTCAGCGGTCGGCAGGCCGTAGTCGATGAAGCTGCCGGTGCGCAGCTGCCCCTCGGCGTCCCAGGCCAGCTCCTCGCCGAACGCCCGGCCCAGGCTCTGCACCGCGCCGCCGTGGATCTGCCCGCGGACCTCGGGCGGGTTGAGCGCCCTGCCCACGTCCTGGATCGCGGCGTACGCGAGGAGCCGCCACTCGCCCGTCTCCCGGTCCACCCGGACGCGGGCGACGTGGACCGTGAACATGGGCGACTGCTTGGTCACCACGTGGCGCCCCTGGCCCAGCACCGGCATGTAGCGGCCGCCGAACTGGGCGCCGAGGTCGGCGAGCTGTCCGATGCCCCGCGAGCGGCCCGGCACGCCCTTCACGCGGACCTCGCCGTCCTCGATCACCAGGTCCTCGATCGCCACCTCCAGCTCCTCGGCCGCGATGTCCAGCAGCTGCCGCCTGGCCTCCGCGGCCGCCTGCTGCACGGCCGGGCCGACGGTGTAGATGATCTTGCTGCCGCCGGCCATCCCGGCGTACGGCGCAGAGGCGCTGTCGCCGTGGTCCACGCGGACGCGTTCCACCGGGACGCCGAACGTCTCGGCGGCGATCATCGCGAGCGACGTGTCGGTACCGCTGATGTCGTTGGAGCCGAGGTGGACGAGCAGGCTCCCGTCGGGCTCGACCCGGCAGCCGGCCGCGGCCGGCTCGCGCCCACCTCCCCAGCCGCCGACCGCGACGCCCACGCCCTCGCCCGCGCCCAACGGATCGGTGTAGACCGGGTGGCGCCGAGCGGCCTCCAGGCATTCGATCAGCCCGATGGCCGGGAACAGCTGGCCGTCGGGGCGCCGGTCTCCCTCGCGGCTGGCGTTGCGGAGGCGCAGCTCCAGGCGGTCGATACCCAGCCGCGCGGCCAGGTCGTCCATCGCGGACTCCAGCGCGAAGTACGCCTGTGGCGCGCCGGGGGCGCGGTAGGCCGAGACCGGGGTCTTGTTGGTCGCGACGTCCATCGCGAGGATCTCGTAGGCGGGAACGCGGTACGTGGCGCCGAGGAACAGCCCGGCCAGGCCGCCCAGCCCGCCGTGGCCGGCGCCGTTGTCGAACAGCGCCCGGGCCTTCAGCGCCGTCAGGTCGCCGTCGGCGTTCGCGCCCAGCTCGATGTCGACCATCGAGCCCGGGCCGCCGCGGCCCATCGCGAACTCCTCCGCCCGGGTCAGGGCGAGCTCGACCGGACGGTCGACGCGGCGGGCCAGCAGCGCGACCAGCGGCTCGATCAGGCAGACCTTGCCCCCGAAGCCGCCCCCGACCGTCATCGGCACGACACGGACCTGGTTCACCGGCATCTTGAGCTGGGCGGCCACCGTCTTGCGGGTGAGGAACGTCCCCTGCGTCGGCGACCAGATCGTCAGCTCGCCGTCCGGCTCCGGCCGCGCGATGGCGAGGTGCGTCTCGATGAAGCCCTGGTGGACCGCGGGCAGGCGGTACCGGCCTCGCACGACCGTGTGGCTGGCGGCGAGCGCCGCGTCGACGTCGCCCTCGGCAAAGCGGACCTCGGCCGTGACGTTGGGCGGCCGGTCCCGCACCTCCTGGCCGCCGCCGGTCACGCCGTGGGCGCCGGCGTCCTCCAGGGCCGCTCCGCCGCGGTCCAGCACGGACGGGGCGTCCTTCGCCATCGCGTCGACCGGATCGACCACGGCGGCGAGCGCCTCGTATTCGACGTCGATCAGCTCGATGGCGTCGGCGGCCTGGGCCTCGGTCTCGGCGACGACCGCGGCGACCGGCTGGCCGGCGAACGAGACGTGGTCGGTCGCGAGCGGACGGTCGGGCCCGGTCAGGCCCAGGTCCGGCAGGTCGGCGCCTCCCACGGCCGCCAGCACGCCCGGGGCCTGACGGGCGGCGTCCAGGTCGACGCGGACGATGCGCGCCGCGGCGTATGGGCTCAGCAGCAGTCGGGCGTGGACCAGGCCGGGCAGGCGGAGGTCGGCGGTGAACCGGGTGGCGCCCGTCACCTTGGCCCCGCCCTCCAGTCTTCGATGCGCAACTCCGATCACGGGCATAGCCAGCATCATATGGATGATGGCCGGCTCGCCTGACACACCCACCAACATCGTCATTTTCGGCGCTTCCGGCGATCTGACGCGGCGGAAGATCCTTCCGGCACTGCGCGGAGTGGGCGGCACCCTCCGCGTGCTGGGCGCGGGACGCCGGCCAATGACGCGCGAGGCGTTCCAGCGGGTGGTCGCCGAGGCCAGCGGCAGCGCGGAGCTGGCGGCCCGCGCCGACTGGGTGCAGCTCGACTACGAACGCCCGGACACCTACGAGTCGCTGCGGCCGGCGGTCGACGGCGACGGCCAGCCGATCGTGTACTACCTGGCCACCCCGCCGAGCGCGTTCTCGGCCATCCTGGAGGGGCTGACGCAGGCGGGACTCTCGTCACGCGGCGACAGCCACCGGATCGTGGTGGAGAAGCCGCTGGGCCACGACGCGGAGACGGCGCGCAGCCTCAACCACCAGCTGGAGGAGCTGTTCGACGAGAACCAGGTCTTCCGGATCGACCACTACCTGGCCAAGGACACGGTCCAGAACGTGCTGGCCTTCCGGTTCAGCAACTCGCTGTTCGAGCCGGTCTGGAACCGGACCATGATCGAGAGCATCCAGATCACCGCGGCCGAAGAGGAGGACATCGGCACGCGAGCCGGCTACTACGACGACATCGGCGCGGTGCGCGACATGGTCCAGAACCACGCCCTCCAGCTGCTGGCGCTGGTCACGATGGAGCCGCCGACGACGTTCGACCCGAAGGACATCCGCAAGGCCAAGGAGGAGCTGCTGCGGGCGGTGGCGCCGCTCGATCCGGCGTTCGCGGTCCGCGGCCAGTACGACGGCTACCTGGAGGCGGCGGGCGTGGACCCGGGGTCGCGGCGCGAGACGTACGCCGCGGCGCGGGTCGTGATCGAGAACTGGCGCTGGGAGGGCGTGCCGATCTTCATGCGCTCGGGCAAAGCGCTGCGCCGGCGGCTGACGGAGGTGGTGGTCCGATTCAAGGACGCGCCGCACCTGCGGGTCGGCGGCCGCCGGCAGCGGGGCATCCCGACGCTGCTGGTGATCCGGATGCAGCCGGACGAGGGCATCCTGCTCCGGATCGGCGCCAAGCGCCCGGGCGGACGGTTCGAGATGGTGCCGGCCGGCATGAAGCTGGAGTACAGCCGCCTGGCCAGGCAGGAACTTCCGGACGCGTACGTGAACGTGCTGAGCGAGGTCCTGGCCGGCGGCCACACGGTCTTCCCGAGCGGTAAGGAGATCGAGCGCTCGTGGGAGATCGTGGACCCGCTGCTGCAGGCCTGGGAGGCGGACGGCCACCCGGAGTCCTACACGCCGGGCGCGTGGGGCCCGCGCGCCGCGGACGACCTGGTGGTGGGGTCCGGGGGCGGCCGGTGGATCACGTCGGGGGACGAGCCGGGGACGAGTTGAAGCCGGCGTGATGGCGCTGGCGTTGCGGGGACTCTTGGGGTGGGACGGACCGGCGAGCGGGGGGTGATCGCGAAGTCTGGGTGCCGAGGAGCCGGCCTTGGGCCACAACTGGGTCGTTGGTGTGCCTTGCCGTACCAGGGCCACTTGATCGGGCCCGAATGAAGTGGCTGCGGTACGGCACGGCCGTTCCTGGTACGCATGTGTGCCACAACCGGCGCGCAGCCGTACGTTGCTGCGCGTGAGAGTGGTCATCCGGCCCATTTGACCCCCCTCACGCGCAGCAAAAGTCTGCGAAGCACCCAACCGCAGGCTGTCAAGGCCGAAGAGCGAAGCGTGCCTTGACAGCCGGATGCCCGGCAGCCAGGCTGGACCCGCGGGGGCTCCCCGAGCCCCCTTCGCCCGTCCGAGCCCGGATGCCCGGCACCCAGGCTGGACCCGCGGGGGCTCCACGAGCCCCCTTCGCCCGTCCGAGCCCCCGCCCGTCCGAGCCCCCCGCCCGTCCGAGCCCCCGCCCGTCCGAGCACCCGCCCGTCCGAG
>DASQZW010000059.1:0-3524 GCA_035638495.1 Terriglobales bacterium
CTGCTGATCGGCGACGCGGCCTACACGCCGGTCATCTACCAGCGGCCCGAAGCCGACGCCGGCGAGCTTCCGAGCGGCCAGTCGCGCGACCACGAGGCCTGGCGTTCTTCGCTGCGCCGGCTCCACGAGGCCCGGCCGCGGCACGTCCACTTCTGCCACCACACCGGCGTCGTCCACGGCTGAGCGAAGGGGCTGGACGATCGGGATCAACGACTGGTCGGCCGCGCCGGGATGGTACTTGTTGGTTAGCAAGTGGCACTTGACAGCGAGCACGCTGCGAGCTAGGGTCAAACCCTCCGGACTTTTGGGGGGAGGGGTAGCGCTGGCATGAGAGACGTCTGGATCCGCGGGGTGTCGACCACCCGGTTCGGCAAGCACCTCGACCGCACGGGCCGCGACCTGGCGGAGGAGGCGGTGAAGGGCGGGCTCCGGGACGCGGACATCGAGCCTCACAACGTCCAGGCGGCCTTCGTCGGCAACGCCGCGGAGGGGCTGATGAGCGGGCAGGAGTCGATCCGCGCGCAGGTCGCCCTGCGCCACACCGGCCTGCTGGGCGTGCCGCTCGTCAACGTGGAGAACGGCTGCGCCACCGCGTCGACGGCGCTGCACCTGGGCTGGCAGGCCGTGGCGGGCGGGATGCACGACTGGGTGCTGGTCCTGGGCTGGGAGAAGCTCTGCCGCGACGACGGCACGAGCCCGCTGGTGGCGCTGAACGCCAGCACGGACCTGACGGAGCTCGCCGAGGTCTTCGGTGGTGACGAGGGCGCCCGGCGCAGCGCGTTCGTCGACCTGTTCGCCGCGTTCGCGGGCGGGAGCGGCCAGGATCGGTTCGGCCGCGAGAGCCTGGCCCTGGTCTCGGTCAAGAACCACCAGCACGGCGCCCTCAACCCGTGCGCCCGCTACCCGCGGACGGTCACCGTGGACGAGGTGCTCGGGTCGCGCCCGGTGGCCGGCCCCCTCACGCTCCTGATGTGTTCCATGCTCAGCGACGGCGCTGCCTGCATCGTGCTCTCGTCCACGCCGCCGCCCGCGGGCGAGCCCGGCGTCCGGATCGCGGCCTCCTCGCTGGCCTCGGGACGCGGCGACGACCTGCGCCGTCCCTCGGCCAGGCAGCGCGCCGTGCGCGAGGCCACCGAGACCGCGGGCATGGGCCTGGAGGACATGGACGTCGTGGAGCTGCACGACGCCACGTCCGTCGCGGAGCTGGCACTGTACGAGGAGCTGGGCCTGTGCCCCACCGGCGACGCCGAGCGGCTCGTCCAGGACCGGGTGACGTGGCTCGGCGGCCGCCAGCCGGTCAACACCAGCGGCGGGCTGCTCGCCCGTGGCCACCCCATGGGGGCGACGGGCCTGGCCCAGGTGGCCGAGCTGACGCTGCAGCTCCAGGGCCGGTGCGGCGCCCGACAGGTGCCGGACGCCCGCGTGGGCCTCGCCGAGAACGCGGGCGGCTGGGTCGGCTCCGACACGGCGGCCTGCTGCATCCACGTCCTGGAGCGGCCCTGAGCCCGGCCCGGCCGGCTCGCTACCTTTGCATTCCATGAGCTTCGGACCGCTCGTCGACGGCGCCTGGCTGGCCGGCCACCACCGGGACCCGGACGTTCGCGTCGTCGACCTGCGCTGGTACCTGGACGGCCGGTCGGGCCGGGCCGCCTACGACGCCGGCCATGTGCCGGCCGCCGTCTTCGTGGACCTGGACGCGATCAGCGGGCACGAGGCCGGCCGCGGCCGGCATCCGCTGCCCGACGCCGGCGTGTTCGAGACCGCGATGCGCGCCGCCGGGGTGGGTCGCGGCACGGCGGTCGTCGTCTACGACGACGCCGGCGGCGCCGTGGCCGCACGCCTCTGGTGGCTCCTGCGCTACTTCGGGCACGAGCGGGCTGCCGTCCTCGATGGCGGCATCCGGGCGTGGCCCGGCGAGCTCAGCAGGCAGGCGGAGCACCCGGGCACCGGCGACTTCGCGGCCGGCCCTCCCCGGGACGAGCTGAAGGTGGAGTACGAGGACGTCCGCCTCCTGCCCGCGACCTCGCTGCTGATCGACGCGCGCGCGGGCGAGCGCTACCGCGGCGAGACCGAACCGGTGGACCCGGTCGCCGGGCACATCCCGGGCGCCCGCAGCGCGCCCGCGGGCGGCAACCTGGACGGTCAGCAGCGCTTCCGGTCGCCGGACGAGCTGCGGCGCCGGTACGAGGAGCTCGGGGCCGGCGCAGGCCGCGACGTGGTCGTCTACTGCGGGTCCGGCGTCAACGCCTGCCACGGCCTGCTCGCGATGGAGCTGGCCGGCCTGACCGGCGCCAGGCTGTACCCCGGCTCCTGGAGCGAGTGGACCGCCCACGCCGACGCCCCGGTGGCCACGGGCGAGGAGGTAGAGTAGCGCCCCATGTTGCTCGAAGGAAAGAGGCTCCTGGTCACCGGCGTGCTGGACCGCAGGAGCATCGCCTTCTCGATCGCCGAGGAGGCCCAGAAGGCCGGTGCCGAGATCGTCCTCACCAGCTTCGGCCGGGTCGCCAGCATCACGAAGATGATGGCGAAGCGCCTGCCCACCACCCCCGACGTGCTGGAGCTCGACGCGACGAAGCCGGAGGACGCGGCCGCGGTCTGCGAGGAGCTGCGCGGCCGCTGGGGACGGCTGGACGGCTGGGTGCACTCCATCGCGTTCGCTCCCGAGGACGCGCTCGGCGGCAACTTCCTGAACACGCCCTGGTCGAGCGCAGCGACTGCGTACCAGGTCAGCGCGTTCTCCCTCAAGGAGATCGCGATCGGCCTGCTGCCGGTGATGCGCGAGCACGGCGGCTCGATCGTGGCGATGGACTTCGACAACTCCGTCCACGCCTGGCCGTCCTACGACTGGATGGGCGTCAGCAAAGCGGCGCTGGTGGCCGTCGTGCGCTACCTGGCGCGCGACCTCGGCCGCCACCGGATCCGGGTCAACGCCGTCTCCGCGGGGCCGGTGCGCACGATGGCCGCCAAGGGCGTCCCGGGCTTCAGCACGATCGAGGACGCGTGGAAGCGGCGGGCTCCGCTCGGCTGGGACACCGGAGACCCGGCGCCGCCCGCGCGGACCGTCTGCGCGCTGCTGAGCGACTACCTGCCCGCCACGACGGGCGAGGTGATCCACGCGGACGGAGGCCACCACGCGATGGGAGTCGAACTGCCCGCCGACTGAGCCCGGATCCGGGCTGCGCCCGGAACGTGGACAATCGGGCCGCTTCGCGTTAGATTGCGGGGTGCATGGGTCGTCATGCACAGCGCCCCCGGTTCGAGCGGAGTGATCGATCGTCACGCGTCCGCCGGGCCGCCGACCCTTCCCAAACGCGCGACAATTGAGACGGGTTGGACATCGGGCTCCTGGTCTATCCACGTCATACGCCGCTGGATCTCATCGGCCCGTGGGAGGTCCTGGTCCGACTGCCCGGCGCCCGAACTCACCTGATCTGGACGCGGCCCGGCCCCGTCCAGGCCGACGGCGGCATCGAGATCAGCGCCAGCGTCTCGTTCGCGGACGCGCCGCTGCTCGACCTGCTGGT
>DASQZW010000060.1:0-17533 GCA_035638495.1 Terriglobales bacterium
GAGGGCGCCGGCCGCCTCGAGGACCTGACCGAGAGAGCTGAACGCGACGCGGAAGTCCGTCGCGAGCAGCGATCCCACGCGGCCGCCCCACTCGCCGACCGGCAGGGTGACCTCGCGCCGGTTCACGCCTTCCACGCCCGCATCCCGCAGGAACGCGTCGATCGAACGGTACACGGCGCTCGTCCCGTCCAGCCCGCGCCGGGCGGCCAGCGCGACCGCCAGCTCCCGCAGCCGCCCCATGGCCGGACCCAGGCGGTCGAACTCCATCGACGGCACCTCGACGAGCTCGATCCAGCCGCCCGGCCTCGTCACGCGCACCAGGTCGTGGACCAGCGCGGGCCACGCGGCCACGGGGATGGCCAGGAAGAGCAGGCGCTGGTGCACGAAGTCGAAGCGGTCGTCCAGGAAGGGCAGGCCTTCGAGCAGGTTGGCCCGCACCGCGTGGTAGGCGGGCGGGTGGCGGGGCTTGCCGGGCACCAGGTCGAGGCCCACCACGTGCGCATCCGGGAACTCCTCGCAGAGCTCGAAGCCCCACTGGCCGGTCCCCGCACCGGCGTCCAGCACGAGCCGGGGGCTGCCCAGCGGCGCCAGGTAGTTCGCGTGCAGCGCCTCCCGGAACGCGTAGTGCTGCAGGTCCAGGCGGTCGATCTCGCCGGCGTGTCGCGGGATCAGGTAGGGCACGCTGCCCAGCGCGAGCTGGTCCATCGCGTGCGCGACCTCGCCGTCGTCCGGAGGCTCCAGGACCCAGCCGACCAGGCCGGCCTCCCTGGCCGCCCGCGCCACCGCCCGGAGCGTCGACAGGCGCCGGCTGATGGTCGCGTTCGCATTGTCGCGGCGATGCAGATCGATCACATACTCGAGGAGCAGCCGGCGACCATCCAGGGGTCCGAAGGCCATGAGCTCGGCGACCGCGTCGGACGGCTCCTGGCCGCGGAACCGCGCGAACGCCGCGATATCGCCCAGGTAGGCGCGCCGCGTCCGCTCGGTGTGCCCCGACAGGAAGCGCTCGAGCAGCTCCGCGTAGACGGAGCCGGAAGCAGCATCGGATGCGCGTTCGCTCACGCTCGGGTGCAGTATGGGCCGTGTGCTTCCAATGCTGTCTACGTCCTGATGAGGAGCAGGAATGGCCGTCGAGGTCGTCATGCCGGCGCTGGGCCATGCGGGTGACTCCGGCCGCCTGGTGCGCTGGCTGAAGCGCGAGGGCGACCTGGTCACCCGCGGTGAGCCGCTGCTGGAGGTCGAGACGGAGAAGGCGGTCGTCGAGGTGGAGGCCCCCGGCTCCGGCGTCCTGTCCGGCGTGCGCGTCCGGGAGGGCGAGGCGGTGCCCGCCGGCACGGTGCTGGCATACCTGCTGGCGCCGGCGGTTCGGCCGGGGTCCGGTGGCGTGTGGCGGGGCGTGGCCGAGGCCGCCGCCAGGAGCTGGCGCGAGGCGCCGCACCTCTTCGTGTTCCGCGAGGTGGACGCCAGCCAGCTGATCGTGGCCGGCGCGCGCCAGCCGCCGGGCGTCACGCTGACGGACCTCGTGGTCCGGGTGGCGGCGGTGACGCTGGCCAGCCATCCGGCGGTCAATGCCGGCCGGGAGGAGGTCAACCTGGGGCTGACCATGGCCGCCGCCGAAGGCCAGCTGGCACCGGTGATCCACCGGGCGGACGAGCTCGAACCCGGGGCGCTGGCGGCGCGCCGGGCCGACCTGGAGGCCAGGGCCCTCACCGGCGACCTCCGCGCGCAGGATCTCGCCGGCGGCACGTTCACGGTCGTCGACCTGGGCGCGCACGGCGTGGACGCGCTGCTGCCCATCGTCGCGCCGGGCCAGGCGGGGGCGCTGGGCGTCGGGCGCGTGGCGGACCGCGTGGTGCCGGTCGCGGGCCGGCCCCAGGTTCGACCTGTGCTGGCGCTGACGCTGGCGTGCGACCACCGCGCGGTCGACGGAATCCGGGCGGCGCGGTTCCTGCACGACCTCGCGGACGCGCTGGAGGAGCCGGCGCGCTCCCTGTGACCGTGGGTCCGGCGGCCCCGACCGCGGGACGGTTGCCCTATTGGCCGCGGGTCGTCCGCGCGGGTACCGTGGCGCAGCGATGCCCTGGCAGGACCGGCTGGCGAACTGGCTGGACGCCCAGCTCCAGCGTCTCCCCGGGGTCGATCGGTGGTCCGAGCGGCACTTCCACGCGATCGGCCTGCACGGCCCCGAGGTGCGCCACCTGCTCAAGACGAGGTTCTTCCCCGCGGCCACGGTGGTCGGCGCCGTCCTGGTCGTGCTGATCGTCGCCGCGCTGATCCGGCGGCGCAGCACGGACGCGAAGACCTAAACCGCCTCCAGGCCCAGGACGATCGCGATCGCCTGCGATCGCGATCGCGCGGCGAGCTTCTCCAGAATCCGCGCGACGTGCTTGTTCACGGTGTTCGGACTGATCGACAGCCGCACCGCGATCACACGGTTGGAGAGGCCGGTCATCAGCAGCGAGAGGACGTCCCACTCGCGAGCCGACAGGCCGGCCGCCTGCGAACGCGCAGACGCCCAGGGCGGCGGCCCGGCGTCACGGACGCCGCGCCGGGGCGCCGGCTCGCTGCTGTCGGTCGCGTACGCGACGGCCTCGCCGATGGTCATCGCCGCTCCGAGCTCCTCGGCGGAGCCGGCCACCTGGGCCGACAGGAGGAGGCGGGAGCGCGCGATCGACTCGTCCACGCGCCGCCGCCAGTGCGGCACGGCGACCGCGCCCGACCGCCTCCACACGGCCGCGGCCGCGGCCACGAGCGTCAGCGCCCGCTCGTGCTCCGAGCGAGCGGCGGCCAGGCGCGCGAAGCCCTCCAGCCGGTACGCGACGCTCGGAGTGTCGTTCAGCTTCGCCAGCAGCCCGATGCTGGCCTGCAGGTGCGAGCGAGCGGCCTCGTGGTCGCCGACCTCCAGCGCGAGCTCGCCCTGTGTCCCGATCGAGAGGGCCAGGCCCCACTCGTCGTTGCTCTGCCTCGCCAGGGCCACGCACTCTTCGCACCGCTCGCGGGCGGCCTCGTAGCGGCCTGACCGGATCGACAGGAGCGCCAGGCTGCCCAGCGTCCGCGCGACGTCGAAGCGGTCGCCGCGAACTCGCTGGATCGCGAGCGCCTCCTCCAGGCACTGCGTGGCGTGCCGGTAGTCACCGAGCGAGAGCAGGGCCAGGCCGAGACTGCGCAGCGTGCGCGCCGTCGCGGCGTCGTCATCGAGCTGCCGCTGGATCTCGAGCGCCTCGGTGAGGAACGCCTGGGCCGCTCCGCAGTCGTCCTGGCGGTACGCGATCTGGCCGGCTCCGTGCAGCGCCTGCGCCCGCACCGCCGGGTCTCCGCCGGCCGCCCGGAGCGCTCGTTCGAGCCAGCGCCGGCCCTCGGCCAGGTACGAGTGGGTGTGCCAGAACCAGGAGAGGCCCGCGGCGATGCGCAGCGCCAGGTCGGGGTCCGCACGCAGGCTCCAGTCGAGCGCGGTGCGGAAGTTCGGGGCATCGGTCGCCAGCCGCTGGCCCCACACGGGCTGGCTGCCGCGCGCGTTCTCCGTGTACGACGCCTCGGCCATCGCGGCGAAGTGCTCGGCGTGTCGCCGGCGCAGCGACTCCTCCTCTCCTGCCTCGGCCAGCTTCTCGCTGGCGTACTGGCGTAGGAGCTCCAGCAGGCGGTAGCGAAGCTCCCTGGCGGCGGCCTCCGCCTGCACCAGCGACTGGTCGATCAGCCTGGCGAGACTGTCGAGCACCTCGACGGCGGGCAGGACCGCGTCGGCGCAGACCGCCCGCACCGCGTCGAGTCCGGCGGGCCCCGAGAACACCGACAGCCGGTTGAAGAGGACGCGCTCGCCCGGAGCCAGCCGCTCGTAGCTGCCGTCGATCGTCGCCCGCAGGGTGCGCTGGCGTCGCGGCAGCAGCTTCGAGCTGCTCGTGAGCACGCCGAGGGCGTCCCGCAGCTGGTCGGCGATCTGCTCTGGGGCGAGCGCCGGCAGGCGGCCGGCCGCCAGCTCGATCGCCAGGGGAATGCCCTCGGTCAGCTCGCAGATCCGGGCCACGGCGGGCGCGTTCTCCACGCTGAGGCGGAAGCCGGGCTGGAACGTGCCGGCGCGGTCCAGGAACAGCTGCACCGACTCGTATCGCAGCAGCTCGTCCGGAGCCGGTGGAGCCTCGGCGGACGGCGTCGGAAGCGAGGCCAGCCGCCAGGCCAGCTCCCCCGGGACCGACAGCGACTGCCGGCTGGTCGCCAGCAGCCGGGCGTTCGGGCAGGCCACGAGCAGCGCGGCCGCGAGCTCGGCGCAGGCCTCCGCCAGGTGCTCGCAGTTGTCCACGACGAGCAGGATGCGGTCGGCCCCGATCGCCGCGGCGAGGCTCGCCACGACGCCGACCTCGGGACGCTCGCGCACCGACAGGGCCGAGGCCAGGCTGCTGGCCACCAGCTGCGGGTCGGTCACGTCCGCCAGCTCCGCCAGGAAGACGCCGCCGGGCCCCGTGCCGGCGACCTGCTCGGCGACGGCCAGGGCCAGGCGCGTCTTGCCCGCTCCGCCGGGACCGCAGAGCGTGACCATCCGATGGCCGTCGAGCGCGTCGATCACGCCCGCCAGCTCGCGCTGCCGGCCGACGAAGCTCGTCAGCTGCCTGGGTAGACGCACCGCGTCGCGGTGTCCCACGCGCGCGGATTGTAATTCGGACGCGACAGGTGTGCGAACCCAGAGCGAGACAATGGCGGACGTGACGCGCGCTCGCATCGGGATCGACACCGGCGGCACGTTCACCGATCTCGTGCTGCTCGACGCCGGGGGGGCGGTGGCGCGGCTGAAGGTGTCCAGCACGCCGGCGGACCCCGCCCAGGCGCTGATCGACGGGGTTCGGCGGGTGCTCGACCTGGCGCCCGGTACGGTTCCCGAGGCCGTCGCGCACGGGACCACGGTCGCCACCAACGCGCTGCTGGAGGAGCGTTTCCAGGCGCTGGCGCTGGTGACCACGCGCGGATTCCGACACGTGCTGGAGATCGCGCGCCAGAGCGTGCCGTCCGGCTACGGGAACTCGTATTTCTGGGTCAAGCCCGACCGCATCGTGCCGCTCGAGCGCGTCTTCGAGGTCACCGAGCGGCTGAGTTTCCGGGGCGACGTGCTGACGCCGTTCGACGAGGAGGACGCCCGGGCGGTCGCCCGCGAGCTGCTGCGGGCCGGCGTGCGCGCCGTGGGGGTGTGCTTCCTCCACGCGTACGCCAATCCCGCCCACGAGCTGCGGATGCGCGACGTGCTGCTCGAGGAGGCGCCGGAGATCGTCGTGTCCGTGTCGAGTGAGGTGTGGCCCGAGTACCGCGAATACGAGCGAGCCGTGACGACGCTCGTCGACGCGTTCGTCAAGCCGCACGTCAACGGCTACCTGGCCAGCGCCGAGCGGCAGCTGTCCGACGTCGCGCCCGGCGCGCCGCTGCTGATCATGAAGTCCAACGGCGGCGTGATGCCGGCCGCGTCGGTCGCCCGACGGCCCATCTCGACCGCGCTGTCCGGCCCGGCGGCCGGCGCTCTCGGCGCGTCATGGCTGGCGCGTCAGGCAGGGTTCGAGCGCGTCATCACGATCGACACGGGCGGCACCTCGACCGACGTCTGCCTCGTCGAGGGCGCCGAGCCGCAGCTCACGCGGGATGGGCGGATCGGGCGCTTCCCCGTGCGGGTGCCGATGATCGACATCGTCTCGGTCGGCACGGGGGGCGGCTCGATCGCGTGGATCGGCCCGGACGGCGGCCTTCGCGTCGGGCCGCGCAGCGCCGGCGCCGACCCGGGCCCGATGGCGTACGGCCGCGGCGGCTCGAAGCCGACCGTCACCGACGCCCACCTGGCCCTCGGCAGGATCCCGGACGCGCTGGCCGGAGACGCCATCCGTCTGCACGCGGACCTCGCGCGCCGCGGCGTCGAGCAGATCGGACGGGCCCTGGGCCTGACGGTCGACCGGGCCGCCCATGGCATCCTCGAGCTTTCAGCGCACAACCAGGCAAACGCCGTGCTGCAGCTCACCGTCAAGCGCGGTATCGACCCGAGCGGCGACGCGCTGGTCGCGTTCGGCGGCGCCGGGCCGCTGCAGGCCTGCCGTATCGCGCAGCTGCTCGGGCTGGGCACCGTGCTGGTGCCGCCCAGCCCGGGCAACGTGTCGGCGTTCGGCCTGCTGGCGGTCGACCTGAAGGACGACCACGTGGTCACGATGGTGCGGCGCCATGACGAGGTCGACCCGGCGGAGGTGGCCGCCACGTTCGACCGGCTGTGCGCGGAGGCCGCCGCAACGCTCCGGGCGGAACGAGTGGCGGACGCCGACATGGCGCTGGTGCGGACCGTCGACGCGCGCTACCTGGGCGAGGCCCATGAGATCGGCGTCCCGGCGGGCGCCCCGTTCGACCCGGTGGCCGTGGCGGCGGCGTTCCACGACGCGCACGAGCGCATCTACGGCTACGCGTATCGCGACGGAGAGGTGGTCGAGCTCGTGAACTGGAAGGTCACCGGCGTGGGCCGGATCGAGCGCCCGCGCCCGGAGCGGCCGCCGCCGGCCGGCAGCGGACGGGCGGTGGCGCATCGCGCGGGGTTCGCGGTGTACCGGCGGGAGGACCTCCCGGCGGGCTTCCACGCCGCCGGCCCGGCGATCGTGGAGGAGTACGGCTCGACGACGGTGGTCGAGGAGGGCTTCACCGTCGAGGTCGACCGGCTGGCGAACCTGGTGCTCCGATCCCTCCCCCCTCGCGGGGGCGGGCTGGGTGGGGGGGAATGATGTCTTCCGCTGTCGATCCCATCGTCCTGCAGATCGTCGAGGGCACGCTGGCCTCGGTCGAGGCCGAGGTGGAGGCGGCGATCGAGCGGACCGCCCGCTCGCCGATGATCCGCGACCAGCACGACTACCGGGCCGGCATCCACGACCGCCGCTGCCGGAAGCTGACCGGCCGCTCCTACTCGGCGATGGTGCAGCCGGTGGTGCGCGACTTCGCCCTGGCCACGATGCGGGACGGCGACGTCTTCTACCACAACGACGTCTACCTGTCCGAGGGCTCGATCGGGCACCTGCCCGATCTGACCACCACGGTGCCCGTGTTCCACGAGGGCGAGGTCGTCGCGTTCGTGCAGGCCTTCGGCCACCACGACGACATCGGCGGCATGGTGCCCGGGTCGATGCCCGCGCACGCCACGTCGGCCTTCCAGGAGGGCCTGATGGTTCCGCCGGTGCGGCTGTTCAGCGCCGGCGTGCGCAACGACGATCTCTACCGGGTGATCGTGCGCAACTCGCGGACGCCGGAGTCGTTCGCGGGCGACCTGGACTCGGAGGTGGCCGCGTGCCGGATGGGCGCCCGCCGCCTGGCCGGGCTGTTCGCGCGCTATGGGACCGAGATGGTGGAGGCCTGCTTCGAGGCGCTTGTGCGGCGCTGCGCGGACACGTTCCGGCGCGAGATCCTGCCGTGCATCCCCGACGGCACGTACACGTTCGAGGACTACATCGAGCACGACGGCGTGGAGCCGCCGCGGCTGCACGTGCTGCGCATGACGATGACCAAGACGGCAGACCGCATCGTCTGCGACCTGACCGGGACGGGTCCGCAGGCGCTGGGGCCGATCAACCACGCCGGCGACTACGCCGACGGCCTGTTCCTGCGCAAGTGGATGGCGTGCGTCCTCCGCAACCTGGCCGAGTCGCCCGAACGCGCGGCGGAGCTGGACGTCAACGAGGGCATCTGCGACGTGCTGGAGCTGCGCTTCCCGCCGCGCGGAACCCTGGTCACCCCGGAGTTCCCCGCACCGACGAACGCGCGCAGCTTCCTCATCCTGCGTTTACTCGGCGTCTTCGCCGGGTGTCTGGCCCAGGCGGTCGGCGGCCGTATGCCGGCGGACCAGGAGACCATCCGCTACTGGGGCATCCACGGCCGCGATGTCCACGGCCGCTGGTACCTGCTGCGCGAGGTGCTCGGCGGCGGCTCGGGCGGCCGGTTCTATGCCGACGGGTCCGACGCGATCCACATCGTCCCCGACTCCAAGAACCTGCCGGCCGAGTTCGCGGAGACGCGGTTCCCGGTCCTCATCGAGAAGCTCGCGCTGGCGCTGGACTCGGGCGGTCCGGGCCGGCGCCGCGGCGGCCTGGGCTACGACAAGCACATCCGCTTGCTGCGCGACGCGGCGTTCGTCTCCACGGCCGACCGCGCCCGGCTCGGCTGCTACGGCGTGGCGGGCGGGATGGCCGGTCTGCCGTACGAGGCGTCGGTGGACGCGCGGCCCCTGCCGGGCATGAACGACGACGTGGCGCTGCCAGCGGGCACGCTGCTGCGACTGCGCACGACGGGGGGCGGGGGCTGGGGCGACCCGTTCGAGCGAGAGCCGGACCTCGTGCTGCAGGACGTGCGCCGTGGGCTGGTGTCGGCGGAGTCGGCCGAGCGCGACTACGGCGTCGTGATTCGCGACGACCGCGTGGTGGAGGTGCGCCGTCCGCCGCGCGAGCGCCCGTTCTTCGACCGGGGGCCCGGGTACGACGAGATGCGGGGGGCGGGGCGGTGACGCCAGTCGTCATCTCCGGCGCACCGCTCGGCTTCGCCGACGTGGTCGCCGTGGCGCGTCACGGTGCCCCGGTCGAACTGACGGCAGAGGCGATCGAGGCGATGCGGCGCAGCCGCGCCCGGGTGGAGGAGCTCGCCGCCGGCGAGCTGCCGGTCTACGGCATCTCGACGGGCTTCGGGGCGCTGGCCGGCACCCGCATCGCGCCGGAGCACCGCTCCGAGCTCCAGCACTCGCTGATCCGCTCGCACGCGGCCGGCATGGGTGAGGCCGTCGAACCGGAGGTCGTGCGGGGAATGATGCTGCTCCGGCTGCGGACGCTGGCGACCGGCCGATGCGGCGTGCGGCCCGCGGTGGCCGAGGCGCTTGCGACGCTCCTCAACACCGGCGTGACGCCGGTCGTGCCGGTCCACGGTTCGCTCGGCGCCAGCGGGGACCTGGCGCCGCTGGCGCACGTCGCCGCGGCCCTGGTCGGCGAGGGTGGGGCGCTCGCAGGCACGGGCCTGGCGCCGATCAGACTGGAGGCGAAGGAGGGGCTCTCGCTGGTCAACGGTACTGACGGGATGCTGGCGATGCTCGTCCTGGCGTGCGAGGACGCCCGACTGCTGGTCCGCACGGCGGACGTCACGGCCGCGATGAGCGTCGAGGCGCTGCTGGGCACGGACCGGGTCTTCGCCGCCGACCTCCAGGCGCTCCGGCCCCACCCCGGCCAGGCGGCCAGCGCCGAGAACCTCAGGCGCCTGCTGGCCGGCTCGGCGATCGTCGCCTCTCACCGTGACAGCCCCCACGCCGTGCAGGACTCGTACTCCATGCGCTGCAGCCCGCAGGTTGCCGGCGCCGCGCGCGACACGCTCGAGTTCGCCGTGCGCGTCGCCGAGCGCGAGCTGGCGGCGGCGATCGACAATCCGGTCGTGCTCGCCGACGGGCGGGTCGAGTCCAACGGCAACTTCCACGGCGAGCCGCTGGCGTTCGCGTGCGACTTCCTGGCCATCGCCTGCGCCGAGGTCGGCGCGATCGCGGAGCGCCGCGTGGACCGGCTCCTCGACCCGACCCGCTCGAGCGGCCTGCCGCCGTTCCTGGCTCCGGAGCCGGGCGTCAACTCCGGCCTCATGCTCGCGCAGTACACGGCCGCCGCGCTCGTCGCCGAGAACCGGCTGCTGGCACACCCGGCCAGCACCGACTCCGTGCCGACGTCCGGCATGCAGGAGGACCATGTGTCGATGGGCTGGAGCGCGGCCGTCAAGCTCCGCCGACTGCTGGCCAACGTCGCGCGGGTGCTCGCGGTCGAGCTGCTCTGCGCCGCACGGGGCCTGGAGCTGCGTGCTCCGCTGCCGGCGGCGCCGGCCACCGCGCGGGTTGGCCAGCTGGTCACGGCGGAGGTGGGCGGCCCCGGACCGGACCGACTGCTCGCCCCGGAGCTGGCGGCCGCCGAGCGGCTCGTGCGCGGCGGGGCAGTCGTCGCAGCGGCCCAGGCGGCCGTCGGGGAGCTCCGGTGAAGGGTGCCCGGCCGGTCCGCGCGCCCCACGGCTCCGCGCTCACATGCCGCGGCTGGCCGCAGGAGGCGGCGCTGCGCATGCTGATGAACAACCTCGATCCGGAGGTCGCGGAGCGGCCTGACGACCTGGTCGTCTACGGCGCCACGGGCCGGGCGGCGCGCAGCTGGGAGGCGTTCGACGCGATCGTGGCGGCGCTCCGCGAGCTGGGCGACGACGAGACGCTGCTGGTGCAGTCCGGCAAGCCGGTCGCGGTGTTCCGCACGCATCCCTTCGCGCCGCGGGTCCTGATCGCGAACAGCGTACTGGTGCCGAAGTGGGCGGATTGGGACACGTTCCGCGACCTGGAGCGGGCCGGTCTGACCATGTACGGGCAGATGACCGCGGGCTCGTGGATCTACATCGGCAGCCAGGGCATCCTGCAGGGCACGTACGAGACGCTGGCGGAGCTGGCCGACCAGCGGTTCGGCGGCAGCCTTCGCGGACGCGTCGTGCTGACCGCGGGGCTGGGCGGGATGGGCGGCGCCCAGCCGCTCGCCGTGACGATGAACGGCGGCGTGGCGCTCGTGGTCGAGGTCGACCCGGCGCGTATCGAGCGCCGGGTGCGGGAGCGCTACCTCGACCGGTCGACCGCCGACCTGGACCAGGCGCTGGCGTGGGTCGAGGAGGCGCGGTCGGCAGGGCGGCCGCTGTCCGTCGGGCTGGCCGGCAACGCGGCGGACGTGCACGGCGAGCTCGTGCGCCGCGGTTTCCGGCCGGACGCCGTGACCGACCAGACCTCGGCGCACGACCCGCTCGGCGGCTACGTCCCGGTCGACCTCAGCCTGGAGGAGGCGGCCGCGCTGCGTTCACGGTCGCCGGCCGAGTACGAGCGCCAGGCGCGCCGCTCGATGGCCGAGCAGGTGACGGCGATGCTCGCCTTCGGCGATGCCGGGGCGGCGGTGTTCGACTACGGCAACAACCTCCGCCAGGGCGCCCGGGAAGGCGGCTGCGAGCGGGCGTTCGACTATCCGGGCTTCGTGCCGGCCTTCATCCGGCCGATGTTCTGCGAGGGCAAGGGGCCGTTCCGCTGGGTTGCGCTGTCCGGCGACCCCGACGACATCGCTGCCACCGATCGCGCGGTCATGGAGCTGTTCCCCGACGACGAGCGCCTCCACCGCTGGCTGCGCATGGCGGAGGAGCGGGTCGCGTTCCAGGGCCTGCCCGCGCGGATCTGCTGGCTGGGCTATGGCCAGCGAGCCGAGGCCGGCCTCGCGTTCAACCGCCTGGTGGCTGAGGGCCGGGTAGGGGCGCCGATCGTGATCGGCCGCGACCACCTGGACGCGGGCAGCGTGGCGTCGCCCCACCGGGAGACGGAGGCGATGGCGGACGGCTCGGATGCAATCGGCGACTGGCCGATGCTCAACGCGCTGCTGAACACGGCCGCCGGGGCGCACTGGGTGTCGGTCCACCACGGCGGCGGCGTGGGCATCGGCTACTCGCTGCACGCGGGCATGGTGGTCGTGGCGGACGGCAGCGAGCAGGCGGCCCACCGGCTGGGGCGGGTGCTGACCTGCGACCCCGGATTGGGCGTCGTGCGCCACGCCGACGCCGGCTACGAGGCGGCCCGGCGCGTGGCGCGCGACCGCGGTATCCGAATGCCGATGGTGGACGGGTAACGCACTCGCGGGCCGGCGCGGCTACGTTGTCCCCGGGTTGTCCCCAGGGTTATCCACAGGCGGGCCGGGTGAGGTCGTAGAGCCGCTGCGGCGACAGCGGCATCTCGCGGACCGACACGCCCAGCGCGTCCTCGATCGCCGAAGCGATCACCGCCCCGACCGGAATCACGCCCGCCTCCCCGGCCCCCTTGACGCCCAGCGGGTTCAGCGGCGACGGCGTCTCCAGGTGTCCGATCTCGGGCTCCGGCACCTCAGTCGCGTACGGGACCAGGAACTCCATGAACGAGGCGTTGCGGAGCTGGCCGTCCGCGTCGTAGGCCAGCCGCTCGTAGTACGCGCCCCCGATGCCCTGGGCGACGCCGCCCTCGATCTGGCCCTGCAGGATCAGCGGGTTGATGACCCTGCCGCAGTCGTGGACCACCACGTACCGGAGGATCTCCAGCCGAAAGGTCAGCGGGTCGACTCGCACGTACGCCGCATGGCAGCCGGATGCCCAGGTCGACGCCCCCGGGCTGAAGAAGCCGGTCGCCTCCAGGCCCGGCTGCTCGTCCTCGGCCAGCGGCGGTCCCGGGCGCGGGCGGCCCTGGAACTGCGTCGCAATCTCGGCGCCGCCGCCGAACGCGTAGCGCAGCGGGTTGGACAGGATGGCGGCGACCGCCAGCGGCATCGAGCGATCGGGGGTCCCCTTCACGCGTACCCTGCCGCCCACCAGCTCCAGGTCCTCGGGATCGACCTCCAGGTGCTCCGACGCGATCCGCCTCGCCTTCTCGGCGACCCGCAGCGCGGCGACGTGCATCGCGTTGCCCGCGGTCACCGCGCCGCGCGAGGCGAAGGTGCCCACGCCCCACTGGAACCGCCGGGTGTCGCCGCTCGTGACCTCGACGTCCGCGACGTCGACGCCCAGCGCGTCGGCCACGACCTGCGCCAGCACCGTCGCGTGGCCCTGGCCCTGGTTGGGGATGCCGGTGGCCGCCACCACCTTCCCGGACACCAGCACCTGGACGTGCGCGCCCTCGTACGGGCCGACGCCGGTGCCCTCGACGTACACGCCCAGGCCCATGCCGACGTTCGCGCCTTCCGGCCGCGGTCCCAGCGCGCGGAGGCACTCCTCGAGGAGGGCGGGGTAGTTCCCGCTGTCGTACACGGCTCGATTGCCGTCCTGCCAGGCGATGCCCGTGTCCCAGGGGAACTCGTCCGGCTGGACGAAGTTGCGGCGGCGCACCTCGGCGCGGTCCAGTCGCAGCTCGGCGGCGACGGCGTCGATCACCCGCTCCATCACGAAGCAGCCGTGCGGCCGGCCTGCGCCGCGGTAGGGCGAGGTCGGCGTCGCGTTCGTGTAGACGTGTCGGAAGCGGGTCCGGAAGTGGGGCACGCGATAGGGCCCGGTCGTCTGGGCGGCCGTGATGAGGGGCAGGATGATCCCGTACGGCGTGTACGCGCCTGCGTCGTTCACGAAGTCGTCGTCGAGCGCGTGGACGGCGCCCGTGTCATCGAAGCCGACCCGTACGCGGTGGACCTGGGCCCGCTCGTGGTTGACGGCCGTGAAGTGCTCCGCCCGGTCCTCCGTCCACTTCACGGGCCTGCCCAGGCGCATCGCGGCGAACGGCACGAGCAGCTCGTCCGGGTAGAACAGCATGATCTTGGGCCCGAACCCGCCGCCCACGTCGGGCGCGATGACTTCGACCGACGTCTCGGGCAGCCCGAAGAGCACGGCCAGGCCGCCCCGGATCGAGGTCGGCGACTGCGTGGAGTCGTAGACGAGCAGCCGGCGGCCGGCCTCGTCCCACCGGGCCCAGATGGCGCGCGCCTCCATCGGCGCCGCGGCCCCGCGCTCGAAGCGGAGGCGCAGGTCCAGGCGCCTGGGCGAGCCTGCAAGCGCGGCCTCGACGTCGCCGCGCTCCTGCGTCAGCTCGGCGGCCACGTTGCCGGGCACGTCATCGTGGACCAGGTGCTCCGCCCGCTCGGCCGCCTCGGGCGCGACCACGGCCGGCAGCGGATCGTACGTCACGTCGACCAGCTCGGCCGCGTCCTCGGCGAGGTACCGGTCCTCCGCGACCACGAATGCGACTGCCTCGCCCGCGTAGCGCACGATCTCCGAGGCCAGGCAGCGCTGGGTCCGGCCATGCGTGAGCGCCGGGTGCGGGATCAGCAGCGGCAGGTCGACGTCGCCGAAGGGCAGATCCGCGGCCGTGTAGACCGCGGCCACGCCGGGAGCGCGCCGGGCCGCCGCGACGTCGACCGCCGCGATGCGCGCGTGCGCGAGGGGCGAGCGAACGAAGCATCCGTGGAGCGCCCCGTCGTCGACGTCGTCGGTGTAGCGCCCGCGGCCGCGCAGCAGGCGGTCGTCCTCCAGGCGCTGGACGGGCTCGCCGAACCAGCGCGTCGTCATCGCAGCAGCTCGGCCGCGCGGCGCACCGAGCGCCGGATGGAGGCGTAGCCCGTGCAGCGGCAGAGGTTCCCGGCAATGCCCTCGTCGATCTCCTCGTCGGCCGGCTCCGGGTGCTCGGCCAGCAGGCCGGTCACCGCGAGCACGAAGCCCGGCGTGCAGAAGCCGCACTGCAGGCCATGGCACTCGTGGAATGCCTGCTGGACGGGGTGCAGCGCCGCCCCGTCGGACGCCAGGCCCTCGATGGTGGTCACCTCGTGGCCGTCGGCCTGGACCGCGAGCAGCAGGCAGGAACGCACCGGCCGGCCGTCGAGCAGCACGGTGCAGCAGCCGCAGACGCCGTGCTCGCAGCCCACGTGGGTTCCGGTCAGCCCCAGCTCTGCGCGAAGGTAGTCCGACAGCAGCCGCCGGGCGGACGACGGCGCCGGACGCGGTTTCCCGTTGACCCGGAAGCCGGACCTCGCGGGCTCCGCGCCCGCCGGCCGGCGAGGTGGGCGGTGGGGGAGATCCGCTCTGGCGAGCCGCGCCCGCTCGATCAGCACCTCGACGAGGTGGAGCTTGAACTCCGCGGAGGCCTCGAGGTCCGCGCTCGGCTGGAGCCGCCGCGAGGGATCCGCGAGCACCGGCGTCGGCGCGACACCGAACAGCGCCAGCCGGTCGCGCCAGCGCGCGACGCCCGCCATCGCGAAGTCGCCGTGCCGCCGGGACTCCTCGACGATCGACACGTCCTCGGGCGCGTGGGCGGGCAACCACGCCTCGACGATCAGCTCGTCCGGCGCGAGCGACGTCTCGAACGGGCCCAGAAACAGGTCTGCCGCCTCCACGATCCGCTCGCCCCGGACGGACCGCGCGACCACGTGGCCGCCCAGCACCAGCAGGACCGCCGGCAGCTCGGCGGCCGGGTCGGCGTGGGCCAGGCTCCCGCAGACCGTGCCGCGGTTCCGCACGACGTGGTGGGCGACCTGACGCAGCGCGAGGGGCACCAGCGGGCAGTGCTGAAGCAGCAGCGGATGCCGCTCGGCGTCTGCCTGGCGCACCGTCGCGCCGACCGCGACGCCGCCGTCGCGCTCGGAGACCCGCGCCAGGCCGTCGAGGCGGTTCACGTCGACCAGGTGGGCCGGCCGTGCCAGCCGGAAGTTCATGAGCGGCACCAGCGACTGCCCGCCCGCCAGCACCTTTGCGTCGTCGAGGCCGGCCAGGAGTGACAGTGCATCCTCCACCGAAGCCGGCGCGTGGTGCTGGAACGGAGGCGGCTTCATCGGACGAATCCCGGAATCGCCGTGAGCACGGGCTCCGCCCTGCGTGTGAGGCCGATCACAGGAAGGCGACCGCCCGGCAGAACGCCGCCTCACCGCCCTGGAACCGCCAGGGGAAGCAGCCGAACCGAACCCTCCGGTCGAGGACCCGGTCGATCTCGCCGCCCAGGTTCTCGATGTGCACCACGTCGTGCGGGAACAGCAGCGTGTGCATGACCTGGTAGTCCTGCCTGGGGAAGACCTCGTCCAGGGGCAGGCCCAGAGCGGCCTCTGCGTCCTGGGCCTCGTCGGGACGCAGCCGCCGGATCACGGTGTTCATGGGGTGGTCGGCAGACCCGGCGTCCACCGCGAGCCAGCGCACGCCTCGCTCCAGCACCCACTCCGCGAACGCGCGGGCGGGTCCCGGGTGGCGGACGAAGTAGCGCGTCTCGTCGACGGCCGAGCGGTCGGCCCAGTTCTCCGGGTAGTAGCGGTGGTAGCCGGTGTGGATCACCAGGATGTCGCCGCGCTCGATGCGCTGCCCCGTGTCCGCCTCCCAGCGCTCGAAGTGCTCGGGGCCGTACAGCTGGTAGTCACCGACCCCCATCCGCTCCAGGTCCACGACACAGGCGGGGCCGACCAGGAAGTCGAGGGGAAGGTCGGCGATGAACTTGCCGCCCGATTGGAAGTGCGCCGGCGCGTCCAGGTGGGTGCCGACGTGGAGCGTGGTCGTGATCTCCTGGCCGCCCGCTCTGTCGAACGCCAGCCGCTTGACCCACTTGACGCTGGGGCCGTCGTAGGAGGCGAACGCCGGCGTGTGGACCGAGAAGTCCTGGCTGAGATCGATCAGCTCCATAGAGCTGTCCAGTGTCGCACCAGGACGTGCGATCCGCCGGGTAGATCGGACAGCTGGGACGTTTCAGTGATGAAGAGGTTCTTGGGGACTGAATTCTGAACGAGCCGAATGATGCGGCCCGCGCAGCTGCGGGCCGCATCGCCGGCGATCAGTCCGGCAGGTCCAGCCAGCCCGCCGCCACGATCCGGGCGCTGCCGCCCACGCGAACGGCGCGGATGACACCGTCGCTCACGTCGACCGACGCCTCCAGCAGGCTCTCGCGGCCCATCTCGAAGCCCTGCTCGAACCGGAACGCGCGGGTGCCGTCGCCGACCGGCGTCCGCGCGGTCAGGTAGCAAGCGAGCGGGCCGGCCGCCGATCCGGTCGCGGGGTCCTCGGTGACGCCCAGGTGCGGCGCGAACATGCGGCAGTGGGCGTCGCTGCCGGCCAGCTGCCCCTCGCGGGCGAAGGCGTAGACGGCGAGCTCCGGGAGGCCCGCCATGGCGGCGTCCCAGCGGTCGGGCAGCGGCCGCAGCCGGCGTATGGCTTCGAGCGACCGGATCGGCACCATCAGGTGGGCCAGGCCGGTGCCCACGGCCTGCGGAGGGAGCCCGGTGGCCAGGATGTCCTGGGGCTCGGCGGAGATGGCCGCCGCCAGGATCGCGGGGTCGGGATGCTCGAGGCCGAAGGTCGGCGGGCGCTGGTCCATCTCCGCCCAGCCCGGCCGAACGCGGACCGGCGTGGGTCCGACGCCGAGCTCGAACACAGTCTGCTCCCGCGCCCTGCCCTCCGCCTCGAGCACCACGCCGGTGCCGATCGTCGGGTGGCCGGCCATCGGCAGCTCCCGATTGGGCGTGAAGATGCGCACGCGCCAGTCACAGCCGGCGACGGACGACGGCGTGACGAACGTGGTCTCGGAGAAGTTGAACTCGCGCGCGACTGCCTGCATGCGCTGGGCCCCGAGGCCCTCGGCGTCGAGCACGACCGCGAGCTGGTTGCCGGCGAGCGGCCGCTCGCTGAAGACGTCCACCAGTCGGAACGCGTACCTCACGACACGCTGGCTCTCGGCACGATCCACTCCACTCCCTGTCCGGTGACCAGCGCGATGTGGTCGAAGTCGGCGTCGTAGTGCAGGACCGTCAGACCGTGTCGCTCGGCGACCGCTGCGAGCACCAGATCGGGAAGCGCCACGCTCCGATGGAGGCCTCGTCGCGCCAGGAGCTGCATCACCTCGGCGGCGCGACCGAAGTCCACCTGGCTGGTCTCTGCGAGCTGGAGTGCCTGTTCCAGGTCGCAGCGCGTCAGTTCGATGTCCTCGCCATCCCGAGCACTGAACAGAATCTCGAGCTCCAGAACGCCGCAGCGCGCCACATCCCCGGCGCGGATCAATGGCCCGAGGACGGCGGCGACCGCAGGGTGATGCTGTCGGGCGAAA
>DASQZW010000061.1:0-27168 GCA_035638495.1 Terriglobales bacterium
GCAGCCCGCAGGAGCGTCGGCCCGGCCGCGACCCGGGCCCGCGAGGAAGGCCGCAAGCTGGCGCCCGAGCAGGCCATCGCGCTGGCGCTGGAATCGAGATGAGGCGCCCGGAGCGGCGGCCAGCGCCGCCCTCCGGACGCCCCGGGTCAGCTGCGCCAGGTCCGCCGAGCACCGCCGGCCAACGCTCCCCCTGCGCTGGCCAGACGGTGCTCAGCGGCCTGAACGCCGCGTTCCCTTCCCCCACCGGCCTCTGCGGGTGAGCTAAGCAGAGGCCCACAGAGAAGTTAAGTAATCCGAGGCCATTTCGTCAATCACCATGCTTGCTGGCCAGGTCGTGGACCCGCCCGCCGTGATTCGTGCAGTCATGTCGGCTTTCCAATCTGTTAAGCAGTAATTCACTTGACACCACTCGACAACCGACGTCACACGCCGCGGTCGCGAACGCAGGCGCTAGGCTCAGCGCATCCGATGCCGACCTGGGATGAGCTCTACGCGGACCCCACGCTGCTGCCCGTTCCGGACGAGCCCGAGCCGTTCGTGACGCGAGCGCTCGAGGCGCTGCCGGCGCCGCGCTCCACGCCCGTCCTGGACGTCGGCTGCGGCGGTGGCCGGCACCTGCTCTGGCTCGAGCGGCACGGCTTCGCCGCGTACGGGACGGACCTCGCTCCCCACGGGCTGGCGCGTACCCGCGAGCGGCTGCGGGGGGAGGAGCGTGCGGTCCGCGTCGCCAGGGCCGACATGCGCGCCCTGCCGTTCGCGTCCGCGAGCTTCGGCGCGGTGATCGCCCACCACGTCCTGTACCACGACACCGCCGCCGGCGTCCGGCTGGCGATCGCGGAGGCCGGCCGCGTGCTGCGGGACGAGGGCCTCTTCGTGGGCACGCTGCTGTCGACGCGGGCCTGGAAGCACGGCGAGGGTCGCCGGCTGGAGCCGTCGACGTACGTGCAGGAGCGCGGGCCCGAGGCGGGCGTGATGCATCACTACTGCGACGAGGCGGGGGCGCGCGAGCTGCTCGCCGGCTTCGACGTCGACGGGCTCGCGCTGGACGAGTTCTCCGACGACGACGGCAACCGGCACAGCCACTGGCGATTCGTCGCGTCGCGTCGGAGCTGGAGCCCGTGATCGTGGCGGTCGTCTCGGACGTCCACGGCAACCTGCCGGCGCTCGAGGCCGTGCTGGACACGATCGATCGACTCGGCGTCGACCTGGTCGTCAGCAACGGGGACGTGGCCGCCGGGCCGATGCCGCGCGAGACGATCGAGCGCCTCGTGCGGCTCGGCGACCGCGCGCGGTTCGTGCGCGGCAACGCCGATCGGGCGCTGGTCGCCGGGTTCGACGGCGTGCCGGTGGAGTCGCTGGTGGAGGGCGAAGAGACCCGCGCCCGACTGCGCTGGACGGTCGCGCAGCTCGATCGCCGGCATCGCGACTTCATGGCCGGCTTCGCCGACCGCGTGGTGGTGGACGTGGAGGGGCTGGGCCTGGTGCTCTGCTGTCACGCCTCGGCGCGCAACGACGACCTCGACGTGTTCACGGCGCGCTCGCCGGACCAGCGCGTGCTCGGGTTCTTCCCGGGCGTGACGGAGGGCGTGGTCACGTGCGGGCACACACACATGCAGTTCGATCGCGGCGCTGGCGACCTCCGCGTGGTGAACGTGGGCAGCGTGGGCATGCCCTACGGTGAGCCCGGCGCGTACTGGGCCCTGCTCGGACCGGACGTGACGCTGTGCCGAACGGCCTACGACCTGCAGCGCGCGGCCGAGCTGATCCGGGCGACGGGATACCCCGATGCGGGGCAGTTCGCCGAACGGAACGTGCTTCGCCCGCCGACTGCGGCGGAGGCGCTCGACCTCTTCGAGCGCCACTCCGAGCGGCGGTCGTGAGAAGGCTCGTATAGTCGGCAGGTGCTCATCGCCCCAGGAGCGAACCCCTGCCCATGACCGACCAGCAATACGACAGACGGCGCGCCGTCAGTGCGCGCAGACGTGAGCAGGTGCGCCACCTGGTTCGCTCCGTCGGAGTGGAGCTGCCCGACGGGGACCAGGTGCCGTTCTTCGTGGAGCCGGCGCCCGGCAGGTTTCGCCGCAACCCCGCTCTGAAAGCCGTCGACGTGACGGACGAGCAGCTCCGCACGCTCCAGGTGGACGCGGAGGTGCCGGCGAAGATCCCGCCCGAGGGCCTGCCCACCTCGGCACTGCGCCACCTGATCGAGATCGGTCTCAAAGGCGGCGAGGAGATGTGACCCGCCTCCTCATCAGTGGATGATGAGGAGACCCGACACACCCATCATGGCCACGCCTGCCACGATCTTCCAGCCGCCGTCGCGGATGAACGCCAGGCCGAGCAGGAACACCATCACCGGCCAGCGCGAGACGAAGAGGTCCAGGAGGTTCTGAATGGACAGGCTGCTGTTCGGCGACGGGAACGGGATCACCGTCGCCAGGACGAGCAGGAGCACGGCGGCGACCTCGAAGAGCAGGTTGCCTTTGCCTTCCCTGGCCAGCAGGTAGCCCCCCATCAGGGGCAGCAGCGCGAGCAGCCGGAACAGGACATCGCCGGGGTTGAGCTGCTCGAGGCTCGGCAGGGTGACGGACGTCTGGAGGGCGTAAGCAAGATGGATGTGCATGGCTGCCTCACTATCGCCAGCGGGCGGACTTGCACAAGCGTAGTGCGCCGGGCGCCGAATTGGCTACCCGGCGCACAAGCGGCGCGTCAGACCGGGACCGTCAGGGGCGCGATCCGCTGCCAGGCGTCGCTCGACAGCTGGTCGGCGAGGTAGATCGCGACCCGGCAGCCGAGGGCGCGCTCCAGGTCGGCACGGAATGCCGGCAGGCTGCTGGGCACCCCCTCGACCAGGAAGTCGGCCCACCCCGGGGTGGCGGTCGGCGGCCACCAGCGGATGCCGTCGACGTCGTGCTGAGCGGCCACCCCCGCGATGGCCTGGCGGCGTGCGTCTATGAGCTGTTCCACGCCTGACGCCGGCCACGGCCTGCCGCTGGGCGACAGCCTAACACAGCTCGTCCAGCAGCGCCTGGCTGTACGTGACGCGCGCCGTCAGCGTTCGCGGGTCGCCGGAGCACAGCTTCAGCGCGGCCTCGGCCATGACCTCGACCGGCTCCGCCTGGTCCTCCGCGCCCGGCGGGATCAGCCGGTGGACCACCACGCCCGGCGTGGCCACGACCCGGGACGGCGAGAGGGCGTTCACCGCGATGCCGTCGTCGTACACCTCGGCCGCCAGACCGGTCGAGAACCGCTCGATGGCGGCCTTGCACATGCCGTAGACGGTGCCCCCGCGACCCGGGCGCGTGAACGGCGGCCCCTGCGGGTGGCGGGCCGCGCCCGACGAGATGTTGAGGATCCAGCCCCGGCCGCGCTCGCGCATCCCCGGCAGCACCAGCTGGGCGAGCTCGAACGGCGCCCGCACCTGCACCTCGAACATCACCTCCAGCCGGCGCATGGGGAACTCCGCTACCGGGATGAACCACGTGACGGCCGCGTTGTTCACCAGCACGTCGACCGGTCCCAGCTCCGCCTCCGCCGTCTCGACGAGGCGCCGCCGGTCCGCCGGCGAGGCCAGGTCGGCTCGGACCGCCACCGCGCGGCCGCCCGCGCCGTGGATCGCGGCGACGGTCTCGTGGATCGTGCCCGGGAGCCGCGCGTCCGATTCCACCTCCGTCCGCGCCGACACCGCGACCGCCGCTCCCGCGGCGGCGAACCGCGTCGCGATGGCGGCCCCGATTCCGCGACTCGCGCCGGTCACGATGGCGACGCGTCCTTGCAGCTCTCTTCCGTTGCTCACGTGTTGCGATATATCACGACGAGCCGGGGCTGGCTCTGCAATGCTGGAGGCGTGCGACGGTTGATCGCGCAGCTGGTCCCGGCGCTGGCCGTTCTGCTGGCGGCCTGCGCGGCGCCGGCCAGTGCGCCGCCCGCCGGCGTGGACACGGCGCCCACCGTGCCGGGCTACCGCCTCGTGGCCGACCTCCCGCTGCCCGGCGGCAGCTCGCGCTGGGACTACCAGGTGCTCGACCCCCGTACCGGCCGGCTGTACCTGGCCCACCAGGGCGCGAGCGAGGTGGTGGTCGTCGACACGACGCAGCAGCGCGTCGTGGCCACGGTGCCGGGGGTGGAATCGGTGCACGGGCTTGCGCTGGCGCCGGCGCTCGGTCGACTGTACGCGGCCGCCCACTCAGGGAGCGAGGTGGCGGTGATCGACGTGGCCAGCGCGCGGGTCGTGGCCCGGGTCCCGACCGGCGCCGGCCCGGACGGGATGGCGTACGTCTCCTCGGCCGGCCGGCTGTTCGTGGCCAACGCGATGGGTGGCGGGGAGACGGTCGTCGAGGTCGCCACCAACCGTGCGCTCGCGCGTGTCGACGTCGGGGACGGTCCGAGCGACACCGAGGTCGACCCGTCCACCGGCCGCGTGCTGGTCTCGGCCAGCGGGAGCCGGCAGCTGGTCGCCGTCGACCCGGTCTCCGAGTCGGTCGTGGCGCGCTACCCGATTCCCGGATGCGACGACGCCGACGGCGTGCAGGTGGACGTCTCCAGCCTGGACCGCGCGTTCGTCGGCTGCGGCGGCAACGCGCGGCTGCAGAGCGTGGATCTGGCCACCGGGCACGCGCACCAGCCGCTGCAGGTCGGTGCTGGCCCCGACCTCCTCGCGATCGACCTCGCGCTCCACCGGCTGTACGTCGCCTCGGAGAGCGGTGTCCTCACGGTGGTCGACACGGCCGGCGCCGAGCCGACCGTGCTCACCCGCGGCTTCGCCGGTCCGGACGCGCACTCCGTCGCCATCGACCCCAACACGCACCTCGTGTACCTGCCGCTGGCGGACGTCGGCGGCCGGTCGGTGCTCCGCGTGCTGGCCCCGCTCTGACGCCGATCAGCCGGCCGGGGCCGCCTCGGCCTCGAGCTCGGACAGGCGTCCCGGCAGCTCGGCGAGTGAGCCCAGCCGCAGGGACGCGAGCGCCGCGTCCGGCCACTCCGCCTGGATGACGCCCCACGGGCCGCGCCGCACGTGCACCGCGGTCATGCCGGCCCGCGCGGCCGGGACCACGTCGTTGTCCACGCGGTCGCCCACGTACGCGATCGCGGAGGCGGGCAGGCCGCTGATCTGGAGGATCCGCTCGAAGAACGCCGGGTCAGGCTTGCTCACGCCCTCGACGTCCGAGATGAGCAGCCACTCGAACGGGAGCCCGCTGCTCCGCACCGCGGCGTCCGCCGCCGCCGGCTGGTTGGCGGCGATCCCGATGCGGTAGCCGAGGTCGCGCACGGCGAGCAGGCACGGCAGCGCGTCCGGGTACAGGTCCTCGACCGAGAAGACGTGCCCGGCATGGCCGCGCCGGCGCAGCGCGTCGGCGACGTCGAGGTCCGGCCGGATCATCCGCAGCACCTCGCGCAGGACGGGGCGATCGACGGTCGCTCGTGGGTCCTCGGCGCGCCGAGCCAGCACCGCGCCGATCGCGGCGAAGAACGTGAGGCGGGGGACGCCCGCCCAGTCCGCCCACCCGCCGATCAGCTCGGTCTCGTCCACCAGGGTCTCGCCGATGTCGAAGAAGACGGCCGTCAGGGGCATGGCGACAGGGTACCCGGCGGTCGGTCGCGGTCAGCCCGTGGGCGGCACGATGGTCAGCGGCGTGTCGAAGTCGTAGTAGCGGTCCGTCATGAAGTGCGCCTGGGCGCGCATCCCGGCCGCCTCGACGAGGCCCTCGGCGTCCACGGACAACTCGAACCAGACCGGCAGCCCGTCCAGCGCCTCGTAGAAGGACACGACCTGCGCGGTCTCGCCCCCGGCCCCGGCGGTCAGGGCGCGCGGCGCGACGGCGCGGGCCCCGTCCCAGACGAACGTGGGCACCTGGACGGCGGGCAGCGACTCCGCGCGCCAGGGCGCGTGCGGCCCGTCGCGCGAGAACTGCTGCTGGCCGACGATCACCGTCTCGCCGCCGCCGCTGACCCGGTATTCGAGCCGGTCGGGCGCCTGGAACGCGTACGTCACCGCGAGCGGCACCTTCGCCGGGAGCAGCGTCTCGTCGAGCCGGTACGTGCGCAGCGCGTGCATCACCTGCTGCGCCCGCTCGACGACGCCCCGGGCGTCCGGAGCGGGCAGCGCGGGCACGCGGAACGCCGCCGTCCCGGCGCCGCTCACGCCAACGGCCAGCGACTCGCCGCCGCGCAGGTCGAGGTCGGCCGCCCGGCACGCCGGCCCGCACCGGCGGACCGCCGGCGACCGCCCCGCGACGGTCATCGTGACGTTCAGGCCGGAGGCGGCCGGCAGCCCGCCGATCGGGAGCACGTACAGCCACGCCGTGTTCGGTCCCGGCCGCCCGGGCCGCAGCGTCAGCCCGACCAGCACGTCGCCGGCGCTTGACGCCATCGTCAGGTCGCCGTCCGACGGCAGCGCGAGCGCGGCGTCCGGCCCCGCCTGCGCCGCCTCCGCCTCCTGCAGGCGGGCGGGCGGCAGCGGGAACGCCGCCAGCAGCGCCGAGGCCGCGACCACCAGGACCGCCAGCGCCGCCTCGAGCCGGGGAGCCGGGAAGAGCCGGCGCCACGCCAGCACCGACAGCGGCACCATCGCCAGCACGGCCACGGCCTTCAGGCCCAGAACCTGGCCGTACGCCGTCGCGACGATGTCGCCGAGCCCGTTCAGCTCCTCCGCGCCCTGGAGCACGCCGGTGGCTGCGGTGACCGAGAAGGCGGCCAGCGCGACCGGGGAGAAGCGCGCGAGCAGCCGCCGGCCCTCGCGCGCGCGCCAGCCTCCCGGCGGCCGCTGCACGGCCAGCGCCAGAATGCCGCCGGCCCACAGCCCGGCGGAGGCCAGGTGCAGGACGGTGACGGCGACGCCGAGGGGGACGGGCGGGACCGCCGCCGCGTGGCCGGCGGCCGCCAGCGCCACGAGCGCCGCCCCCAGCGGCAGCACGGCCAACCGGGGCCGGCGCAGCGCGACCAGGAGCGCGGTGACCTCGGCGGTCACGCGGCCCAGCCGGGTCCAGCCCGCGGGTCCGGTGCCCAGGTACGCGGCCATCGCGGCCGGCGAGGGCCCGCCCGCCGCGACCATCGCCTCGCCCAGCACGACGGCCATCCCGGCCGCGGCCGTCACGGCGAGGGCCGCCGGCAGTCCGGCGCGGACCCACTCGAGTCGCGGAGTCAGGGCGGCGAGCTGGAGCACCAGCAGGAGGCCGACGGCCAGCAGCAGGCCGGCGTACTCCAGCGCGCGCAGGGCGGCAAGCGCGAGGTCGCCGGTGCCCGGCAGCGGCGCGTCCACCGCGGCGCCCGCCGGGGACACGTCCACGCCGAAGCGGAACCCGCCGCTCAGCGTGTGCCCGTCGAAGGAGCTGACCGAGGTCCAGCTGACCTCGTACACGCCGGGCGCGTTCGAGGTGACCGGGACCCGGATCTCCTGGTCCGAGACGGACGACTGGTCGAAGCGCCGGCCGTCCGGCGCCAGCACCGACGCCCGGGAGAGCCGGATGTCCAGCGCCTGCGAGAACGTGAGGACGACGACGCCGGGACCGGTGCGCAGCTCCTGGCCGGGGCGCGGGGTGGACGACAGGACGGTCGCGTGAGCGCCGGCCGGCCGGGGCGCAAGGGCCGCGAAGAGCGCGGCGCAGACAGCGACGAGCAGGAGCGCCGGCCGGCGGCCGGCGGCCGGACGCGCTCCGGCGATCACATCCCGGTCATACGCCGTCCCGTTCCGACAGGCGCCAGCACTACCCGTACATCGCCTCGATCTCCGGGCCGTACCGGTCCACGATCACGCGGCGCCGCATCTTCAGCGTGGGCGTCAGCTCGCCGGACTCGGGCGTCCACTCGGCCGGCAGCACCGTGAAGCGCTTCACCTGCTCCACGCGGGCCAGGTGCTCGTTGGCGGCGTCCACCGCCCGCTGCACCTCGGCCAGGACCTCCGGGTTGTGCGACAGCTCCGCCAGGGACGCCGCCTCGATCCCGCGCCGCCTCGCCCACACGGGCGCCATCTCCGCGTCCAGGACCAGCAGCGCGGTCACGTAGGAGCGGCGGTCGCCGATCGCGCACGCCTGTCCGATCAGGGGGTGCTGGAGCAGCAGGTGCTCGACGTTGGCCGGGGAGATGTTCTTGCCGCCGGCCGTGATGATCAGCTCCTTCTTGCGGTCGACGATCTTCACGTAGCCCTCGGCGTCCATGGTGCCGATGTCACCGGTGTGCATCCAGCCGTCGGCGTCGATCGCCTCCGCGGTCTTCTCGGGGTCCTTGTAGTAGCCGGCCATGACGATCGGGCCGCGCACGATGACCTCGCCGTCCTCCGCGAGCCGGACCTCGATGCCCGGGTAGGCGTAGCCGACCGTGCCGTTGCGGACCCTGTCCATCGACGTGATGGTGGCCGCGCACGTCAGCTCCGTCATCCCCCAGCCTTCGGTCATCGACAGGCCGAGCGCCTGGAAGAACTCGATGATCGCCGGGTCCAGCGGCGCCGCGCCGGTGAATGCCTGCTGGCACTCCTCGAGCCCGACGCGGCCGAGGATCGCCTGCATCGCCGGCAGCGCCCGCTCCGCGCCGGCGGCCAGCTCGGCCTGCGGCTCCTGGCCCTGCTGTCGCAGCCGCACCACCTGCCGGCGGACCTCGATCGCCCGCTCCAGGGCCTGCCGGCGGTCCGCGTCGGGATCGGCCGCCATCGCCGCCGTCAGGCCGGCGTGCAGCTTCTCCCAGATCCGGGGGACGCCCACGAGGGCGGTCGGACGCACCTCCATGGCGTACTCGAACAGCTTCGTGGGGTCGGGGCAGAAGTACACCTCGCCCCCGCCGAGCAGCGTCAGCCAGTGGTCGACGGTGCGGCCGGTGGCGTGCGCGAGCGGCAGGTAGGAGATCAGGCGGACGCCCTCCTCGCCCGGCGGCAGGACCCGGTCGTTGGCGGCCCGCAGCCAGAGCACGTTGCGCTGGGGGATCATCACGCCCTTGGGCGGCCCGGTCGTGCCCGACGTGTAAATCAGCGTGGCCAGGTCCTCCGGCTTCACCTGGCGCCACGACTCCTCGAACGCGCCGGGGCTGCGCTCCGCCTCGGCCCGGCCGGCGGCCCGCACCGCCTCCCACGTGGTGAGCCAGTCCTCGCCCGGCTCGGGCTCGCCCTCGAGCAGCACCACGCGGCGCAGGTTGGGCAGCCGGGCGCGGACCACCTCCAGGCGGGCCAGGAACCCGCGGTCCTCCACCACCGCCATCGTGGCCTCGCAGTGGTTTGCGATATAGGCGGCCTGCTCGGGGGCAAGCGTGTTGTAGAGGGAGACCGGACAGCCGCGCGCGTGCAGCGCGGCCAGGTCGGCGATCTGCGGCTCCGGCCGGTTGCGCGACCACAGCAGGAGGAACTGGCCGGGGCCGAACCCGAGGGCGCGCAGGCCGAGGGAGACCTCGGCCACCGCCTCCCGGTACTGCCGCCACGTCAGCGCCTGCCAGCCGTCGCCGGTGCGCCACTTGAGCGCCTCGGCGTCGCCCAGCCGAGCCACGGTGCTCGCGAAGGCCTCCGGCAGCGTGTGCCCCTCGACCTCGGCGTCGATCTCGGCGCGGGCCGCGGCGACGTCAGCGGTGTCCAGCTGCTGCATGACTCCTCTCTTCTCCCCAGTAGGGCTGATGCTCGGCCTCACCGCACCGTGGTGGCGAGACCGAACGGCAGGCGGCGGAAGACCTCCTCGCTGACCAGGAAGCCGGCGAAGATCAACAGCACCCCGAGCAGCTCGCCCAGGGCGAACGCCCACGTCACGCCGAACCGCTCGAGTCCGCTCGTCACGCTGGGGACGAACCCCCCGAGCGCGATGAGGACCGTGGCCGGCACCCGAGAGCTCAGACGCCCCGCCGCGAGCGCGCGCAGGGCCAGGGGCAGCGAGGCGACAAGGTTGACCACGACGGCCAGCGCCCGGTAGAGCTGGCCCACGATCGGGGTCCGGACCGTGCCCCGGAGCACCTTCCGCTTGGGCATGTAGACGTAGACCGAGAACACGGCGCCGCCGATCAGGCACAGCGCGCCCGCGATGTTGAACGGGCCGGTCAGGATGCGCAGGTAGCCCGGCACCGCGGTCCCCACCGGCACGTGCGTGATCGGGTCGAGCGCATAGCCGGGCGGGGTGAGCGCGGCGGTCAGCGTCAGCCACGCGACCAGCAGCGAGGCGGCCGCCAGCGCCGTCATCGCCACGTGCGCCCCCAGCTCCCGCCGCCGGGCCGTGGCCACGATCACGGCCGCGCCGGCCGCCGTCGCGAGCCCGATGACCAGCGCCACGTTGGACCAGGCGGTCGGGTGGCCGGCCTGGATCAGCGCCAGCTGGCTCAGCCACGCGAACAGCCCGCCGAGCACGATGGAGACGCCCGCGAAGTGCCCGAACCCGGTGTGGGACAGCAGGTATACCGTCCCCATCCCCAGGTACGCCGCCACGTAGATGGCCCCGAACAGGTACCAGGCGCGGTACAGCGCCGGGCTCCAGCCGAACGCGCCGCCCGCGAACTGCGTGCCCGAGCTGATCGCGTACCACGCCAGGCCGGCGCCCCAGACGAGCTGGAAGCTGCGCCGCCGCTGCCACCACTGCTCCAGGACGAGGGCGGCGAAGGCCAGGCTGACCAGGCACGTGGCGAGCGGCAGCACCACGTTCATCACCGTCATCGCGCGGCCTCCCAGAACGCGTCGAGGTATGCCACCAGCACCTCGTCCAGAAAGGCGCCGACCTGCCGGTAGAGACCGATCGGGTCGTACGCCGCGCGCCCCTGGTCCCGCACCGCCTTCATCTGCAACACCGTCTCGATCAGCATGTCACGGAACCGAGTGTGCGCTCTCACGGCCTCCGGCGTGGTCAGGCCGCACTGCGCGGCCATGCGGCCCTGCTCCCGGGCGGCCTGCCGCGCCTCGGCGAGCGGCGCGTCCGCGCCGGAGCCCGGCGTGAGGGCCCGCACAAGCTGGGCGAGGAGCTCCCGGCCGAGCTGGCGGAACCGGTCGCGGGTGCCGGGGTCCAGCAGCCGGTACCAGGGCTCGGCGCCCAGGCGGCCCGCGCCGAGCTCCCGCCGCGCGCGTCCCAGGGCCGCGTTCTGGAGCAGGTCGAGCTCCGCGGGCGGCTGTGCGGACAGCGCGGTCAGCAGCGCGTCGACGTCCTCGGCGGAGAACCTGCGGTGACCGCCGGGCGTCCGGAAGCTGCGGACGCGGCCGCGGTCCGCCCACTGCCGGAGCGTCGCCGGGTGGACGTCCAGCAGCCGGCTGGCCTCCCGCAGGGTGAGCCAGCCGGCGGCCTCGGTGGGAACGGCTGTCGGCACGACGCGAAAACATACAGGAATTAAGAAGTTTGCAGAGAGACTTGCAGCTCTCTGCAGATTTCCAGCCCCCGGGACTCGCCTGCCGCGGACCGCTTCTGCTACGGTGGCGCGCGATCGTTTCGGAAGCAGCCCGAGCTGGTCTTCGGACCGCGACCTGCCACTGGTGCTCGGGCGACGCGGACCCACGGGGTAGAGCTGGGCCGCAGGAGGAAGCGACTTGGAGCGGATGCTGCGAATCGCCATGCTGGCCGTCACGGCGCTCGTCGCCGTGGTCGCCACGGTCGCGACCGTGAGCCAGCACCGGACGGCGCCGTTCTCGCCACGAACCGCGGCGCACCTGGCCGAGACCACCCTGGTGCCGCCCCGCACCACGCTGCCCGCCGAGGCCAGCGGGCGGGTCGAGGTGTGGCAGAACGCGCGCCTCCTGGCCGCCGAGGCGGCCGCCGCGGCCCAGGCGGCGGCCGATGCGCAGGCCAAGGCCAGGGCGGCGCGGGCCGCGGCAACGGCGCCGCCCGCGACGTCGATCCCGAGCTACCCGGCCGGCACGATCCAGGACATCATCACGAAGGCATTCACGCCGCTGGGCGCGACGGCCGTCGCGTGGGGCCTGCGGGTGGCGCGCTGCGAGTCCGGCTACAACCCGCGGGCGTACAACCCGGCGGGACCGTACTACGGGCTCTTCCAGTTCCTGATGTCGACGTTCAACGCGACGCCGTTCAAGGGCCAGGACGTCTACGACCCGGTGGCGAACGCCGGCGCGGCGGCGTGGAAGTACAGCCAGGGCGGCGCAGGCGCCTGGGGGTGCCAGTAGGCTCGCCCTCGCAGTGATCCACCGGCCCCCGCGCGTCGGCTGGAGTGCCGATCTCAGATGAGCCTCGCCAGCCGCCCTCGGACCTCGTAGACTGACCGACTCATGGCCGCCCCGGAGCTTCAGCATGCCGCCCTCGAGGAGCTCATCAACGGGCTCAATCCGGCCCAGCGGGAGGCCGTCGACCACCTGGAGGGGCCGCTGCTCATCTTCGCCGGGGCGGGCAGCGGCAAGACGCGGGTCCTCACGACCCGGATCGCCAATCTGATCGCGCAGCGGAAGGTCTGGCCCGACCGCCTGCTCGCCGTGACGTTCACCAACAAGGCGGCCCGCGAGATGCGTGAGCGCGTCGGCCGGCTCGTGGAGGGCACCGACCGGATGTGGGTCGGCACGTTCCACGCCACATCGGTGCGGATGCTGCGGCGCGACGCCGAACGGATCGGCCTGCCGCGGTCCTTCACGATCTTCGACGACGACGACAGCCGCGCCGCGATGAAGCGGGTCCTGGACGACCTCCGGCTCGACCCCAAGAAGTACCCGCCCGCCCTGATCGCCAACCAGATCTCGCGGGCCAAGAACGAGCTGCTCGGGCCCGAGCAGTTCCCGGACCGGAGCTACCAGGACGAGATCGTCCGCCGCTGCTACGAGCGCTACGAGGTGGTCCTCCAGCGCTCCGGTGGCCTCGACTTCGACGACCTGATCGTCAAGGTCGTCCACCTGCTGCGGACCGACGAGGAGGCGCGTGACCGCTGGCGCGACCGCTTCCGCCACGTGCTCGTGGACGAGTACCAGGACACCAACCGCGCCCAGTACGTGCTCGTGAACCTGGTCGCGGGCGAGCACCGCAACCTCGCGGTGGTCGGCGACGACGACCAGTGCCTCGTCACGGGGACCCGGGTGACGATGGCGGACGGCTCCACGCTGCCGATCGAGGCCGTGCGGCCGGGCGACCTGGTCCGCTCGGGCCTGGGCGGGGGCGCGTTCGGCGCCGCCCGCGTGGTGCGTGCCCACCGCAGCTGGGCGCGCGGATCCGGCGTCGCGATCACGACCAGAACCGGGCGCCGCGTGGTGAGCACGCCGGAGCACACGCACTTCGCGGGCCCGCGCGACGGGGCCCCGCAGACCGCCGCGGCCGTGGTCGAGCTGTGCGGCGCGGGACCGCGCGGGGCGCACCGCCTCCGCGTCGGCGGCCGCTACGCGGAGGCGGACGAGTTCGGCGACCTGCTCCGCCGGGCGGCCGCCGCGCCCGCGGTCGCGTTCCAGGCCCGCCTGGCGTCCGACGAGCCGCTGCCGTTCGTGCCCGCGAGCGACGTACGGCCGGGCATGGCGATGTTCACCGAGGCCGGCGGCTACGACGTGGTCGAGCGGGCGGAGGGCGTCCGGCTCGACGGCTGGGTGTACGACCTCGACATCGACCGCACCCACAACTTCGTCGCCGGGGGCCTGGTCACCCACAACTCGGTGTATGGCTGGCGCGGGGCCGACGTCCGCAACATCCTGGACTTCAAGAAGGACTACCCGGAGGCCGCGGTCGTCCACCTGGAGCAGAACTACCGCTCCACGCAGGCGATCCTCGACGCGGCGTACCACGTGATCCGCCACAACGCGGAGCGGGCGCCGAAGCGGCTCTGGACCGAGCGGGTCGGCGGCGAGCAGGTGAGCGCCGCGCAGCTCTACAACGAGGTCGAAGAGGCCGAGTACGTCGCCGACGAGATCGAGCGCCTCCGGCGCGTGGAGGGCCGGCGGTACGGCGACTTCGCCGTCCTCTACCGCGTGAACGCCCAGTCCCGATCGTTCGAGGACGTCTTCGGCCGTCGCCGCATCCCGTACCGCCTGGTCGGCGGCGTGCGGTTCTGGGAGCGGCGCGAGGTCAAGGACCTGCTCGCCTACCTGCGCCTGATACAGAACCCGGCGGACACGGTCAGCTTCGCCCGCATCGTCAACGTGCCGCGGCGCAAGATCGGCCCCGTCAGCGTCGACGCGGTCGTGACCGCCGCCACCCAGCGGGAGACCACCGTGCTCGACGTGCTGGCGAGCCCGGAGGCCGTCGCCGGCGTTCCGAAGGCCGCCCAGGGCCCGCTGGAGCGCTTCCGCCAGCAGCTCGAGTCGCTGCGCGCGACGGTGGGCGCGCTGCCGCCCAGCGAGCTGATCGACCACGTGATCGAGCTCACCGGGCTCGACGGCCACTACGCGGACGGCACACCGCAGGGCGACGCCCGGATCGAGAACCTGCAGGAGCTGCGCGGCCTGGCGCAGGAGTTCGACACGCACGAGGACCTGGCCGAGGCGCTGGAGCTGTTCCTGACCGAGGTGACGCTGCGCTCCGACGTCGACGCGTACACCGAGGACGACGACGGCGTCACGCTGATCACGCTGCACATGGTCAAGGGCCTCGAGTTCCCGGTCGTGTTCCTGGTTGGCATGGAGGAGAACCTGCTGCCCCACCGGCGCGCGGTCGAGGACGACCGCGAGCTGCCCGAGGAGCGCCGGCTCTGCTACGTGGGCATCACGCGCGCCCAGGACCGCCTCTACCTGACGTGCGCGTTCCGCCGCCACCTGTACGGACAGGCGCAGCCCGGCTTCCCCAGCCGCTTCCTGACGGAGATCCCGCAGACGCTGCTCGCGGCGCCGCGCCGCGGCGCCGCGCCGGTGGCGCCGCCCCGCGGCGGCTACCGCGAGCGGTTCGTCGAGCGCCAGGTCCAGGCGGCTCCGGCGGCGCCGCCCGTCCAGCGCTACCGGGAGGGCGACCGCGTCAGCCACCCCAAGTTCGGGCGCGGCGTCGTGATGAAGAGCACGCTCACGCGCACCGACGAGGAGCTGGTCGTGCGCTTCGACGCGGTGGGAGTCAAGATCCTGAACGGGACGATCGCGCCGCTGACCAGAGAATGAGCACGGACGTCCGACGGCGCCTGGACGACCTCCGCCAGCAGGTCAGCCGTCACGAATACCTGTACCACGTGCTCGACCAGCCCGAGCTCACCGACGCCCAGTACGACGCCCTCTATCGCGAGCTGGCCGCGCTGGAGGCCCAGCACCCGGACCTGGTCACACCGGAATCGCCGACGCAGCGAGTTGGGGGCGAGGCCACCGGCCAGTTCGCCAAGGTCCGCCACCGCAGCCCGATGCTCAGCCTCCAGAACGCCTTCGAGGAGCAGGAGATCCGGGCGTGGGACAAACGGGTACGGGCGGTCGCCGGCGACCAGCTGACGTACGTCTGCGAGCTGAAGATCGACGGGCTCGCGATGAGCCTGACGTACCGCGACGGCCGCCTGGTGCGCGCCGCCACGCGCGGTGACGGACTGACCGGCGAGGACGTGACCGCGAACGTGCGGACGATCCGCAGCGTGCCGCTGGCGATCCGTCGCGTCGACGGACTGCCGGAGGAGTTCGAGGTGCGGGGCGAGGTGTACTTCCCGCTCGCCAGCTTCGAGAAGCTGAACCGCGAGATGGAGGCAGCCGGCAGGCCGGCTTTCATGAACCCGCGCAACGCGGGCGCCGGCAGCGTGCGCCAGCTCGACCCGCAGGTGACCGCGAGCCGGAACCTCCAGACCTTCATGTACTCGCTCGACCCGTCCGGCCCGGCGCACGGCCAGTGGGACGTGCTGGAGACGCTGGTCGCGATGGGGTTCCGCGTCAACCCCAACCGCGCCCGCTTCGACTCGATCGAGGGCGTGATCCAGTTCCATGCCCACTGGCACGAGCACCGGCACGACCTCGACCACGACATCGACGGCGTCGTGGTCAAGGTGGACCGGCACGACCAGCAGCTGGAGCTGGGCTTCGTGGCTCGCTCCCCGCGCTGGGCAATCGCGTTCAAGTACGCGGCGGAGCAGGCGGAGACCGTCGTCGAGGACATCGTGTGCTACGTCGGCCGAACCGGGGTCCTGACGCCGGTGGCACATCTGCGGCCGGTGATCGTGGGCGGCGTGACGGTGCGCAACGCGTCGCTCCACAACGAGCAGCAGGTGAACGAGAAGGGCGTGTACGTGGGCGCGACGGTCACGGTCCAGCGGGCCGGCGACGTGATCCCCGAGGTGGTGTCGGTCGTCGATCCCAGGCCCGGCTGGAGGATGCCGGAGAAGTGCCCGGTCTGCGGGAGCGACGTGGTGCGCGAGGAGCCGTACGTCGCGCACCGCTGCATCAACCCGTTCTGCCCGGCCCAGCAGCTGGAGGTGCTCCGCCACTTCGCGGCACGCGGCGCGATGGACATCGACGGCATGGGCACGTCGACGCTGCAGCAGCTGCTGCAGCGAGAGATGGTGAAGGAGCCGGCCGACCTGTACCGGCTCTCGCTCGAGGACCTCACGGGGCTGGAGCGGTACGCCGAGAAGTCGGCGCAGAACCTCGTCCAGCAGATCGAGGCCAGCCGGACGCCGCCGCTGGGCCGCTTCCTGTACGCGCTCGGGATTCCCCAGGTCGGCGAGGCGACCGGCGACCTGCTCGCCGGTGAGTTCGGCTCGCTGGAGCGGCTGCGGGCGGCGTCCGAGGAGGACCTGCTCCGGGTCGAGGGCGTGGGCCCGAACATGGCGCGCGAGATCCGCCTGTTCCTGGACGGGCACGGCGGTGAGCTGATCGACCACCTGCTGGAGGCCGGGGTCCGCCCGCAGGAGGCCGCGGCGCCGGCCGAGGGCCCGCTGACCGGCAAGACGTTCGTCTTCACGGGCACGTTGAGCCGCATGACGCGCCCCGATGCCGAGCAGCTGGTGCGCTCGCTCGGCGGCAAGGCCGGGAGCGGCGTGAGTTCGAAGACGGACTACCTCGTCGCGGGCGAGGCCGCGGGCTCGAAGCTGGAGAAGGCGCAGCGGCTGAAGGTGGCCGTGCTGACCGAGGACGAGTTCCTGGCGCTGGCCGGTCGCTGAACGGCCGGTCCGCCGTGTTGCCGTACCGCAGCCACCTCAAGGGCACGTGATGGGGTGGCGGACGTACGGCAAACTCGTTACACGCCGGCATCTGGCCGCAGGCCGCGGGACACGACCGCGAACAGCCGGCCCGGCAGGTCCGGCTCGCCGCTGCCCCGCACCGCCAGCGATACGCCCCTCAGCAGCGCCATCAGGTCCTCGATGCCCACGTCCCGGCGCACGGCCCCGGCGGCCTGGGCGCGGTCCAGGAGCGCACCCACCGCGCCTCGAAACTCCCGCCCGACCGGCGTCGCGGCGGGGTTCGTGACGAAGCCACCCGCCGCGAGCGCATCGACGAGATCCCGCTTCGCGTGTCCCTCCTGGACCAGCGTCGCCAGGAAGTCGAAGAACGCCGCGCCCGGGTCCTGCGCGCCTGCCAGGGCACGTGCCTGCGCGGTCATCCGCTCCAGGCGACCCAGCACGATCGCGTGGAACAGCGCCTCCTTGGTCGGGAAGTGGCGATACACGGTTCCCGCCCCGACGCCTGCCCGCCGCGCGATCTCGTCGATGGGCACCGCGATCCCGTCGCCGGCGAAGGCCGATTCCGCGGCGTCCAGCACCCGCTGCCGGTTCCGCCGGGCGTCGGCGCGCAGCGTTCTGGGGCCGGACCCGGCGCTGTCGAGCGTCACCGGGCGGCCGTTGACAACCGGGGCCAGCGTTCCGTATCGTGAAGCGGGGCCAACGTTCCGATTGTAGCCCGATGCACGAGGAGCGCTTCAGATGACCGAGACCACGAGCGAACCCGCCTCCCGGCCGCGAGACGTCTACGAGCGCCTGCGGCGCGCGGTCGCCGGCAACGACCGCGAGGCCGTCGCCGACCTGATGGCCGAGGACGGCGTGATCGAGTGGCCCTTCGACCGCCCCGGAGCGCCGGCCCGGCTGGAGGGTCGGCAGGCGATCCGCGAGTACGTGACCGGCTCGCGGTTGGCGCGTCTCATGCGCTTCGAGGAGCTGCGCGCCGACGCCGTTCACCAGACGCTCGATCCGGAAGTGATCATCGTCGAGTCCACCACGATCGGGCGGGTCATCGAAACCGGCCGCACGTTCGAGCTGCCGGCGATCGCGGTGTTCCGGATTCGCGACGGCGAGATCGTCTCGTACCGGGACTACGTCAATCCGCTGGCCGCGTCGGAGGCCGTCGGCGCGTCGGGCCGGTGACCATCGGCGCCGAGGCGGCGGAGCGGAGCCACCTGGATCGCGTGCACTTCCGGCACGGCCATGGCCAGCGCGGCCAGCCCGGCGTCGTCCCAGCGCGGCAGCGGGCCGACGATCGCGTGCTGGATCCCGATCGCCGCCAGTTCCCGCAGGCGCTCGACCAGGCGGCGCACCCCGCCGCTCGGGTCGGTCCGCAGGTCGAGCCCGATCGCGACCGTCTTCTCGATCTCGTCGTAGTCCCGTCCCACCGCCCGGCAGTGGTCACGCAGGACGCGCAGCTTGTGCTCGAGGTCGAACTCGAACCGGCCCGCGAAGTCGAAGAGGTTGCAGGCGTCGGCGTACTGGGCCACGAGGCGCAGCGTCTTCCGCTCGCCGCCGCCTCCGATCAGGATCGGCGGGTGCGGCCGCTGGAGCGCGCCCGGCGAGTTCAGGGGGCGGTCGAGCCGGTGGTGTCGGCCCACGAAGGGCGCCTCGTCGCCGCGCCACATCTGGTGCGCGATGCGCAGCAGCTCCTCCAGGCGCTCGAACCGCTCGGCGGTGGGCGGGAACGGGATGCCCAGGGCCGCGGCCTCCTCCCGGTCCCACCCGGCGCCGACGCCGAGGGCCATCCGGCCGCCGGTCAGCACGTCGAGGGCCGTCACCGACTTGATCAGCACGCCCGGGTGGCGGTACGGGACGGCCGTGACCAGGGCGCCGAGCCGGATGCGGCGCGTCATCCCCGCGACGAAGCCGAGCGCGGCGTATGCCTCGAGCATCGGCGCCTCCCGGGGCAGCCCGGTGATGGGGATCTGGAAGAAGTGATCGGCGGCCCAGAGATCGTCGACGCCCGCCGCCTCGGCGGCGCAGGCGAGGCGGGCGACGGCCGGGCCGATCTCCCGCGCCTCGTCGGGCCAGGTGATGGCGATGCCAAGCTGCATGTGCGGTCCTCTCCGTGTCATAATCAATCGATAGCCGGACAACGAATGCTATCAAAAGCCGGCTAACGATTTCAACTGCGGTAGCCTGGCTGAGCGGTGTCCGAGGACCCCACGGCGGACTTCCAATCGGTCTTCTGGGCCACGAAGCGGGCGATGGCCCTGGCATCGGCAGCCGCGTTCTCCCGCCACGGGATCCACGAGGGGCAGCAGTACGTCCTGCACGTCCTGTGGGCGGAGGACGGGCTCGCCCCGGGCGAGGTCGCCAGACGTCTCGACCTGGCGACGCCGACCGTGACCCGGGCAGCGCTGCGGATGGAGGCGGCCGGCCTGCTGCGGCGCGAGCCCGACCAGCGGGACCGGCGGCTCGTACGGCTGTTCCTCACCGAACGGGGGCGAGCGCTGGAACAGGTGATCGGAGACGAGATGGACCGCCTCAGCGACCGGGCACTGCGGACGCTGGACCACATGGAGCGGGCGGCCCTGGTCCGCGCCCTGAACGAGATCCGGAAGAACCTGGCCCCGCGCCCCTGAGTCGGAACTGAGCGGTCGGTGGCGCGGTCCCTTCTTCGCGGTGTCCACACACCTCCACGATGCGTCGCCAGCGGCGCGCACCTGCCCGGCATCCCGGACCATGGCCCGACACGCTTCGTGTCCGGGAGCACTAAGCTCCACTCGTGACCTGCCCGAGATGCGGCCTCGCGCTGCCGGCGATCGCCCGCTTCTGCGCGCGCTGCGGGTTCAGCCTGCCGCCGGGGGCCGCCGCCGTCGCGAGCGCCGACATGGCCCCGGTCTGGCTGCTCGCCCTGCTCTGGGTGGGGAGCGCAGGACTGCTCCTGGTCGCTGCGCTCTATGGGACGCTCGCCACCGGCCTGGTCCAGCCCGGCCAGATCGACCCCTCGGTCGATCCCGCACAGGTGCGGCCGACGGCGGCCGTTGTCGCCGCCTGCGCCGCCTCGCTCTGCGCCGCGCACGCGGTCGCGGCGATCGGGTTGATGGGCCGTCGGGTCTGGGCGCGCACGTTCGCAACACTGGTCTGCGTCGTCTGGGCGCTGACCTGCGTCGGGCTGCCGCTGGGGCTCCTCGGCATCAACGCCCTCTGGCGGCCCCGCAGGGGTGCTCGCGGCGTCGGGACGGCGGAGGCCATTCGGTAAACTCGCGCGGTGCCGCTCACCCGTGACGACGTCCGCCATGTCGCCATGCTCGCCCGCATCGGCCTCGAGCCCGGCGAGGAGGACTTCTACGTCGAGCAGCTGGGCGCCATCCTGTCCCACATCGACCGGCTCGGCGAGGTCGACACCGAGGCGATCCCGCCCACCGCCCAGGTCGTGCCGCTCGCCAACCGCATGCGTGAAGACGTGCCCCGACCGGGCCTGACCCAGGAGCAGGCGCTCGCCAACGCCCCGGAGGCCCGCGACGGCATGTTCGTCGTCCGCGCCATCCAGGAGGGCGATTCCCAGGAGAGCGCGCCGTAGCCGCCAGCATCGCCGACCTGCACGAGGCGCTGCGGCGCCGGGAGCTCAGCGCCGTCGAGCTGCTGGACCGGCACCTCGCGGTCATCGAGCGCGAGGAGCCGCGGATCGGCGCGTTCCTCCGCGTGACGGAGCCCGAGGCGCGCGCCCAGGCCGAGGCCGCGGACCGGCGGCTCGCGAACGGGAACGGCGCCGCCGGGCCCCTCACGGGCATCCCGCTCGCGGTCAAGGACGTGCTGTCGGTGCGGGGCGTGGAGACGACCGCCGGCTCGCAGATCCTGCGCGGCTACCGGCCGCCGTTCGACGCCACGGCCATCGCGCGGCTGCGCGAGGCCGGCGCCGTCTTCCTGGGCATGACCAACTGCGACGAGTTCGCCATGGGCAGCTCGACCGAGAACTCCGGCTTCTTCCCGACCCGCAACCCGCACGACCCCACGCGGGTGCCGGGCGGCTCGTCGGGCGGCAGCGCGGCGGCCGTCGCGGCCGGCGAGGCCGTGTACGGCCTGGGCACCGACACCGGCGGCTCCATCCGCCAGCCGGCCGCGCTGTGCGGCGTGGTCGGCATGAAGCCCACCTACGGGCGCGTCAGCCGCTACGGGCTGATCGCGTTCGCCTCCAGCCTCGACCAGATCGGTCCGTTCACGACGACGGTGCGCGACGCCGCGCTGGTGCTGCAGGCGATCAGCGGCCTGGACCCGCGCGACGCGACCAGCGCGGACCGGCCGGTCGACCTGCTCACCGACCTGGAGCAGGGCGTCGAGGGCCTCCGCCTCGGGGTGCCCCGCGAGTACTCCCAGGTCGAGGGCATGGAGCCGGGCGTGAAGGCGGCCGTCGACCGGGCGGTCCTGCGGCTGGAGCGGGCAGGTGCCGAGCTCGTCGAGGTCAGCCTGCCGCACACCGACTACGGCCTGGCGGCCTACTACATCATCGCTCCGGCCGAGTGCTCGTCGAACCTGGCCCGCTTCGACGGCGTGAAGTACGGCGCGCGCGACGAGGGCGCGCAGACGCTGCTGGACACGTACCTGCGGACCCGCCGCCAGGGCTTCGGCACCGAGGTGCGCCGGCGCGTGATGCTCGGCACATACGCGCTGTCGGCCGGCTACTTCGACGCGTACTACCTCAAGGCGCAGAAGGTGCGCACCCTCATCGCCCAGGACTTCGCGCGGGCGTTCGAGCACTGCGACGCGATCGTCAGCGCCACGTCGCCGACCGTCGCGTTCCCGCTGGGCGCGAAGGTCGACGACCCCCTCGCCATGTACCTCAACGACGTGCTCACGCTGGGCGGCAACCTGGCCGGCGTGCCCGGGATCAGCCTGCCCTGCGGCACGTCCGAGGGCCTGCCGGTCGGGCTCCAGGTCCTGGGCCCGCAGTGGGGCGACGCGACGGTGCTGCGCGTGGCTCGCGCGTACGAGGCGGTCCGCGATGCGTGAGGGCTGGGAGGCCGTCATCGGGATGGAGATCCACGCCCAGCTGGCGACGCGCTCCAAGATGTTCTGCGACTGCTCGGCCGAGTACCTGGCGGCCGCGCCCAACTCGAGCGTGTGCGAGGTGTGCCTGGGGATGCCGGGGACCCTTCCTGTGGTCAACCGGCGGGCGGTTGAGCTGGTCGTGAAGACCGGCCTGGCCCTCGGCAGCGAGATCGCCGAGCACACCAAGTTCGACCGCAAGAACTACTTCTATCCCGACCTCCCGAAGGGCTACCAGATCAGCCAGTACGACCTGCCGCTGTGCCGTGGCGGCCGCATCGACGTGGGCGGCCGCACCGTGCGCATCACCCGCGTCCACCTGGAAGAGGACACCGGCAAGCTCGTCCACGCCGGCGATGCGCTGCACACCGCCGCATCCTCGCTCGTGGACCTGAACCGGTCGGGCGTGCCGCTGATGGAGATCGTCACCGAGCCCGACCTGCGCGGCGCCGACGAGGCCCGCGACTACGCCGTGGCCCTGCGCGCGATCCTGCGCGCGATCGGCGCCTCCGAGGCCGACATGGAGCGCGGCCAGCTGCGCGCCGAGGCCAACGTGTCCGTGCGCCGCGCCGGCGCCGCCACGCTGGGCGTCAAGACCGAGCTCAAGAACATCAACTCCTTCCGCGCGCTGCACCGGGCCGTCGAGCACGAGATCGACCGCCAGGTCGACGTGCTGGAGGGCGGCGGAGCGGTCGTCCAGGAGACGCGCGGGTGGTCCGAAGCGGAGCAGCGGACGTTCTCGCAGCGCGTCAAGGAGTACGCGGACGACTACCGGTACTTCCCGGAGCCGGACCTGCCGCCGCTGGAGGTGACGCCAGCCTGGGTCGAGCAGATCCGCGACTCGCTTCCCGAGCTGCCGGAGGCCCGCCGCGCGCGCCTGGTCGAGGCGCACGGGATCAGCGGGTACGATGCCCAGCAGCTCACCGAGGACGCCGCGACGGCCGACCTGTTCGAGGCCACGGTCGCGGCGGGCGCGCCGGCCAAGCAGGCCGCGAACTGGATCGTCGGCTCGCGGCCGGCCATTGACCCGGCGGGGCTCGCGCAGCTCATCGGACTCGTCGCCGATGGCACCATCAACCGCGACCAGGGCTTCGAGGTGCTGGAGGAGGCGCAGGCCGCTGGCCGAGCGCCGGCGGACATCGTGCGTGAGCGCGGCCTGTCGCAGGTCAGCGACGAGTCGGAGCTGGCGAAGATCGTGGACCGGGTCATCGCCGAGAGCCCGCAGGCGGTCGCGGACTACCGGGCGGGGAAGAAGCAGGCGATCGGGGCGCTGATGGGGAAGGTCAAGGGGGCGACCGGCGGCCGGGCCGACCCCCGCGTGGCCACGCGCCTGCTGCAGTCGCGTCTCGACTCCTAGCCGCGGGAACCGCACATCGGGACCTTCAGTGCGGTATCCGGCGATGGCCGGCTGACCGGCGGACGTCGAACGGTCGCGGATACCCTTGGGTCCATCGCTCCGCCCTCCGACTTCCACGTGCACACGCAGTTCTCCTGGGACGCCCCCCGCGGCGACATGGAGGCGACCTGCCGCCGGGCGGTGGAGATCGGCCTGCCCGCGGTCGCCTTCACCGAGCACGCCGACTTCACCGGCGGCGGGTACCCCGACTACCACCCGCTCGACGTGAGCGCGTATCGGGGCGAGGTCGAGCGCTGTCGTGCGCTGTTCCCGAGCCTGCGGGTGCTCAGCGGGGTTGAGATCGGCCAGCCGCACCGGTTCCCGGCCGCGGCCGCGGCCGTGCTCGCCGAGGGTCGGGTCGACCGGGTCCTGGGCTCCGTCCATTGCGTGCCGTGGGAGGGCGGGCTCACGGACGTCAGCGTCGAGGGCATGCTGACGCCGGAGCGGGCCGCGGCGACCGTGCGCGCGTACTTCGTCGAGCTGCTCGCGCTGGTCGAGAGCGGCCAGCAGTTCGAGGTCCTGGCCCACATCGACTACCCCAAGCGCTACTGGCCGCATGCCGAGCTGCCCTATCGCGACGCGGACTACGAGGAGGAGATCCGGGCGGTCCTGCGGTCCGCCGCCGCGCGAGGCTCCGTGCTCGAGGCGAACACCTCGCGCGGCGCGAACCCGCACCGCGGGCTCTGCCCCGGCCCCACCGTGCTGGGCTGGTGGGTCGAGGTCGGGGGCAGGGCCGTGTCGCTGGGCAGCGACGCGCACGACCCCGACCGGATCGCGCGCGGTTTCGAGCTCGCATGCGATGTCGTGGAGGCGGCCGGCTTCCGGCCGAACGACGACCCCACGGGGTACTGGCTGCGGTGATCCTGCGCGGCGAGAACCCTGCCCACGGCGGCGCGGTGATCGCGCACGAGGGCGGCCGTGCAGTGCTGCTCTACTACGCGATGCCGGGCGAGGTCGTGGAGGCGGAGCTCAGCGGCCGCCGCGGCGGGCTCGCGATCGCGCGCGCCGCCCGTGTGGTGGAGGCCTCCCCCGACCGGGTCGAGGCGCCCTGTCCGCACTTCGGCGAGTGCGGTGGGTGCCAGTGGCAGCACGCCCGGTACCAGCGGCAGCTGGAGTTCAAGCGCCGGGTCGTGGAGGAGGCGTGGCAGGGCGCGGGCCTGCGGCTGCCGCCCGACACGCCCGTGCTGGGCATGGAGGACCCCTGGCGGTACCGCATCCGGGGCGAGTTCGAGGCGGCGCACCGGGCCGACGGGACCGTCCAGCTCGGCTTCCACCGCATGCGTCGCCACGCGGTGCTGCCGGTGCGCGCCTGCCCGATCCACGACGAACGGATCGAGCGCGGCATGCTGGCGTTCGGCCGCGCCGCGACGGAGCTGGGCCTGCGCGGGCTCAAGACCGTCCTCCTGACGGTCGAGCCCACGGGCAGCGGGATGCTCTGGCGGGCGCAGCACCGGGGCCGCCGGCCTGAGGGCAGCGACGCCGCCCTGGCTGCGAGGGTGGCCGAGCTGCTGCCGGACCTGGTCCTGCTCGACGATTCGATGAGCCTGGACTTCTGGGGCCTGACGTTCCGCGTGCGCAGCGACACGTTCGTCCAGACCAACTACCGCCAGATGCTGGTGCTGTACGGGGCGGCGCTGGACATGCTGACGGCCGGCCCGGACGACGCGGTGCTCGACCTCTACGCCGGGATCGGCACGATCGGTCTGGCGGTCGCGCGCGTGGCCGCCTCGGTGACCGCGATCGAGGAGAACCCGGTCGCGATGCGTCTGGCCGGCGTCAACGCGCGGATCAACGGGATCGCGAACCTGCGCACGCTGCCGGGCCGGGTGGAGGAGGCGCTGCGCCGGGTGCGGGTGGGCCAGCACCGGTCCGCCGTGCTGGATCCCCCGCGTGCAGGCTGCGAGCCGGCAGCGATCGCGGAGCTGCTGCGGCTGGCGCCGGAGCGGCTCGTGTACGTGAGCTGCGAGCCGACGACGCACGCGCGCGACATCGCCCTGCTGGTGCGGGGCGGCTACCGGGTGCGCCGGGCGGCCGTCGTCGACATGTTCCCGCACACGTACCACGTGGAGTCGGTGGCCCTGCTGGAGCGCCGCTGAGCGTCACGTTCGATACGGGCGCGAGACTTCGCGCGAGACCTCGTCCGAGCGACACTGCGTCCGCATGACGACCGCGCTCGACCTCTCGACGGGGCACCTGACGGCACTGGCGACCGTCGTTGCCGCGACGGCCGTCCTCTGTGCCGCCGCTCGTCGGCGTCCCGGTCGCTGGACGCTCGCGGCGTGCGCCGCGCTCGGCGCCCTCACCTTCGGCGCCGAGGCAGCCTGGATCGTCTGGCTGGCGCGCCAGGGCGGCTGGACGCCCGCGGTCGGCCTGCCGCTCCAGCTGTGCGACGCGGCGACCGTCCTGGCCGCGGCCGCGCTCTGGTCGCGCCGGCGCGTCCTGGTGGAGGTGCTGTGGTTCTGGGCCATGGCCGGCACTGTGCAGGCGCTCCTGACTCCCGACATCCCTGACCCGTACCCGAGCTTCCTCTGGTTCCAGTACTACGTCGCACACGGCGGCGTGGTCGCCGCGGCCCTGTTCCTGGTCGCCGGCCTGGGCATCGCGCCCCGGCGCGGCGCCGCGCTGCGCGCCGCGGCGCTGACCGCCGCGTACGCGGCGGTCGTCGGCGCCGTCGACGTGGCAACGGGCGGCGACTACCTCTACCTGCGCAGCCGGCCGCTCCACCCCAGCCTCCTCGACGTGATGGGCCCGTGGCCGTGGTACCTGCTGAGCGCGACAGCGCTGGCGATCGTCCTGTTCGCGCTGCTGCAGGCGCCCTTCGCGTCAGGTCCGCGCCGGCGCGCGCAGGTGCTGCCGCCAGAGATCGAGTGACATCGTCCAGGACTCGCAGGCGGGCCCGTACGCCTCGTTGGCCGCGTCGAACTCGGTGCGCGCGAGGAAGCCGTGCCCGAGGCCCGGGTAGACCCGGTGGCTGAAGTCCACCCCGTGCTCCGCCAGCCGGCGCGCGAGCTCGGCGACGTTGTCCATGCCGACGCCCTCGTCCTGGTCGCCCCAGAAGCCGAGGATCGGCCCCGTCATGCGGCCGGCCAGCTCCAGCGGCGTGGACCCTCCCGGCAGGCCGTGCTGCGGGAAGCCGTAGTAGCAGACGGAGACGAGGTCGGTCTCGGATGCCGCCAGGTGCAGGACGTACGAACCGCCCATACAGAAGCCGACGGTCCCGATCCTGCCGGCGCTTCCCGGGCGCTCGCGGAGCCAGCCCAGGCTCGCGCGCAGGTCCTCGACCGCGCCGTTCTCGTCCAGCAGCCTGCGCCGCGCGAACGCGGCCTCGCGGGTCCGCTCGGCCAGCTGGCCGACGCGATGGAAGAAGTCCGGCAGCAGCGCCTCGAAGCCGGCGGTCGCGATGCGGGCGGCGAGGTCCTCGTAGAACGGGCTGGGGCCGAAGATGTCGGCGACCACCAGCACCGACGGGGCGGGACCGCTGTCCGGCGTCGCCAGCGTGGCGGGCATGGCCTCGCCGGCGCCGACCGGGACGAGCACCTCCGCACGGGTCACCTCGGGCGTGCGGGTGCCGGGCAGGACCTCTGGATGGCACATGGATGTTCCTCTCCTCCGTGAGCGATTGCGTGGTCGCTCAGCGTAAGGGTCCCTCCCCCTCGCGGGGGAGGTGGCCCGGTCACGGACCGGAGGGGGGGTCGAGCCGTTGTCTCCGTCTCAGCGACCCCCTCCGGGCCCTGGAGGGCCCTCCTCCCCCGCGAGGGGGGAGGGATTCCTCATCTACCGGTGCAGCTCGGCTACCAGGTCGCAGAGCC
>DASQZW010000062.1:0-3374 GCA_035638495.1 Terriglobales bacterium
CAGCACCTCGCCGGCGCAGAACACGCGGGCGAGCGAGGAGAGGTCGACCCCCGCGGCCGCCCCTGCGCCGTAGCGCATCAGCGCACGGACGGCCGTCGGCGAGGTGAACACACCCGTTACCCGGTGCTCCTCGAGCGCCCGGTAGAACGCCTCCGGCCCGGGTTGGTCGAGCGCCCCCTCGTACACCAGCGTCGTGGAGCCCGCCAGCAGGGGCGCGTAGACGATGTAGCTGTGTCCCACCACCCAGCCGATGTCGGACGTCGACCACCATACGTCCCGCTCGCGCAGGCCGAACATCCACTCCCCCATCGCGTGCACGTGGACCTGGTACGGGCCGTGGGCGTGGACGGCCAGCTTCGGCTTCGCGGTGGTGCCCGACGTCGCCAGGATGAACGCCGGCTCGTTGGACTCCAGCTCCTCGTGGGCGTCGCTCCGGCCCTCGTCCAGCGCCAGGAACTCGGCCCATTCGCGGTCCCGGCCCGGCGTCATCGCCGGCGGCTGCGCGCCCCGGCGGAGGACCACCACGCTCGCCACGTCCTGCCCGGCCAGCGCCTCGTCCACGATGCCCTTCAGCGGCACCTCGCGCCCCTTGCGCCACGTCAGGTCCGCGCAGAACACCGCCTTCGCGCCGGCCAGTCGGACGCGGTCGCCGAGCGCGCCGGAGCCGAACCCGGCGAACACCACCAGGTGGATCGCCCCCACCCGCGCGCACGCGAGCATCAGCGTGATCGCCTCGGCGCACGTCGGCATGTAGATCGCCACCCGGTCGCCGCGGCCGACGCCGAGCCCGCGCAGCGCGGCGGCGCAGCGACGGACGTCGTGCTGGAGCTGCGCGTACGTGAGGACCCGCCGGCCCCCCCGCTCGTCGAGACAGACCAGCGCCGCGTGCCCGCCCCAGCCCCGCTGGACGTGGCGGTCGACGCAGTTCCAGGCCAGGTTGGTGCGGCCGCCCGTGAACCAGCGGAAGTAGCGGCCCTGCTCGTCGGGGCGGACGGGGTCCCAGTCGAACACGGTGTCCCAGCGCCGGAACCAGGGCAGTGCGTCGGCGGCGGCGGCCCAGAAGGCGTCCGGTGCGTCCATCGCGCTGCGGCACAGGGACCGCACGAGCGGGCTGACCAACTCAGTCATCGGGCACCTCCTGTGCAGGCGGCGGCCAGCAGCTCCAGCGAGTCCACGAGCCGGGGACCCGGGCGGTTGAAGTAGGCCGAACCGTCGAACACCACGGTGCGCCTCGCGCCCGTCGCGGCGACCCGGTCGGCGAGCCGGGCCACCTCCGCCCGCGCCCTGAACTCGTCGAACCCGCACGGAGCGACGAAGAGCACCTCCGGCTCAGCGGTGCGCACCGCCTCCCAGGTGGTGCGCGAACTGGGGCGCCCGGGCCGCGCGAGCGGGTCGTCGACGCCGGCCAGCCGGAGGAGGTCGGGCGTCCAGTGCCCGGTCGCGTAGGGCGGGTCCAGCCACTCCAGGAACACGCCGCGCACGCGCCCGGACCCGGTCGCGGCAGCGATCCGGGACCGCAGGCCGGACAGCAGCGGCCCTGCGTCGGCGCCGCACGCCTCCGCGAGCCGCTGGATGTCGGCGAGCACGTCCTCCAGGGTGTGCGGGTGCTGGCGGAGGACCGGGACGCCCGGCAGGCGCACGTCGTCGGCGGCCACCGCGCACACGTCGCAGACGTCCTGGGCCACGACGAGGTCGGGCTCGAGCCTGCGGATGGCGTCGAGGTCCACCGAGTACAGCGGCTGGCCCGCCGCCAGCGCCGCGTTCACGCTGGCGTCGATCGCGCCGCCGTCCTGGCCGCCCAGCGCCAGGTTGGAGCGGGTCACCCGAGGCAGCGCCCGGGCGGCCGGCGGGTGATCGCACTCGTGCGTGACCCCCACGACCTGCGGCCCGAGCCCGAGCGCGAACAGCGACTCAGTCGCGCCAGGGACAAGAGACACCAAGCGCACACAGAGATTCTGTACGACCGAAGCGAAGCGAGGGAGCCTTCCCCTCCCCCGTCCCGGGGGAGGGGGGAGGGGGCGGGGGATGCACAATCCAGCACTCGTCGGCAGAGCAGGGGTACCCAGGTGGGCGGAAGGGCGGTTATCAGCGACCCCCCCTCCGGGCCGTGGACGGCCCTCCTCCCCCGCGAGGGGGGACGGATTGGGGGGATCCCTGGCGTACCACTTGCGCGAACGCGCGCCGCGTGGCACCGTAGCGTGCGCCGTGACCTACCAACCACCGCCCGACCCGTACCAGTCCGCCACGCCGCGGCCGTCGGCGCCCGCCGGCCAGTACTCGCCCGACGGGCGCTGGTACTGGAACGGGGAGCAGTGGATCGCCGTCACCGTCCCGGGCCCGGCCTGGGCCCGCCCGTACGCCCCGGTCGAGGGCCGCGCTGCCGCAGCCGTGGCGCTGGTCGCGCTCGCCTCGTTCGGCTTCGGCCTGGTCCTGCTCGCCCATGCGTTCGACCTGGCTGCGCTGGCGGCGGGCACCGGCTCGGCCGCCCTCGTCGCCGAGGCCATCGCTGCTCTCTTCGCCATCCTGGCGTATGGGGCCGGGGTGATCGGCAGCGCCATCACCGTGCCGATGTGGATGCACCGCGCGTTTCGCAACCTGCCCGCGCTCGGCGAGCAGGGCATGAGCTGGTCGCCCGCCTGGGCGGCGGGCGGCTGGTTCGTGCCGTTCGCCAACCTCGTCATCCCCTACCTGGTCATGCGGGAGCTGTGGAGCGCCTTCGGCGACGGGCGAAGCCTGCCGCAGCAGTGGTGGGCCGCCTACATCGGCGCCGGGGTGGTGCAGATCGTCGGCTTCGTGCTCGCGGTGTTCAGCCGCGCCGCCGGCGACCTGTTCTCCATGCTCGCCGACCTCTCGCTGATCGCGGCCGGCTTCCTGCTCATCGTGATGATCCGGCGCATCAGCCGTCGCCAGCGCGACCGGCACGAGCAGCTCCAGGTCCGCTGACCGGGTCCACGGCCCGGCCGGGTACCATCGCCCGGTGCCCAGCGAGCCCGAGCGCATCACCGTCCGCGAACGCCTGGCGCCCGAGATCACGGCCTCGCTGTTCGCGAACTACCGGTCGGCGGCCGACGCCATCCTGGAGCTGATCGACAACGCCGTCGACTCGCGGCTGCCCGACCGGCCGCTGCGGGTCGACGTGGTGCTCCGCGCCGCGTTCGTGCAGATCACGACCGTCGGCGGCCAGGGCATGGGCCCCCGTGAGGTCGAGGCGAGCTACCTGCGGTGGGGCGCCTCGCCCAAGCGCGGTCGCGGCCTGCTCGGCCAGTACGGGCAGGGCGGGAAGGCCGCGATCGGGCACCTGGGCCAGGGCTTCACGATCGACGCCAGCCGGCCTGGCGACGATTCCGCGTGGCAGTTCTCGGACACGCGCTACC
>DASQZW010000063.1:0-51002 GCA_035638495.1 Terriglobales bacterium
CTGGCCGAGGACTTCACCGAGCCGTACATCCGGCACTTCGACCTCACCAACGGCGAATACGCGGAGCTGCGTGAGGACATCCGCATCCCGATCCAGCCGTTCTGCGGCACGATGGGCGTCGCGACCGACGAGCCCGGGCGCCACGACGTCCTGCCGCCCACGAAGGGCGCGGGCAACATCGACACCCGCCACCTCAACGTGGGCGCGAAGCTGTACCTGCCGGTCTTCGTGCCGGGGGCGATGTTCTCAGCTGGCGACTGCCACGCGGCGCAGGGCGACGGCGAGGTCTGCGTGACCGGCATCGAGTGCCCCATGGCGTTCAGCCTGCGATTCGACGTCAAGAAGGACCGGGCGCTGAAGCCGTGGCGGTACCAGTTCGTGACGCCGCCGGGCCCGCTCCAGCCGAAGTCCGACGAGAAGGGCTACTTCGCCTCGACCGCCCTCGGGCCGGACCTGATGGAGAACGCCAGGAATGCGGTCCGGGACGTGATCGACTGGCTCGTCGCGGAGAAGGACCTGACCCGGGAGGACGCGTACGTGCTGTGCAGCTTGGCGGCGGACCTGAAGATCAGCCAGATCGTTGACCAGCCCAACTTCGGGGTCTCTGCGTACCTGGCCCTCAGCGTGTTCCGCAGCTGACGTCCGAGCGGCGCCGGCGCCCGTCCGCCCCGGTCCTGCCCTGCCCGGCCTGCGGCGACGTCCGCCACAGCGCCGGGCCGGCGGGTCCGCCACAGCGGCGCTGCTGGGCCTGCGGCCATGAATGGCTGCCGGGGGTGGGGACGCCGGATGCCGCCACGTTTGCGGACGATCCGACCGTGCGGGCGGCGATCGAGCGGCTGGACGGCCGTGTCGTCCGGGTACGTCCACGCTTGCGGCGGCGCCCGGGGTGACGCAACATCCTGCCATGGCCGAGACCGATCCGGTTTCGCTGACCCTGCGGCCGCCAAGGACCAGCCGCGGCCGTCGCACGCGTCAGAAGCTGCTGGAGGCGGCGGAGGACGTGTTCGGCCGGGACGGATTCCACCGCGCGTCCATCGTGGACATCACGCGCGCCGCCGGCGTTGCGCAGGGCACGTTCTACCTGTACTTCCCGAGCAAGGAGGCGCTGTTCGTCGAACTCGTCCGCGCGATGGGCCACGACATGCGGCGCCGGCTCCACGAGGCGAGCCGCACGGCCCGAGACCGCGCGCACGCCGAGGAAGCGGGGTTCCGGGCCTTCTTCGAGTACGTGGCCGAGCACCCGAACCTGTACCGGGTGGTGCGGGAGTGCGAGTTCGTCGCCCCCGAGGAGTTCCGCGCGTGGTACCGGCGCCTGGCAGACCGCTACGTGGCGGGCCTGCGGGCCGCGGCCGCGGCCGGGCAGGTCCGTGACCTCGACCTCGAGACGGTCGCGTACTGCCTGATGGGTATGGGGGACTTCCTGGGCATGCGCCTGGTCCTGTGGGAGGGCCGCCGCCGCGTGCCGCCGCGGGCGCTGCGAACCGTCATGGAGATCGTGCGCCGGGGGGTGCTCGGGGATCCCGCCGGCCATCCGGGCGAGTCGACGCGCGAAGCCACGAAGAGCACGAAGACGCACGAAGGCGAATGAGGCCGCCGTCCGATTCGAGTCCGGGGCGCTTTCCGTCGCGGCGGCGTCAGCCGCGGACGCCTCGGGGATCCCGCCACATGAGCAGGATCGGAGGGCCGTCGCCGCCCATCCGGTGCTCCTCCAGGGTGCGAAACCCGTGGCGCTCGTACAGCGGCGTGTTGCGGGGGTTGGAGTTCTCCAAGTAGGCGGCGGCGCTGTCCCGGTCGCACTGCGCCAGCCGGTCGGCGAGCAGGGCGGAGCCGATGCCCCGGCCCTGGGCGGGCGGGTCGACCGCGAGCTCCGACAGGTACCAGTGCGGCTGCCGCGGGTGCTTCGTCCCGAGCGCCGCCACCGCCGGCACGATCCGCGGCAGGCGGCGGACGCCGACGGCGCGCACGAATCCCGGCAGCCGCCAGGTCTGGCGCCACTTGCCGGCGCCCAGGCGCCCGGGCGGCGTCCACAGCGCGACGCCGCGAAGGTCGTGGGTCGTGTACACGTGGCCCAGCGGCGTCGCCAGGTCGAGGCTGAGCCGGAACAGCCACGCCAGCGCCCACTCCCTGCCGCCGTCCTGGCGGATGACCCAGTTGACGACCGGGTCGCCGTCGAACGCGCGCGCGAGGACACCCCGGAGGTGCGCCAGGTCGGGCGCCGCCGCCCGCCGGATCGTCACACCGGGACTCAGAGGAACGCCGTCCCCGGCGGACCGCCTGCCAGCACCTCCTCGGCGCGGCGGCGGATGCCGTCGCTCATCTCCGGATGGGTCAGCACGTAGAAGCGGCCGCCGCGGATGGCGTCCACGACGTGGCCCGCCACCTCGAGCGGCTCCATGCCGGACGCGAGCAGCTGACGCATGCCCTCGGCCACCTGCGGGTCGAGGTCGGGGCCCGGCTCCACGTCCGCCGGCCGGTTGCGATCCGACTCCCCGATGCGGGTCCGCACCCAGCCCGGGCACAGGACTGAAACGCCGACGGCCGGGCCCCGCTGGGCGAGCTGGAAGTGCAGCCCCTCGGACAGTGCGACCACCGCGTGCTTCGTCACACTGTACGGCCCCAGGACGCCGGTGGTCAGGCCGGCGAGCGAGGCGGTGTTGACGACGTGGGCCGCGTCCTGCTCCATGAGCACCGGGACGAACGCGCGGACGCCGTTGATGACGCCCCAGAGGTTGACACCGAGCACCCATTCCCAGTCCCGGCGCGACATCTCCCACATCGGCCGCCCCAGGCCGGTCACGCCGGCGTTGTTGCAGAGCACATGGACGGCGCCGAACGCCTCGAGCGCCCGGTCCCGCAGCGCGTCGACCTGCTCGCCGCTCGACACGTCGGTGAGCACCGGCAGCACCTCCGCGCCGCGACCGGCCAGCAGGTCCGCCGCCTCGGCCAGGGCGGGCCCCTCCACGTCCGCCATGACCACCCGCATCCCCTCGGCCGCGAACCGCTGGCTGAGTCCGAACCCGATCCCGCTGGCCGCGCCGGTGACGACGGCCACCCGGCCCGGCCCGACCACTTCGCTGCGTCCTTCCATCGACGGTGCAGTATGCGGTCGTCAGTGCCGACTTCCCAGGGGAAGGCGGGATCGCCACACTGTTGGCGTGCGCGGGCGGGTCTCCCAGGCGCTGCTGGACAACCTGGCCACGGCGTGGTCGCGGCTCGATCAGGCGCGGCCGCTCGACCCCGCCGACGTGTCCGCGCTCATGGCCGCGCTCGACGAGTGGGTGCGGTGGGCTGTGCGCATCGACCGCGAGCTGCTGGCTGTGCTCGGCAGCGAGTTCGCAGCGGGCCGGCGTTCGCTCCCGGGTGGGCAGCCGCTGCCGGGCCTCCATCTCGCGGCCGACCTCGTCGCGCGGACCGGCCACCCCATCGACGCGCTGGTGACCGTGAGCGCCGGGGCTCCCGCCCTCTTCTACGACGTCGTCTGGAAGCGCTACGAGGAGCTGCCGTCGTCGGAGCTGCGGGCCGAGGGCGTCGAAGCCTATCGGCTCCACCTGGCCGGCCAGGCGGCGCGACGGCCCGCGTCCGAGGTGACGACCTTCCTCCTCGGCGCGGCCGTCGCGGGCGTCGTGCGCTGAGGCGCCGGCCGGCTCAGCCGTTCCGGCTCAGGACCTGACGAGGCGTTCGATGGCGGAGGTCAGTTCGAGCACCTTCTCGGTTCCGTCGCCGGCCCGGATCGCGTCGGCCACGCAGTGGTCGACGTGGTCCTCGAGCACGAGCAGCGCGACGCTCTCCAGCGCGGCCTTGGCGGCGCTCACCTGCGTCAGCACGTCGATGCAGTAGCGGTCCTCGTCGATCATCTTCTCGAGCCCGCGAACCTGTCCGGCGATCCGGCGCAGTCGGCGCCGCACCTCCTCCTTGTCGCGCGTGTATCCTTGCACCTCGGCAATCATACCGCTGGGGGGTATGATTGGAGCTGCTTGCGCACCCGGTAGTTCGTGAAGCGCACACCGCGCAGGAGCCGCTCCTGCCGGGCGAGCGTCTCATAGCCGCGCCGCTCGAAGAACGGCAGCGCCGTGATGCTGGCGTCGGCGACGACCTCGGTCGCCCCCTCCCGCGCCGCCTGGGCCTCCAGGGCCTCGGCGAGCGCGCTGGCGGCCCCGCGGCGCTGCAGGTCGCCGCGCACGTAGAGCCGGTCGAGGTAGCCGCCGGCGGCCAGGTCGCCGAAGCCGGCGATCTCGCCGGCCACCTCGACCACGAGCGCCGTCCTGCCCGCGAACGAGCGCTCCCACGCCGCCACGTCGGGCGGCCGCGGCGCCCACGCCTCCACCTGCTCTGCGGTGTAGTCGCGCGCGTTCACCGTGCGGACGGTCTCGGTGAACAGCGCAGCCACGGCCGGGATGTCGGCCGGTCCGAGTCTCCGCACGCGCATGACGAGCGATCAGTATGGGCCCCGCGCCGCGCGACGTCTAACATCGGGCCCGGTGATGCTCATCCTGGAGGGTGTCGTCGGGGTCCTCATCGTCCTGGCCACCCTGGCCGACGTCTTCCAGTCCATCGTGACGCCGCGACCGGTCGCCGGCCGGCTCCGCATCAGCCGCTACAGCACGCGGGTGCTGTGGGCCGCGAGCCGCTGGCTGGCGCGACGGGCGCGGCACCCACGGCGGCGCGAGGCCATCCTGGGCAGCTTCGGACCGGCAATCGTCCTCGTCTACCTGGTGGTCTGGCTCCTGCTCCTCCTCCTCGGCTACGGCCTGGTCGTGAATGCCCTGGCGGGCCAGATCCGGCCCCACCCCACCGACCTGGTCACGTCGATGTACATCGCCGGCACGTCGCTCTTCACGATCGGGTTCGGCGACTACGTGGGCATGACGTCGGTCGCCCGCCTCCTCTCGCTGGTCGCCGCCGCGACCGGCCTCGGTGTCCTCGCTCTCGTGGTCACGTTCCTGTTCAGCCTGTATGGCGCGTTCCAGCGCCGTGAGGTGGCCGTGGTGACGCTGGAGGCCAGCGCGGGGGCGCCGCCCTCGGGGGTGACGCTGCTCGAGACCTACGCGGCGGCCGAGATCATCGACGAGCTCCCCGCCCTGTTCCAGAGGTGGCAGGAGGCAGGGGCCGAGATCCTCGACAGCCACCTCGCGTACCCGGTGCTGGCGTACTTCCGGTCGAGCCACGACAATGACTCCTGGATCAGCTCCCTGGGCGCCGTGATGGACGCGACCACGCTGGTGCTGACGACGATCGACGGCACGGAATCGGCGGTCACGCACGGTGTGAAGGGCTGGGCGAAGCTGTGCCGGGCCGTCCTGGGCCACTGCATCGAGGACATGGTCATCTACTTCCACCTGCCCTACGACCGGGACGCCGGCGTGGAGCTGTCGGACTACCGGGAGGCGCGCGAGCGTCTGGCGCTGGCGGGCTACCGGCTGCGGGCGGAGTCGGAGGGGTGGGAGGCGTTCCGCCGGCTCCGCGCCGAGTACGCGGGCAGGGTCAACGCCCTCGCGATCTACTGGGTCACGCCGCCGGCGCAGTGGATCGGGGAGGCGCACGTGCTCTCGCGTGTGGGTCACGCCAACCGGCAGGCGACGGGCATCACTCGGTCCGGCGTCAGGCGGCCGCGCGCCCCCTAAAATCCTCAGCGGATGCCGAACCTGCTGGCCGGCGAGAGCATGGTCCTGCCGCCCATCAAGAAGCACTGGATCGTGCTGGTGAAGGGGACGTTCTGGCCGGGTGCGATCGGGATCCTGATCCTCGTGGTCCTCGACGGGGTGCTGCTCGACGTCCCGCTCGGTGACGCGCGGGTGGTGCTCACGCTGGCGGTGCTGGTCGTGCTGGCGGGCGTCGGCACCTACGTCTGGGCCAACTGGCAGGCCGCGATGCTCACGGTCACGGACCAGCGGGTCATCCTCGAGGAGGGCATCGTCATCAGGACGACCAAGGTGATCCCGCTGGACCGCGTGCAGGACGTGTCGACCCGGCAGGGCCCGTTCGGCCGGTTCCTCGACTACGGCAGCGTCGAGATCGACACTGCGGGCGCCATCGCCAACGAGCTCTTCACCTACGCAGCGCACCCCGAGATGCTGCGCGACCAGGTCTTCGTGCTGTCGGAACAGCTCCGCCGAGGGCTGTAGAGGTCCCGCGTCAGCCCAGGAAGGCGGTCACCTCCCCGGCCAGCGCGGCCGGCTGCTCGTACGGCACCATGTGGCCGGCCTCCGCGATGCGCGCCACCGAGGCGCACGGCAGCAGCGCAGCCCAGCGGTCCGCGTGGGCCGGTGGCACCAGGCGGTCGCTCTCGCCCCAGACCACGCGCGTGTCGACCGTCGCGCGGTACAGGCGCTTCGACACCCGCCGGTTCGGCACCGGGAACAGGATCTTGCCGGCGGTGCCGAGGCGCCGCGCGTTGGCCACGAAGAACTCGCGCAGCACGGCGTCGTTCGAGAAGTCCAGGCCGCCGGTCAGCAGCCCGGTCCCGCTTTCGGGATCGTGGAACAGCATGTCGCCGAACTCGAAGGGCAGGAACGAGAACAGGTCCGGGATGGGATGCTCGTCCAGCCACAGGCCCATCGCGTCGACCAGCACCAGCTTGTCGAGCGCGCCGGGCGCCAGGCAGGCCATCTCGGCCGCGATCATGCCGCCCATCGAGTGGCCGATCAGCGCCGGCCTGCCGCCGGCCAGGCCGAGCGCTTCCACGACGTCCCAGCCGTGCAGTGCGAAGTCGAGCATGTCTTCGAGGAGCTCCTCGCCGGTCGAGTCCCCGTAGCCCGGCAGCTCGGGCGCGAGCACGCGGTACCGCTCGCCGAGCAGGTCCAGGAACCGGTGCTCGTCCAGGAGCCCGGCCACGCCGTGCAGGAACAGCACCGGGCGCCCGTCGTCGGGGCCGAACTCCAGAACCCGCACCCGGGCGCCGCGCCTGGTGCCGAGCATCCGTGAGTTCACCGCTGCACCCCCACGGTCTCCTCGGGCCGGAGACGGTTCTCGATGGGATGGATCCACCAGCGCTCGTCGTGCGCCCACTCAGGCCAGAGGCCGCGCAGGTGGGGCATCACGCGCTCCGCGAACAGCCGCGTCGAGTGGCGCGTCTTCTCGTCGGGCTGGTTGCCGTTGTGCAGCAGGCAGAAGACGTGGCCGACACGCAGCGTCTTGATCAGCTCCTCCATGCGCTGGCGGACCGTCTCGGGGCTGCCGGCGATGACCATGCCGCGCTCGACCAGGTCCTTCCACGTGACGTTCTGGAAGAGCTGCTGGTTCTCGCGACGGAGCAGCGTCAGCGTGCCCTCGCGGATCGTCTTGACCGTGCGGTACCCGGGCGGGTCGGCGAAGCCGGGATAGACGCGCAGGCACCGGTTGTAGAAGTAGAGGATGTGCTCGGCGTAGAGCCTCTCCGCCTCGGCGTCCGTGTCCGCCACGGCGATGATCTGCGCGAACGCGGCGCGGTACGGCGAGTCGTCCTTGCCCCTCGACGCGGCCCGCTCCCAGTACTGGTCGAGCAGCATCTTGCCGGCCTTGTAGCCCCCGAACGAGAGGTAGGAGTAGTTGTAGTCGTGGTCGAGGCAGAAGTCGTAGGTCTCGACCGAGCCGCCCCCGGGAATGTAGACGGGCGGGTGGGGCTGCTGGATCGGCTTCGGCCAGAGGTTGACCCAGCGGAGCTGGTTGTACTTGCCGTCGAACACGAACGGCTCGTCGGCCGCCCACGCACGCATGATCAGGTCGTGCGCCTCCCGGTACTTGTCCCGGGTCAGCGCCGGGATCTGGCCGTAGCAGAAGTTCGTGTCCATCGGCGTGCCGACCGGGAAGCCGGCCACCAGGCGGCCGCCGGAGATCACGTCGAGCATGGCGAACTCCTCGGCCACCCGGATCGGCGGGTTGTAGAGCGCGATGGAGTTGCCGATGACGCAGATGGCCGCACGGGAGGTGCGCCGCGCCAGGCCCGCGGCGATGATGTTCGGCGAAGGCATCAGGCCGTAGCCGTTCTGGTGGTGCTCGTTGACCCCGATGCCGTCGAACCCGAGCGTCTCCGCGTATTCGAGCTGGTCCATGTACTCGTGGTAGACGGCGTGTCCCCGAACCGGGTCGTACAGGGTGTTGGGGATGTCGACCCACACCGACCGGTGCTGCTCGCGGAAGTCGTCGGGCAGATGGGGCCACGGCATCAGGTTGAACCAGGTGAACTTCAAGGGAACCTCCCTCCCGGTGGTCTGCTCCAGTACACGCCTGGAGAGCACTGTATCTCCTGGCGGGCTCAGAAGTTCGACGCGATCGAATGGGCGGACGCCGGCCGCTCAGGTGCCGGCGCCGGGCTGGAGGGGCGCGGCCGGAGCCAGCTGGCCAGGCCGGCGCCGGCGAGGATGACCGCGATCGCCCCGAGCGACACCGCCACCGGGATGTTCCCGGGGATCAGCGGGTCGACCAGCATCTTCACGCCCACGAACGCCAGCAGGGTCACGAGGGCGGGCTTCAGGTAGCGGAGGCGGAGGGTCACCGCTTCCAGCAGGAAGTAGACCGAGCGCAGGCCGATCACCGCCATGGCGTTGGACGCGAAGGCGATGAACGGGTCGCGGGTCATGCCGAAGACGGCCGGGACGGAGTCGGTGGCGAAGGCGACGTCGGTGACCGCGACGGCGAGGGCGGCGAGGACCAGCGGCGGAGCGGGCAGACGGCGAAGCAGCGCCGGCAGCCGGTGGGGCCCGGAGATCGCCTGCTCGTCGCCAGCAGCGGGCTCGCGGACGAAGCGCGCCGCAGTCACGAGCAGGAGCGCCCCGAAGACGTAGGTGAGCCAGCCGAAGCGGCCCAGCAGCGCCGTGCCGGCCAGGATGAACGTGAGGCGCAGCACGACGGCGCCCAGCGAGCCGTAGAACAGCACGGCGTACCGGTGGCGGGCGGGCACCGCGAGCCCGGCGAGCAGTGCCGCGAAGACGAGGACGTTGTCGGCGGAGAGCGACCACTCGACCGAGTAGGCGGCCGCGAACTGGAGGAACGCCTGCCCGCCGAGGAGCAGCCAGACCGCGCCGGCGCAGGCGGCGGCCAGGCCCACCCAGATGCCGGTCCAGCGCAGGGCCTCCGCGAGAAGGACCTGCCGGGGGCGCCGGTGGGCGCGCAGTTCGATGGCGAGGCAGCCGGACAGGAGGGCGAGGAAGCTGCCCCACAGCAGGTGCGGACCGATGCTGACGATCACGACGAACCTCCAGAGACGAGTTTGTCCGCAGAGGTCTTCGCCGCAAACGTCACTGCCCGCAGCCACCCGCGAAGCCCGCCGATCGGCGGACTGCCCGGGAGGGGTCGGGGCCTCACACCCCCTCCGCGCCGGGCCACAGGGTAGCAGAGGGCCCATCCCATCCCGATGGGCCGGGGCAATCTTTACCGAGTCCGGTCGGGCGGACGTGCGACCGCCCGCGCTCGAACTGCCCACTCTGCCCGCTCGACGGCCCAGATCATGCCCCGCCCCGACTCGGCCGGCGCAACGGCCTGGCGCGACACGACCTCGACGAGCCGGTAGCCCAGACGCCGCGGAATCGCGGCCGACGCCCGGTTGGCCTCGTCGCAGCGGATCTCCACGCGCTCCACGCCCGGCAGCGCGAACGCCGCGTCCGTCAGGGCGAGCGCGCCCGCCGTCGCGTACCCGCGTCCCGTGCTCGCGGCCGCGATCCAGTAGCCGATCTCCAGCGTGCCAGCGCCCTGGCGTGTGTGCAGGCCCATCCCACCGATCGGTTCGGCGCCGGGCCCGGTGCCCGGCCGCTCCACCGCGAAGCCGAAGTCGGATCGCCGATCCCACGCGGCCTGCATCCGGCCGAGGAAGTCACGCTCGTCCGCCTCCCCCGGCGGCTCCTGCGCCCACGCCATCCACGGGCGGAGGTGGTCCAGGTTCTCGGTCACCAGCCGCGTCACCACCCCCGCGTCCACCACCCGCCACCGCCGGAGCCGCACGGGACCGGCGTCGATCTCCTCCGGAGGCGCCGCCTCGAGCAACCACCCCATGTCAGCCCTCCCCATTGCCCAGCGGCAGCCGGGCCCGAACCGCGAATCCGCCCTCCGGCAGCGGGCCCGCCTCCACGTCGCCGCCGTAGACGGCCACCCGCTGCCGCATCCCGACCAGGCCGCGGCCAGCGCCCTCGGCCTCGGGCGCCGCCGGCCCGCGAGCGTTGCGGACCTCCAGGTCGAGCCAGCCGTCGGCGAACCGGACCTGCACCCGGGTCGGCGCGCCGCCCGCGTGCTTGAGCGCGTTCGTCAGCGCCTCCTGGATCACCCGGTACGCCGCCAGCTCCAATCCGGGCTGCAGCGGCCGTGGCGTGCCCTCCCGCGCCAGGTCGACCGCGAATCCGGTCTGGCGGAGCCGCTCGACCAGCACGTCGAGCTGGGCCAGTCCCGGCTGCGGCACCAGCGAGGCCTCGGCGCTCTCCTCGCTCAGCACGCCGAGCAGCTGCCGCAGCTCCGTAAGCGCCGCGCGCCCGCTCTCCTCCACGGTCTGGAGTGCCTCGGCGGCGCGCTCCGGGCTGCCCGCGATCAGCCGGCGGGCAGCCCCGGCCTGCACGACCATGATGCTCACGCTGTGTGCCACGATGTCGTGGAGCTCCCGCGCGATCCGCGCCTGCTCCTCCGCGATGGCCACCTGGGTCACCAGCTCCCGCTCACGCTCCAGCCTGCGCGACCGCTCCTGCAGGCCCCGCACGGCGTCGCCGGCCAGCCAGACCCCGACGCCGGCGGTCAGCTCCGCGAGCCACGCGGGGATGGCCGGGGTGTAGAAGGCGCGCGGGATGCCGACCACCGCCAGGAGCGCCGCCTGTGCCAGCGGGATCGCGAGCGAGACCGCGCGATGCCGGCTGTACAGGCTCATCGAGTAGCAGCCGAAGAAGACGGCGACCAGGCTGGTGATCAGCGGTGGCGCCAGCCACAGGAACAGGCCGGCGTTCTGGATCACATAGGTGGCGATGGGAAACCGGCGGCGCCACAGCAGCGGGACGGTGTTGAGGAGCAGAGCGCTCGCGCGGTAGGGCGGCTTGCCGCTCTGCGTGAACTCGACCACGACGGCACCCGTCAGCACGATCACGATCAGGACGTCGACCAGCCGCGGGTCCAGCGCGCGCAGGCGCCCCCAGACTCGCCGGACCGTTGCCGTCACCTCCACCGGGGCTCACCCGCCGTCCCGCCGAAGGGCCACACGGCCGCCGAAGTAGATGCCCACGACCAGGCCGTCGCGGCGGACGAACCTGCCGCGCGTGCCCTTCGACTCGCCGTCCGCGACCACGTATCCATCACCCGGCAGGACCCGAAGCGGCATCGGCGGCAGCTCCTCCCGCGGCACCTCGAACACGACGCGGAGGCGGGCCAGCGCTGCCGGCGCGTACCGGACGCGGGCCACGAGGTCGCCGCCGTCCACAGCGAGCGTCAACAGCCCGATGTCCGTGCCGTACTCGCCGGCGTAGGCGGCCAGCTCCGCCGGGCTCAGGGCGAGGGGCTCCGGGTCGCGCTCCACGACCCCGGCATAGGCATCCAGCGCCCATCGCACGAGCTCGCGGTGCAGCTGCGCGCCGCGATCCGAGTTCGTGAGGACCGTGATCGCGAAGCCGCGCCCGGGGACCATCACGAACGCCGACTGCTGCCCGTTCGTCGAGCCGCCGTGGCCGGCGAGCCGCTCGCCGCCGGCCATGCGCAACAGCCACGAGATGCCCACCTCGTCCCCGAGGGCGCCACCCCCCAGGCTGGCCGTCGGCCGCCGCATCAGCTCCAGCGTGTCGCGCCGCAGCAGGCCCTCACCCTCGCCGAGGTGGAACCTGGCGTACCGCAGCTGGTCCGCGGCGGACGAGGCCAGGCCGCCGGCCGCGTTTGCCGCCCTGGGCAGGCGCCACGGCCTCGCCACGCGGACCGTCCCGTCCACTTGTGTGTGGCCGGCCGCGAAGCGGCGCGACATCACGTCGGCCGGTACGAGCGAGCTCTGCTCCATCCCGAGCGGGTCGAGGACCAGCTCCCGCAGCGCGGTCTCGTACGGCAGACCGGTCACCCGCTCGACGACGCGGCCGGCCAGGCTCAGGGCCGCGTTGTTGTACGACGCGATGGTGCCCGGGCGGCTGACCTGATCCAGCTCGGCCATCGACTCGACGTAGCGGGCGAGCGCGTCGTCGCCGTCCCCGGTGTCCAGGAAGTGGTCGCCCGCCCAGCCCGCGGTGTGGTTCAGGAGCTGCAGCACGGTCACGCGCTCGGCCGCGTCCTCGTCGCGCAGGCGCAGCTCCGGCACGTATCGCCGGACCGGCGCCGAGAGCTCCACGCGGCCCTGCTCGACGAGCCGCAGGAGCGCCGTGGCGGTGAACGTCTTGGTGGTGGAGCCGACCTGGAACAACGTGGTCGCGTCGACCGGCAGCGGGTTCTCGACGCTCGTGACCCCGTGGTACGCGTACTCCTCGCGCCCGTCCAGGAGGACGCCGGCCGCCGCGCCCGGGACGCCGATGCGCTCCGCCGCCGCCGCCAGCCGCTCGCGCAGCTCGGCGGCGCCTGCGGTCGCCGCCCGCGGCCGCGCGCGCTCGCCGGCGTGGTCGGTGACCCAGTCCACCAGGCGCCGCTGGTAGTCCAGCCGGTGCGAGAGCCGGCCCGTGGCGATGAAGAGGTGGCTGGCGCCCGGATAGCGGACCAGGCGGACCTCCCTGCGCTGCCGGCGCAGTATCGCGAACAGGTCCTCGGCCTGGCCGATCGGGCAGCGGTCGTCGGCCTCGCCGTGCAGGATGAGGAGCGGCGTCTCGATGCTCGCCGCGTGGCGGACCGGCGAGAGGTCGTCGAACGGCGCCCACGATTGGAACGGCTCGACGCCCAGTTCGTGGAGCGCGATCGTGCTGCCGGCGTCGGACCCGCCGTACATGCTGCCCAGGTTGGTCACGACGCCGCCGGCAACCGCCGCGCGGAACCGCCGCGTCTGCCCGATCAGCCACGAGGTCGTGAACCCGCCGTAGCTGTAGCCGGTCACCGCGAGCCGCTCCGGGTCCGCGAGCCCCTCGGCGACCAGGCCGTCGACGGCGGCCTCGAAATCCTGCTGGTCGAACCGTCCCCAGCCGCCGAGCACGCCCTGCAGGAAGCGAAGGCCGTAGCCGTCGCTTCCGCGGGGATTCGGGGCGACCACGCACCAGCCCCTGGCGACGAGCTCCTGCCGGTAGAGGTGGCCGGATGAGAGCGCGGGAGCGAACGCGTTGTGGGGGCCGCCGTGGACGTCGAGCAGGAGCGGCGCGGGACCGCCGCCATGGGGCCGGTAGACGAACGCCTCGAAACGGACGCCGTCGGCCGCCGTGAACGTGCGCCGCTCGGCCCTGACCGGCGGCGCCTCCGCAAGCAGCTCGTGGTTGAGCTCGGTCAGCCGCCGCTCCCCGCCGCCTGCGCCGCGCAGGAACACGTCGCCGGGCTGGTGCGCGTCGGCGGCCACGAACGCGACGGCTTCGCCGGCCGTGCTGAATCCGCTGACCACCCGGTCGTCCCCGCCCACGAGCGGCTCCACCGTCCGGTCGTCGACGCCGACCCGGAACAGGTGGACGCAGCCGCCGATCCGGGCGCAGAACGTCACGCGGCCGTCCGCGCCGACCTCCGGCGGCCCGCCCGGGTAGCCGACCGCGCCGGCCATCACGGTGCGGTCGAAGCCGTCCAGCAGCGGGGCGGCCTCGCCGCCAGCCGCGTCGACCACGTACAGACTGTTCATCAGGTGGTCCGCGCGCGGGCGGCCGATGAACACCAGCCGGCCCCCGTCGGGCGTCCAGTCCGGGCACAGCGCGACACCGGGCCCGCCGGTGACCCGCCGCGGCACGCCCCCGCCCTCGGCAGGCACCACGAAGACGTGCGACGCCCGGTCCAGGTCGCGCTCGGAGTGCGTGGCGTCCACGTAGGCGATGAGGCCGCCGTCCGGCGACCAGGCAGGACCGCCGACCCACGAGTCGCCGAAGGTGAGCTGCCTTGGCGTGCCTCCGTCCACCGGCACCACGAACAGGTGGGCGCGTGCGCCCGCGAGCACGCCCAGGCCGTCGACCTTGAAGCCGAGCCGGTCGACCACGACGGGTTGGGCGCGCTCTGCCTCGCCCTCCGCGGCCGGACGCACGATCGCGACGCACGCGATGCGGTCGCCGTCCGGCGACCAGGCGATGGCCAGCAGGCCGCCGGGCAGGTCGGTGAGCCGGCGGGCCTCCCCGCCGCCTGCATCGATGACCCAGAGCTGACGGGCGGCGCTCTCCCCGCGCGCGGACAGGAACGCCAGCCGCCGGCCGTCGGGCGACCATCGGGGGGCGCCGTCGCCCCGCTCGCCGGCCGTCCAGCGCACCGCCTCGCCGCCGCCGGCGGCGACGACCCAGACGTGACCCACGTCCTGGTCGCGCTCGCGATCCGGCGCCAGCCGGGTGAACGCCACCAGCCGCCCGTCGGGGCTGAGCTGCGGCTCTGCGGGCGCCGTCAGGCGCAGGACATCGTCCGGTCCGAGGCTGCGTGGCATCGCAGGACCAGTATCAGATGTCGGCGGAGGGCGTGACGGTGGGCTCCGGTTGGCCGAGCGAGGCGATGAACTGGTCCAGGCGCTCGCCGCCGTTCACGCGGACCCGCGTCCACGTCAGGCGGTCGGCCCACGCGTGGGCGGAGCCGGGAACCTCGGTGGTCGCCGACTCGAATCCGGCATGCTGGGTCGCCGCGATGACCGTCGCGTTGTACATGCCGGACGGGTAGCAGAAGTCGAGCACGGGGCGGGACGTGATCTGCTCCAGGGCGTTCCGACTGCCCTGGATCTCGATGGTGAGCTGCGCCGGCGAGGCCTTGGTCAGGTCGACGTGGTGCATCGTGTGGGCCGCCACCTCGATGCCGTCGCCGGCGATCGTGCGCACGTCGTCGGTGGTCATGTAGCGCGACCCGTCCAGGAATCCCGGCACCACGTAGGACACGGCCTTGAACCCGTGACCGATGAGGACCGGGAAGGCGGTGGTGAAGAAGTCGATGTAGCCGTCGTCGAACGTCAGCACGACCGGCCGCGAGGGCAGCGGGGTCTGCTTCGCGAAATAGGCGCGGAGCTGGTTCAGGTCGATCGGATGGTAGCCGCTCGCCTTCAGCCAGTCCATCTGGGCCTGGAAGTCCGGCGGCGTGACCGAGAGGTTGAAGCCGAGGCGGTCGTGGGGGTCGGGGTTGACCCGGATGTAGTGGTACTCGAGGATCGGGACGTGGACCTGCGCCCGGCCGGCGGGCACCACCTGGTCCAGGTTCGGCGTCGGCAGCGGGGCGGTCGGGTACATGCCGGGCAGGTGCAGCGAGAACTGCGGGAGCGCGCGGCTCGCCTGCTGCACGTCCGGCACGAACGAGGCGGCGCTGAGGCCGACGACGCTGACGAGTACGGGGGCGAGGAGTGCGATCAGCGCCACGAGCAGGGGCCGCTCGCCGAACCACTCCCTCACGGGGGACGATGGTACGCGTTGGTCCCCCCGTCACCGCAAGCGTCTCAGCGGTGTCTCAGGCGGCCCTCTGATGCTTCTAGGTGACTCTTCGGAGCGCCTGAGCGACCCGACCGGCGAACTCGTCGATGAGCTGACGGTCGTCGTTGGAGAACGAGCCCTCGCCGAGGCGCGAGAACGCCAGCGCCCCGAGCGCGCGACCTCGCTCCGGCAGCGGAACGACGCGCAGCGTCTCGACGTCCTCGCCGGCGCCCGCACGCGCCACCTCGATCGAGGCGCACGTCCGGACGGCGTCGTCCACCAGAGCGAGCCGGAGGTCGCGCTCGGCGCCCCGGTCGGCCCGCGAGAGCACGCCGGACGCGGCCACCACGCTGACGTCCCCGCCCGACGCGGCGGCCAGGAGCGACCCGGCGTTGGGCAGGAGGTCCCGAGCGTGGCGCGCCGCCGTGCGCAGCACCTGGCTCGGCTCGTCGGCGCGCCGCAGGGCCGGCGAGCACGCGGCAAGGACGTCGAGTCCTCCCGCGACGCGTTCGGCGGTCACGTCGGCGACCACGAGCACGAGGTGGGTCACCCGCCCGTCGAGGCCCGCGACCGGGGCGATCTCGACGTCCCAGACGGCGGCGCCGCCCGCGGGCCGGCGTCCGCGAACCGCTCGCGGCCGACCGCTCCTCGCGGCCTCCACGGCGGCGACTCCGATGCGGCCGGCCTCCGCCTCCGCGTCCGGCCTGAGCGCGCGCCAGGGCCGGCCCTCGGCGGGCAGGCGCTCGGGCGGCAGCCAGGCACGGAAGGCCCGGTTCGCGAAGACGACGGGGAGGTCCGCTCCGGCGCTGGCCAGGACGACGCCGAGCGGCGTGGAGTCGAGCCAGCGGCGCGCGAGGCCCAGCGTGCGGACCGGATCGGCGGCGCCGTCCAGCAGGGCGCGCAGCCGCCCGCCGGCGCCCCCCTCGGGGCCGGTGGCGGGGACCGGAGAGGCGCCGTCGACCGCCTCGGGCGGGCTGGGCTCGACCGTCAGGTCCCGCCCGACGAGGACGAGCATCGGTCCCTCTGCCGTCGATATCGGCCAGCAGTCGAATGAGAAGAACGCGCGCCGCCTCGCCGTGCAGAGGTTGAGCTCCCAGTCGCGGCGCTGACGCAGCGGCTCCTGGTAGGCCTGCACCGCCTTCGCGCGGTCGAAGGGGTCGACGAAGTCGGCGAACGGGACGCCGCGCAGCTGGCCGAGCGTGACCGAGCAGAAGCGCGCGAAGGCGGTGTTCGCGTGGGCCACGCGGCCCCGCCCATCCACGACCACCACCAGCTCCGGCACGAGGTCGGCCACGATTCGCATGGGGTCGGCGCCCGCCTCCATCGGGGGCGGACCGGCCGACGGGCCGGGGTCGCCGGGGTCGGGGACGACCAGGCCCTGGGCCGTCAGCGTCGCCACCCGCATCGAGAGGCCGTGCACGTGGCGCTCGTGCTTGATCTGCCGCAGGAGCTCGACGTCCTCCGACGAGTACCGGCGTTGTCCCGCCCGGGTGCGCATGGGCCTCACGACCAGGTGGCGCCGCTCCCACGCCCGGATCGTGTGCGGGGAGATGCCGAGCATCGCGGCAACCTCGCCGATCGCGAACGTGAGCTCCAGCGTGGAGGTCATCGACCGCCCAGCCGGCCGGCGAGCACGACCCCGACGCGGACGTCGGTGCCGAGCCCGTCCGCGCCCAGCCGGCGCCACAGGTCGGGGCGCCGGTTGAACGCGACGCCGCCGACCAGCACGGGCACCCGCGCCCGCCTGATCGTCGCGATCGTGCGCTCGACCTGCGACTGCGCCGGCAGGGTGCCGGCCGACAGACCGAACAGGCGCGGCCGGCGGTCCAGCACGATGTCCGCGAGATCGCAGATGCTGCGCGCCGGGCCGACGGTCTCGGTGATCCAGCCGTGGTCCTCCAGAGCCCGCGCGAACATCAGCAGGCCGACGTCGTGGGGATCGCCGTGCGGGACCGCCAGCACGCAGCGCGAGCCGCGCCGCACCGACCGGGCCTCGGGCGTGGGCGCCAGGCGCTCGACGATGCGCCGGACGATTCCCGCCACACGGACCTCGTCCGCGTAGCTGACCCGACCGGAGTACCAGAGGTTGCCGATCTCCGCCTGGGCCGGGTGCAGCAGGTCCGCGAACACCGCGGTCCGCGACCGCGTCTCCAGGAGCACCCGCTCCGCCAGCTCGTACGCCCCCGCGCCATCACCGTCCAGCAGCACCCCGATCAGGTCACGAACCGGGAACCGCGCCGCCGAACCCGACTTCCACGACTCCACCGCCAACACGTCTTGAGCGTAGGCACATGGCACGTCTCGGGTGAACCGGAGATGTACCTAACGTGAGGATCTGGATACCTACTTCTCTAGGTGGATACCTGGCACGCCAGGTGGGATTACCTAGAGGTCCAGGGTGTCGATCAGGCCGGCGCGGGCCGCCCAGGCGGCGAGGTCCGCACGCGACAGGAGGCCCAGCCGCGAGCGGACGCGCTCGAGGTGGGACTCGACCGTGCGCCGGCCGATCCCCAGCCGGGCGCCGATGTCGGCATTGGTCAGACCCTGAGCGACGAGTCCGGCGACCTCGCGCTCGCGCGCCGTCAGTTCCGCGGCGTCGACGGACGCCGTTTGCGGGACCAGCGTCGCGCTGGGCGCGAGGAACCGCAGCAGCGCGGCCAGGAGCGGCTCCTGGTCTCCCTCCCAGATCAGGCTCGCGGTGCCGTCGAGGGGGAGCAGCACGCCATCCCGAAGGCCGGCTGCCACGTCCCGTGAGCGGACCGCGCGCGTCTGTGGGCCGTCGCGACGGTGGAGCACCAGCGCCGGGCAGCGGACCCTGCCGAGCAGCGGACCGGCGTCGAATCGGATCGCCTCCCGGAGCCACTCCGCCACGACCGCGCCCGCGGCGGACTCCCGGAACGCGGCGGCGAGCCAGCGCGCCGCCGCGGGGGTGCAGCCCGCCGCGGCCGACTGCGCGAGCACCTCCGTGGCGATCGTGAACTGCGTCCGAAGCAGGGTGTCCAGCGCCTCGCCGTAGCCCGTGTCGTCGACCGCGGGGCCGACCCACGCGCCGAAGAGCGCGATGCGGGAGACCCGCTCGGGACGGAGGGCGGCCAGCGCGATCGTCGACAGCGCGGACGACGACGCACCGAGCACGGCCGTCTCCCCGACCTCGAGGTGGTCCAGGAGGTGGTCGAACAGACGCACCTCGGCCTCCATACTGAAGTCCGCGGCCGCTCGGTCGGACAGGCCGCAGCCGGGCCGGTCGACCCGGACCACCGTGAACTCCCTCGCCAGTGCCTCGACGAGGCGGCGATAGGGCGGATACCGCCAGAAGACGTCGAGGTGATGCAGCCGGCTCAGGTCACAGACGAGGGGCGGACCGGTGCCCAGCGTGGCGTACGCGACCCGCCTCCCGGCGTGCTCGAACGACCCCAATCGTTGGCCCGCCGCGATCATCAGAGCAAGCGATGTCGCGGAGTCTGCCGCGCACACGGCGCGGAGCGAACCTTCACCACCGTTCAGGGGTCCTCCAGCCCTGCCTCACACCTCTGATTGTGGCCGACATGCAGCTCCGAGTGGACCGTCAGGCGCCGCCGTGCGCGGCGGCCGCGAGCTGGTCGTGCACCGCCCAGGCCGCGATCCGCGCCCGCGAGGTGACGCCGAGCTTGCTGCGGATGTGCTCCAGGTGGGCGTCGACCGTGCGGCGCCGGATGGCGAGCCTGCGGCCGATCTCGGCGTTCGTGAGGCCGAGCGTGACCAGCTGCGCGACCTCGAGCTCGCGCCGCGAGAGCGGCGCCACCTCGCTGTCGCCGTCCCCGACCAGGAAGGTGAGCAGCGCGGCGAGCAGCGGCTCCAGGTCGCCCGCGTAGGGCAGGTGCGAGCCGCCGTCGAGCATGAGGAACTCGGCGCCCGGGACGAGCGCCGCGAGCGCTCTGCCCCACCTCGACTCCACGACGCGGTCACCCCTTCGGTGGACAACGAGCGTGCGCGCCCTGACGCGCCTGGCGTCATCGGTGACGTCGACCTCCGCCATCCGGGCCGAGAGCTCGACCATCGTCGCGACGCTGGTGCTCGCCTCCAGCGCCGAGGCCAGCCAGGCGGCCTCCTCCGGCTCGCTCCCGGCCGCCATCGTCGCCGCCACGACCTCGTGGATCGCGGGCGCGGGGGCATCGGCCAGCGCTTTCACGGCCAGCGGCGACAGCGGCGACGCCAGGTGGCGGCTGGCGGCGGCCGCACCGAACAGCGCCATGCGCGACACCCGCTCGGGGTGCCGCGCCGCGAACCGCACCATCGTCGGCGCGGCTCCTCCGCCCGCCACGATGGAGACCTCGTCGGCCGCCAGGACCTGCACGATCCGCTCGACGAGCGCCTGCTCGCCGTCCGGCGAGAGATCTGCCGCGTGGCGGTCGGAGAGGCCGAAGCCGGGGCGGTCCCAGCGGACGACCGTGAAGCGCCTGGCCAGGCGCTGGACCAGGCTGCGGTACCCTCGGTGCCGCCAGAACGCCTCCAGGTGGTGCGCGGGGCCCACGTCCAGGAGGAGCAGCGGACCGCCGCCCGTGACGGCATACGCCACCCTGCTGTCGTTGTGCGACAGAAAGCCGATCGGCTGCTCCCGCATGGGTCCGTCGCCCGACGCGGCGATCCGCACGATCCGTCCCAACCCCCCCGGCAGTCGTGCCGAGCAGGTGCCCACGTCCCGAACCATATGTCAAGACATTTGAACTGGTCGTCACCCCAATCGGGGACAAGGCACTTACCGGAAAGGGGGATGGCGGGCCCCCGGCGCTGCACGGGCGCGGTCCGGAGGGATTTGTCTAGGTCCACAGGAAGGGGACGGCCGCGACCACTGGGGGCCCGCGCAGCGTTGACTCAGGAGCGGGCCATGGCATCAGCGAACGAGCAGGTGCTCTTCTCGATTGGGGAGGTGGCGGCCATCGTCGGCTTGTCCCGACATACCATCCGCGCCTGGGAGCGCCGCCACCGGCTCCAGCCCCGCCGCACGGCGAGCGGCCAGAGAAGATACACCGCGGAGGACGTGGCGCTCCTCATGCACGTGAAGCATGCGGTGGCGCAGCACCGGCTCTCGCTCAAGGTGGCGTTCGGATCGGCGCAGGGCGAGCTCAGCGTCCCGGCCGTCCAGGAGGCGGCGGCGCCCGGCCTCTGGCGCTCCGCCGTGGACCTGCTGCCCGAGATGATCCTGATCCTCGACGTGGACGGGTTCATATCGGCCGCCAACCGGGCCGCGTCCACCACGCTGGGCGTCCCCGCGGAGGACCTGGTCGGCCGGCACCTGGCCGACCTCCTCGAGCGCAGTGCCAACGGGACGGACGTCCGTCTGCTGCTCCAGCGCGCGTGCGTTCGCCGGACCTGCTTCGAGCTCGAACTGCTGGCCGTATCGGGCCGGCAGGCGTGGGAATTCGACTGCCGGCCGTTCAGCTCGGAGGGCGCGCCGCACCTGGCGGTGATCGCCCGGCCGCCCGAGGTATTGCGCACCGACGGGTGACCCGCGTAAATTGCCACAACGATGGTGTCAGAAAATCGCGGCAACGCGACCGACGCCACCGATCCGGCGTCCGCCATCGAGCGAGCACGCTACTGGTTCGAGCAGTACCGATACGCGTCGGAGTGGGAGGCCCGCCTGATCCAGGCCATCCGCCAGCTGTCGGCCGACCGCGTTCGACTACCGCGGGAGCTCCCGTAGGGCGAGCTCGGCCGATGCGGCGCAGAAAAGGTTCTGTCTAGCGATGCCGCGCCTCTGACTGGCGCCGCACCACCGGCCGCGCCAGTCTCGGTGCATGGGCTTGACGACCCCGGAGACGGAGCGGATCGAGATCCCGACGCCGCAGCCGCTGCAGCTGCCCGCGCCGGAGCCGAAGGAGGTGCCGGCGCCCACCGAGCCCGTCCCCGTGGCGGGTTAGCGACCCGTGATGGAGCCGGTCCTGGGCTGGCGCATCTGGAACCTTCGGGGCGGGCGCCTCGAGTCGTGGGCGGTCGACTACTGTTGGGAACCGGGGGAGAACCTGGCCACGTGCCTGGCGCCACACCGCCGAGCGTGCCGCTCGTCCCCCGGCCTGCACTGCCAGTGCGGGTTCTGGGCGGTGTGGACACCCGGCCAGTGTCTCGCCCGTGCGTGCGCGGCGGCCGAACCCCCCTGGCACGTGATGGGCCTCGTCGTGGGCTGGGGCACGGTCGCGCTGCACGGCCGTGAGGGCTTCCGGGCCGAGCGGGCGGCCCTCAGGTGCCTGTTCACCGACCGCCCGTGGAGCGCTGCCGCGCTCCCCGGCACCCCGAGCCGGCTGGCCGGCTGGTGGCGCCGGACCATCGGACGATCATCGCCGGCCGAGCCGGCGGAGCGGGCGACCCCCCGTGAGGTCGGACACCTGGACGAGCTCGAGGCGGTGGCGGCGCACTACGCGGTGCCCCTGACCTCGCTGCACGCGGCGGCCGGCCTGGGCCTCCTGAGCGAGCTGGGAGTTCCCGAGGCACAGATCGAAGAGGCGGCCCGCCTCGCCACGGGAGCGGCGGCAGAGGGCTGAGCCGGACCGGGCTGGACGAGCCAGCCCGGTCCTGCGGTGCCGGCGGAACGCCTGCCGGACGGTTAACGTTCCGCGATGCGGGACGGCCGCCTTGTTTTCGCCTCGACCCCTGCGCAAGCTTTTCCACCGATCCACAGCCCCAACCGCCTGCGACGCGGTCTTCGGGAATCTCCCAGGGAGAGAGGTATGTCGACAAGTTCCGGCCCCAAGCGGCCGCGATTCGCCTTAGCCCTCGCGGTCATCGGCTCTCTCGCGGTGCTCACCGCGGCGTGCGGTGGCGGCAGTACCGGCGGCTCCACCGCCGGAAGCAGCACCACGAACGCCAGCAAGTGCGGCCTGGGCAACGGGCAGAAGGCCACCGGTGCTCCCCTGACGCTGGGCGCGATCGTGACCAAGCAGCCGGGCACGGACTTCACCGGCATCACGGGCATGGCCCAGGCCTACTTCTCCTGCGTGAACGACAACGGCGGCATCAACGGCCGGCCGGTGAAGTACATCGTCGAGAACGAGCAGACCGATCCCCAGCAGGTCGCGGCTCTCGCGACCAAGCTGATCGATGACGACAAGGTGCTGGCCATTGTCGGCAGCACCAGCCTCATCGACTGCCCGGTCAACCACACGCTGTACGAGCAGCGCGGGTTCAACGTCATCGTGGCCGGCGTGCCGTTCGCCTGCTTCAGCACCCCGAACATCGCCGCCGTCAACATGGGCCCGTACTACAGCAGCGAGGGCGCCGCGCAGTACCTGGTCCGGCAGGGCGTGAAGACCATGGTCGTGGCGGGCGCCAACGTCCCCGGCGGCGACCACGACATCTCCGGCGTTACGGCCATCGCCAAGGCCAACAACATCCCATCCAAGGGCGCCTTCCTCGAGAACGTGCCGATCTCGGACGCCTCCGGCATCGCGGTCCAGCTGACGCAGGCGGCCGGTGACGGCGGCGGCGTGGTCCTCAACTTCACGCCGCCCGAGGGCCTGAAGATCCTCCAGGCCGCGGAGCAGCAGGGCCTGGTCGACAAGGTCAAGTGGGCCTGGTCGACGCCTGGCAACGACGCTTCCGTCGTGCAGGCGCTGGGGCCGGCCTGGAACGGAAAGCTGGGCGTCAACGCCGAGCTCAACCTGGTCGACTCGACCGGGCCCGACAACGAGCTGTACCAGAAGATCACCAAGCAGTACGCGCCGACGATCCCGCTCGGCAGCTTCGGCCAGATGGGCTTCGTGGCCGCGGACATCATCACGCACACGCTGCTCGGCCTCCCGGCCGACCAGCTCACGCCCCAGGGCGTCAACGCCGCGATCCGGCAGATCAAGAACTTCAAGACGGACATCCTCTGCAAGCCGTGGTACTACGGCGACCTGCAGGTCCACGTGCCCAACAACGCGGACCGCACGGTCGTGCCGCAGAACCACGTGTTCATCCAGAAGGAGGGCTGCTTCGACATCGCTCCGCTGCCCGGCAACAACCTGGACACGATCCGGCAGCAGGAGAAGTCGCAGGGCCTGAATGGGTCGTAGTCGCGGACCGCACCGGGAGCGCGATGCCTGACCTGCGGCCGTTCCTGGTGCTGGGGCTGGCGCTGGGCGGGGTGTTCGCCCTGTCCGGCGTCGGTCTCGTGGTCCTCTACCGCGCGACCGGCGTGTTGAACCTGGCGTACGGAGCGGTGGGCGCGCTGGGCGCGCTCATCGCCTGGTCGCTGATCAACGACCTGGGCCTCCCCGACTGGGGGGCGTACCTCTGCGCCGTCGCGTTCGGCGGCATCGTCACGCTCGTCTACGGCATTCTCTTCGGGCCGCCGCTCGCCGCTCGCGACCCGCTGATCAAAGCGGTTGCCACGCTGGGGTTCACGCTCATCCTGCTGGGCACGATGTCGTGGGCGTACAGCTACCAGGCCCATTCGCTGATCCTGCCCACCACGGAATGGGGGTTCGACCTGGGCGAGGTGCGCGTGAACGGGACGCAGATCCTCGGCCTGGGCCTCGGTCTGGTGGTGACCGGCGCCGCCGCCGCCTTCCTGCGCTACACCAAGATCGGGGTCGCGATGCGATCGCTGGCCAACCACCGGGAGATCACCGCCACGCTGGGCGTCCCGGTGCGGCGCGTCGAGGCGGCCGCGTGGCTCGGCTCCGGCGTGCTGTCGGGTGCGACCGGGCTGCTCCTGTCGACGCTGGTCGGGCTCGACATCGTCGGGCTGACGTTCCTGGTGATCGCGTCGCTGTCCGCCGCGTTGATCGGGCGGCTGGAGTCCCTCGTCGCGACGATGGCGGCTGGCCTGGCGATCGGGCTCGTGCAGGCGTGCCTCACCCCCTTCACGTCCGTGGGACCATATCGGACGATGACCCCGTTCCTGTTCGCGATCGTGGCCCTCCTGTGGTTCGGCTTCGGCCGCGGGCGGCTGAGCACGGCGTGAGCGTCGCCGACGAGTCCCCCGAGGCCGGAGTCACGGACCGGCCGCGAGCCTCCGCGCTGGCCCTGCTGTCCTCGATCGAGCGCCCGGCCGCGATCAGGGCGGGCGTGGTCGCGGCGCTGTTCCTGTTCGTGCTGCTGGCGCTTCCCGCGCTCGTGAGCACGTTCTGGCTGCAGATCGCCACGACGGTCGCGATCTACAGCATCGTGACGCTGAGCCTGGCGCTGCTGGTAGGCCGCGTCGGCATGGTGTCGCTGGGCCAGATTGCGCTGCTGGCGGTCGGCGGGTGGGTGGCACTGCGCCTCGGCTTCGGCACCTCGCTCCCCTTCCCGCTGATGCTGCTGGCGACCGGTCTGATCACCGGCGCGGTCGGCACGCTGATCGGCCTGCCGGCGCTGCGGCTGAGCGGGCTCTACCTGGCCCTGATCACGCTCATGGCCGCGGCGGCCATCACGGTCGTGCTGCAGGTGACGAACTTTCCCAACGGGGGCTCGGGGTTCACGGGCTACTCGGGGGCCCTGGCCGGGACGGTCTCCTCCTCCCTGCACCGGCCGGCGCCGCTGGCGTCCAGCTCGGCGTTCTTCCGCGTCGCCGTGGTGGTCGCCGCGCTGATGTTCCTGCTCGGCGTCGCGCACGTGCGCAGCCGGGCCGGCCGGGCGTGGGCCGCCATCAGGCAGAGCCAGCCTTCGGCGATCGCGGCTGGGGTGAACGTGACGCTGTACAAGCTGTGGGCGTTCGCGCTGGCGTCGTTCATGACCGGCGTCGCGGGCGGCCTGCTGGCGTCCAGCGCGGGCGGCCTGTCCACGTACGCGTTCCCCACGCAGGACTCGATCACCCTGATCGCGGTCGTGCTGATGGGCGGCGTCTTCAGCTTCTGGGGCCCGATCGTCGCGGCGCTGCTGCTGAAGCTCCTGCCCGAGCTCCTGAGGAACTGGGGCCTGCCCCCCGACCTGCTGACCATCCTGTTCGGGCTGGGCGTGCTGCAGGTGATGCTGACGGCGCCGGCCGGGCTCGCCGTGCAGGTGCCGAAGGACCTCGCAAACCTCTCGCGCCTGATCCGCGGGCGCCTGGCGTCCGGGACGGCCGCCGAGTGATCGAGGTCTCTTCCCTGACCGTCCGGTTCGGCGGCGTCACGCCGCTCGACGGCATGACCGTGACGTTCCCCGGGGGGACGTGCGGCCTGATCGGGCCCAACGGGGCCGGCAAGACCACCTTCTTCAACGTCCTCAGCGGCTTCGTCGCGCCCGCCACCGGCGCGGTGCGGGCATTCGGCGAGGACCTGCTCGGGATGACGCACTTCAGGCGCTCCCGGTGGGGCCTGCGGCGGACGTTCCAGACCGAGCAGGCGATCGAGGCGCTGACGGTGTTCGACAACGTCGCGCTCGTGCACGAGCATTCGGCTGCGCGCCGGCGCGCCACGCGGCGCCAGGACGTGCTGAACGCCCTCGAGTTCGTCGGTCTCGAGGTCTCGCCCCGGGAGCCGGTCGCGACGCTCGGCGGGCGGGAGCGGCGCCTGGTCGAGGTGGCCAGGGCGGTGGTCGGCACGCCGCGCCTGGTGCTGCTGGACGAGCCGGCCGCGGGCCTGCCGGACGAGGAGACGCAGCACCTGGCCGGCGTGATCCGGCGGATCCCGGAGCAGCTGGGAGCGCTCGTGATCCTGGTCGACCACGACATGAGCCTGGTGTCGGCATGCTGCGAGGTGACGGCGGTGCTGGACTTCGGGAAGCTGATCGCGTCGGGGCCCACCGCGGACGTGCTGCGCGACGAGCACGTGATCAGGGCCTACCTGGGCACGGAGGAACGGCTGTGACGGCGCCGGCCGGGCCGGCCCTGTCCCTGAGCGGCCTGTGCGTGTCGCGCGGTGGCCGTGAGGTGCTGCACGACGTGTCGCTGGAGATCCCGACGGGGGAGGTGACGGCACTGCTCGGCCCGAACGGGGCGGGCAAGTCGACGCTCGTGCTCGCGGTGGGCGGGGTGCTGCGTCCCAGCGCCGGCCGGGTGCTGCTGGGCTCGCAGGACCTCACGCGGCGGCCGCCGGAGCAGGTCCGGTCCGCGGGCGTCGCCATCGTCCCGGAGGGGAGGCGCCTGCTGCCCGACCTGACGGTCGCGGAGAACCTGCGGGTGGCGACGTACGCGATGGACCGCGAGGAGGCGAACTCGGGCGTCGAGCGGGCGCTCGAGCTGTTCCCGGAGCTGAGGGCCCGGTGGCGGGTGCCGGGGCGGTCGCTGTCCGGGGGCGAGCAGCAGATGGTCGTGCTGGCGCAGGCGATCGCGTCGCGGCCGACGACGCTGCTGGTGGACGAGCTGTCGCTGGGCCTGGCGCCGGTGGTGGTGAAGCGGCTGATCCCGGTGATCTCCTCGGTGGCGAGCTCGGGGGTGGCGGTGCTGCTGATCGAGCAGTTCGCGCACGTGGCGCTGTCCCTGGCCAGGAGCGCATACGTGCTGGAGGGCGGGCGCGTCCGCTACCACGGCACGGCCGCGGAGCTGCACGACAACCCGGACATCCTCCACTCGGCGTACCTGCTCCGCAAGTGACGCGACGGCGCCAGGTGTGACGCTACCGGGGTCGTGTGTGACCAATATGGTCACGCTGCTCCCCGATAGCGTCACACTCGGGCAAGGGCGGCCCGGACCTGGGCGACCAGCCTGCCGGGATGGTGGAGCACGTCGTCGGAGTCGAACCGGAGCAGAGTCCAGCCGAGACTGCGGAGCGCGTTCTGTCGCCGCAGGTCTCTCCGCGCGGCTCGTGGCTCGAAGTGCTGCTCGCCGTCGTACTCGACGCCCAGTCGCTGCGCAACGTAAGCCAGGTCCAGGCGCGCGACCGTGGAACCGCGATCGTCCTCGAGGCGATGCTGCAAGACAGGCGTGGGCAGGCCCGACCGGACGAGCAGGAGTCTGAGGCGGGTTTCCATCGGCGACTCCGCGCCGCGGGCGGCAAGGCGGAGCACATTCCGAGCGCGCAGCGCGCCCGGCCAGGTCGCCCTGCGCGCGGGGTACGTCGAGATCTCCTCGAGCGACACGCGCCCCAGGTTGAGGATCGCATCGACCGTCACTACCGCTTCATCGGGCTCGGCCCACCGTGCCACATCGAACGCGGTGCGTGGGAGAGTGGTCACTGGCAGGCCCGCGACGCCGACTGTGTCACCGGGATCGAGTACAGCCCGCCGCACCCTCATCCCTGGTCGAGGCCTGATCTGCGGCGTCACGGTCACGTCGACCGGCGAAGCGGCATGGTTCAGGTCGCAGCCGTGCAGATGTGCGGCGCTGTCGCCGCTGATCGCGCTGTTCGGTGGAAGCAGCAGAGCGGCTGCCTGGCAGCGAACCAGGTGCGTTGTCTCGATCTCGGAATGGACGTAGACATCGCGGAAGAGCCGGCGCCAAGCGGGCGTTCTGAGCGCCTCCGGCGAGAGCAGGCCCGCTGAAACGGCCTCGCTGCCGCGGAACGGCGCGTTCATGTCGCCAGCGTGGCAGGCAGAGCCCAGCCTGTCAGCCTAACCCGTTAAGGAACGCTCGCCAGGATCGCCTCCGTGCGGGAGCGGATGCGGTCGTCCCAGTCGTGGTCCGTGAGGATGTACAGCCTGCCCTCGCGGATGCCCTCGACCAGGATCGACGCCACCTCCGACGGCCGCATCCCCGCCTGCAGCCGCTCGTGCATCGCACGCCGCAGCTCCCGGCCCTGCTCCGTCCCCCCCGGCTCCCCCTCGTTCCGCAGCTCCTCCGGGCGGTTGCGGCTGCCCTGGAACAGGCGCGTCGCGATGATGCCGGGGCACAGCGCCGAGATGCCGACCCGCGCCTCGCGCTCCGCCAGTTGGGCGTGAACCGTCTCCGTCAGTGCCAGCACCGCCTGCTTGGTGACCGAGTACATGTTGCGGCCGCTCACCACGGCCGTCATCGACGCGGTGTTGACAATGTGGCTCTCCTCGTCCTGCGACAGCAGGATCGGCAGGAACGTCTGCACGCCGTGGACGACGCCCCAGAAGTTCACCCCCATCGTCCAGCGCCAGTCCTTCTCGGTCGCCTCCCACACGGCGCCGTCCAGGTAGCCCTCCACCCCCGCGTTGTTGACCACGAGCTGGACCGAGCCGAACGCGTCCAGCGCCGCCGCCGCCAGCGCCTCGACCGCCGGGCGGCTGGAGACGTCGGTGGGCACGCCCACCGCCTCGAACCCCGACCCGCGCAGCTCCGCCACCGCCCGGTCCAGCGGCTCCCGCTCCACGTCGGCGAGGACCACCCGCATCCCCTCCTCCGCGAACCGCTGCGCGAACGCCCGGCCCATGCCGCTCGCCGCGCCGGTCACCACCGCCACCTTGCCAACGAAGTCGCGAAGCATGGGCCCACCTACCTCCAGGGCTGCACGAGCACGCCCACCAGGTCTCCCGGCCGCCGCAGCCGGTACAGCGCGTCAGGCGCGCCCGAGAGCGGCACCCGGTCGCTCACCAGCGGCCCGACGTCGACCGCGCCGGAGCACAGCAGCTCCAGCGAGCGGCGGTACTCGGATACGCCGAACGCGCACGAGCCGACCAGGTGCAGGTTGCGGCTCACGAACGCCCGCGTGTCCACCGTCGCCGGCTCCGGCGGCAGGCCGACCTCCACCACGGTACCGCCGACCGCGAGCGCGGGCACGCACTGCGCCAGCGCGTCCGGCGCCGCCGAGCACTCGTACACCTGCGGGAACGCGAGACCGGCCCCGGCCGCCCAGGCGGCGACGTCCGTCTCGCGCGAGTCCAGCACCACGTCCGCGCCCACGGCCGCGGCGGCCGCGCGCCGGCCCGCCGACCGTCCAACGGCGACGATGCGGCCCGCGCCGCATGCGCGCAGGCCCAGGATCACCCGGAGCCCGATCGGTCCGACCCCGAAGACGAGCGCGTCGTCGCCGGGCACGGCCCGCGCCATCGCGATCGCGTGCAGCGCGACGGCGAGCGGCTCGGCGTGCGCCCCGAGCTCCGGGTCGACGCCATCCGGCAGCGCGAACACCTGCGCCCGGGGCACCGCGACCAGCTCCGCGAAGCCCCCGGGCGCCGTCAGCCCGAGGTTCGGCATCTCGGCGCACAGGAACGGCAGGTCCTGCCGGCAGACCGCGCACGAGCCGCAGCCGCCGAGCGGGTTCACGGCCACGACCTGCCCCACGCGCAGGTCCCCGACACCGGCGCCGACCTCGACCACCGTGCCGGAGAACTCGTGGCCCAGCACCTGCCCGTGCCGCCGCACGCCCGCCTCGACCACATGCACGTCCGAACCGCAGATGCCGCACGAGTGCACGGCTACCACCGCCCCGTCCGGCGCGGCCACCGGGTCGGGCCGGTCGGCGACCTCGACCCCGCCCGGCTCCATGACCAGGGCCTTCATCGGAGCAGCTCGCGCACCTGGTCGGCCACCCCGGTCGGCGTGATGCCATAGCGCTCCAGCAGCGCCGCCGGCAGGCCCACGTCCAGGTCCTCGTCGGGCAGGCCGTGGACGCGGAACCGCGGCGCGGCCCGGGCGCGCGCCAGCACCTCCGCGACGGCGCCGCCGAGGCCGCCGACCACGCTGTGCTCCTCGACCGTCAGGATCGCGCCGGTGCTGGCCGCGGCACGCAGGATCGCCTCCTCGTCCAGCGGCTTGAGGTACACGGCGTCGACGACGGCGACCTGCATGCCCTCGCGGTCCAGCACCGTGGCAGCGCCCAGCGCGGCCGGCACGCCCACCCCGGTCGCGATCACCGTCGCGTCGGTGCCCGGGCGGACCGGGACGAAGCGGCCCCGCTCCATCGCCGGCTCGTCCACGTACACGGTGGCGGTCCCACCCTCGCTGACGCGGTAGAACACCGGGCCGGGGTGGTCGACGGTCGAGCGCAGCAGGGCCACCGCCGATCGCTCGTCGGACGGGGCCACCACCGTCAGGTTCGTGATGGATCGCGCGATCGCGATGTCCTCCACCGCGTGGTGGGTGGTCCCGAAGAAGCCCATCGCCAGCCCGGACAGGCGGGCCACGAAGCGCACGGGCAGGTGGGTGTACGCGACGTCCGCGCGCAGCTGCTCCGCGCACTTGATGGCGCCGAACGGGCCCATCGAGACGACATAGGGGCGGAAGCCGGAAGCCGCCAGCCCGGCAGCCACCGAGACCGTGTTCGTCTCCGCGATGCCCAGCTCGAAGTAGCGGCGCGGGTGGCGCTCGCGCAGCTCGGAGACGACCGCGCCCATGTCCGCGGACAGGACCACGACGTCGTCGCGCTCCTCGACCAGCCGCAGCAGCTCCCGGCCCACGTAGGTGGGCCGGCCGGCACGGCCCTGCTGCTGCTCGGTGAAGACGTTCTCCATCGGCATGGCGGCAGAGCTATTCCTCCCCACCCAACCCTCCCCCGCGGGGCGGGAGGGAGACCAGGCGAGCCTCGATCTCGCGCAGCGCCTCGTCGCGCTGCTCGGGCGTCAGCAGGCCGAGGTGCCACGCCTGCGGCGTCCGCTCCATCATCGCGACCCCCCTGCCCTTTCGCGTGCGCGCGACGACGCAGGTGGGCACGTCCGAGCGGGGCGACGGGAGCTCGTCGAGCACGTCGACCAGCGCGGCCACGTCGTGGCCGTCGACCTCGGCGGTCAGCCAGCCGAATGCCTCGAAGCGCGCCGCGATGGGCTCGATGTTCATCGCGTGGGACGTCGGCCCGCCGCCCGAGAACCCGTTGGCGTCCACGATCGCGACCACGTTGCCGAGCCGGTAGTGGCTGGCGGCCATCACCGCCTCCCAGACCTGGCCTTCCTGGAGCTCGCCGTCGCCGGTCAGCACGAAGGTGCGGTAGTCGCGGTCCTGGAGGCGGGCGGCCAGCCCCATGCCGACACCCACCGACAGGTTGTGGCCCAGCGAGCCGGAGCTGAAGTCGATGCCGGGCGCGGTGCGCATGTTCGGGTGGTCGTTCAGCGGGCTGCCCGGCTGGCCGAAGCGCTCCAGCCAGTCGCCCGGGAAGTAGCCGAGGTCGGCCAGGATCGGCCACAGGCCGACGGCCGCGTGGCCCTTGCCCAGGAGGAAGCGGTCACGGTCCGGCCACTCCGGTTCGTCCGGCCGCAGCCGGAGGCCGTGGTAGTACAGGGCGGCCAGGATCTCGGCGCACGAGAACGTGCTGGAGTAGTGGCCGAGGCCGGCCAGGTCGATGAGCTGGATGGTCCGCAGGCGGACCCAGTCGGCCCGGCGCCGCAGGTCGTCCAGGTCGACGGGACGGCCCCGCTCCAGCACCGCCGGGCCCGTCACGCGGACCGCGTGCGGGCCTGGTGCGGACGGCAGTACCCGAGCTGCTCGCTGATACGGCCTGCCGTGTCGACGATGACCGTCGCGTAGCGCCGGCGCGCCGCCTCGCCCATGCGGGTGAGCGGCCCCGCGACGCTGATGGCGGCGATCGCGCGGCTGCTGTGGTCGTAGATCGGGGCGGCGACGGACGCCATCGACGTGGTGCTCTCGCTGATGTTCTCGGCGAAGCCGCGTTCCCGAACGGTGGCGAGCTCGGCCCGCAGGCGATCGGGATCCGTGATCGAGTGCGCCGTTCTGCCGCGCAGGCGGACGTCCTCGAGCAGCCGGTTGAGCTCGACCTCCGGCAGTGCCGCGAGGAGGATCTTCCCACACGCGGTGCAGTGCGCGAAGTTGCGGTGGCCGACGAAGTCGACCATGTGGCGAAGCGTGCGCAGGCTCTCGCGCCGCTCGATGTAGACGACCTCGATGCCGTCCAGCACCCCCACGTGCACGGTCTCGCCGGTCTGCGCGCGCAGGTCGTCGATGTACATCGCGACGGCCTCGTGCAGTTCGAAGTGGCTGGAGACGACCGTGCCCAGCTCGTACACCTTGATGCCCAGCCGGTAGCGGCCGGTGCGAGGGTTCAGCTCGATCAGGTGCTCGGACGCGAGCGTGGTGAGCAGCCGGTGCACCGTGCTCTTGCTCAGGCCGAGGCGGCGCGCAAGCTCGCTGACGCCGAGCTCCCGGTCGGTCGCGGAGAAGGTGCAGAGCAGGCGGGCGGCGGCCCGCACGGAGGACAGCAGCTGACCTGGCATCTGCCGAGCAGTATGGGATGGAGCCCTATGCCCGTCAAAGCGACGTGTGCCGCTATGCGGAACGCCCGTGTTGCCACTTCGACCGGGGGTGGCCCAAGCTCTCCTGGCGTTGGGGATCCTCAGGCTGTCGCACCTCGAGCTGCGTGCACCGGACCTGGAGCTCGCAACGGCCTACTACACCGAGGTGCTGGGACTCGTGGAGGTGGAGCGCGGCGAGGAGCACGTCTTCCTCAAGTGCTGGGACGAGCGCGACCACCACTCCTTGGACCTCCTCGGCGACCCCAGCGCCGGTCTCGGTCACCTCGCTTTCAAGGTCGAGCACGATGCGGACCTCGAGGAGCTGGAGGCGGCGGCGGAGCGCTACGGTTGCTCGGTCAGCAGGCTGCCAGCAGACACGGAGCCGGGCCAGGGCGCGGCCGTCCGCATCCAGTCGCCCTCGGGGCACGCCGTGGAGCTGGTGCAGGCGATGGCGAAGACCGGCAGCCTGCTGCCGCGGATCAACCCGCCGCCGGAGCCGCCGGGCCTGCTCGGCATCCACCCGCCCCGCCTGGACCACGTCCAGCTGACCGCGGAGGACGTCACCTCGGCGACTGCGTTCTTCACCCACGTGCTCGGCTTCCGGATGACGGAGCGACTGGTCTCCGGCAGCGGCGCGCTGCTGGGCAGCTGGCTGGAGCGCTCGCACACCCCGCACGACGTGGCGATCACGCGCGGTCCCAACGGCGGCCTCCACCACTTCGGCTACTGGGTCGACGATTGGGACCAGCTGCGGCGGGCCGCGGACGTCCTCGCGTACAACGGCGTCCACATCGAGACGGGGCCGACGCGCCACGGCGTCACGCGCAGCCTGGCCATCCACTTCTTCGACCCGTTCGGCACCCGCAACGAGGTGTTCACCGGCGGCTACCGGCCCGATCCGGACGACGAGCCCACGACGTGGACGGAGGAGGAGATCGGGCGGGCGTTCTTCCACTACCGGGGCCAGCTGGACCCGCGCTTCCTGGCTGCCCGGCGGTGACCGACACCACCGCGCCCTACCTGCTGCGCTACCGCGAGCGGATGGCGCGACGCGACGACGCGGACCACGACGGCCGCCCGCCGCTCTCGATGCGGTCCCTGCGCGCGTGGCCGGCGCGCGGAGCCGACGCCGCGCTCGCGGAGCCCACCCGCAGCCCCGAGATCGTCGCGGCCCCGCTCGACCCGGACGTCGGCGGCGCCGTCGAGCTCCACCTGGTCAGGCACGGCGAGACGCAGAGCTACCTCGCGGATGCCGGCCTGACCCCCCGCGGCACGTGGCAGAGCCGCCGCCTGGGTCTCGCCCTCGCCGCCGAGGTCAGGGACGGCGAGGCGGTGCGCCTGCTCTTCGCCCCCACCGCCCGCGCCGCCCGGACGGCGGACCAGCTCCGTCTCGGCCTCGAGGACGGCCTCGCGGCCAGCGGGCGGCGGGCCAACGTGCACGGCCCGGAGCCGGCCGAGCGCTTCCGCAACTTCCAGGTCTGGACGCCGGCCGGGATGCTCGACCCCACCGGCGCGGCCGGCGAGTACCGGTCGACGCTCAACCGGCAGGCGGTCCTGCGGCCCGGCGAGCGCCCGCTCTGGCAGCTCGAGCTGAACCGGTACTGGGTCCTGCAGTCGAGCGGCGCGGACCCGATCGAGTTCTGGCTCAAGAACCCGCTGCTCGCGTTCGAGCCGCCGGCCTCGGTCGTGCGCCGGTTCTGGGCCGGGGCCGTCGAGCTCGGCGCGGAAGCCGGGCGGGCGACACGCGTCGTGTGCTGCACGCACTCCGGCCCGATGCGGGCCTTCGCGACCTGGGCGCTCGGGCACGACGCCGGCGAGCCGTTCAACACCGAGCAGGTCCGCGTGCGCGTGTGGCCCGAGCGGGCCAGGGTGACCGTGACCTACCGTGGACGAACACAGGACATCACCGGTCCTCCGGACCTGGACGCAGGGACCTGGTGGGAGAGATAGAGATCGAGACAGAGGAGGACGACATGGCAACGATCGCGCAGAAGCGCTTTCCAAGCCCCTTCGCGGTGCCCACGCCTGAAGGTGCCGAAGGCTGGGAGAGCATGTACGCGCCCTACATCCTGTTCTCCGACGAGAACCGGGCGTGGGAGGAGAGCCTCTTCTGGTTCTACGACAGCCTGCACCGGCCCGAAGTCGAGATGCCCTTCGACACGATCACGCACGAGGCGTGGTTCCCGGCCGCCAGCGCCAACGTGTCCCGCATCTTCGCCGTGCCGGCCGGCAACGGCTACGCGAGCCGGATCCTGAACGGCCGGCTCTACATCACGCCGCTGGGGACGTCCGGCGAGGTCGTGCAGGAGCGGCTGCCCGTCTTCCTCCAGCGTGCCGGCCACTACTACGGACACTGGGCCGAGATCTACGACAGGTGGACCGCGAAGATGGAGGCGGTCATCGCGGAGATGCGGGCGATCGAGGTCCCCCATCTGCCGGAGCGGGAGGCCGAGTCGGTGGTCACCGAGGCCCGGGGCTACAGCACCGGCCACACGCTGCTGACCGCGTACAACCGGATCGTCGACAACGTGCTCCTCGCGTACCAGTACCACTTCGACCTTCTGGTCCTGGGCTACGGCGCCTACCTGAACCTGTTCGAGTTCTGCAAGCAGGCGTTCCCGGGCATCGACGAGCAGACGGTGGCCAACCTCGCTGCGGGTGCCGACATCCTGCTGTTCCGGCCCGACGACGAGGTCAAGAACCTCGCCCACCGGGCGATCGAGCTCGGCATCGCCGACCGCCTGCGTGCGGACGAGAAGCCCGAGCGGATCGTCGAGCAGCTCCGCGACGACCCGACCGGCAGCCAGTGGGCGGCCGCGCTGGACGCAGCCAAGGACCCCTGGTTCCACTATTCGACCGGGACCGGCCTGTACCACCACGAGCGCTCGTGGATCGACGACCTGAGCGTGCCGTGGGCGGCGCTCAAGGGCTACCTGGACCGGCTCGAGCGCGGCGAGACGATCGACCGGCCGACCGGGGACATCCTGGAGCGGCGCGAGCGCCTGGCCGGCGAGTACCGGGCGCTGCTCCCGACCGCCGAGGACCGCGCGGCGTTCGACCAGAACGTCGAGCTGGCGCGGCTGGTGGCGCCGTACATCGAGAACCACAACATGTACGTCGAGCACCGCCACCACACGCACTTCTGGAACAAGATGCGCGACATCGGCGACCGGATGGCCGAGGGCGGGCTCCTGGAGAACCGTGACGACCTCTTCTACCTGAACCGCTGGGACGTCGGCGTGGCCCTGACCGACCTGGTCACGCACTGGTCGGCCTACAACTCGATCCCCATGCGGAAGCGGTACTGGCAGTCGATGATCTCGCGCCGCAAGGAGATCATCGAGGTCCTCCGCAAATGGAACCCGGAGCAGGCGCTCGGCCCGATGCCGGCCGAGATCAACGAGCCGTTCATGATCATGCTCTACGGCCTGACGACCGACCGCGTGGCGGCCTGGCTCGAAGAGTCGGAGGACGGCGACCGCGAGCTGCGGGGCGTGGCGGCGTCGGCCGGAGTGGTCGAGGGCCCAGCGCGCGTGATCTTCTCGCCCGACGAGATCCCGAGCGTCGAGGAGGGCGAGATCCTGGTCTGCCCGATCACCGCTCCGTCGTGGGGTCCAGTCTTCGGCAGGATCAAGGCAACCGTGTCGGACCTGGGCGGCATCATGTCGCACGCCGCGATCGTCAGCCGCGAGTATGGGCTGCCTGCTGTGGTCGGCACCGGCCGGGGCAGCAAGACGATCCACACCGGCGACCGGCTCCGCGTGGACGGCGACAGGGGCGTGGTGACGATCCTGAAATGAAGACGACCAACCCCCCCTCCGGCCGCTGGGGCGGCCACCTCCCCCGCAAGGGGGGAGGGATCTCTGTCTCAGCGACCCCCCTCCGGGCCCTGGGGGGCCCTCCTCCCCCGCGAGGGGGGAGGGACTGAATGAAGTACGCGCTGCCGCTCGCGGACTGCACTGCCGACCGTGCCCCGGATGTCGGTGGCAAGGCGATCGGCCTGGGCAGCCTGCTCCGGCAGGAGCGGGACGTGCCGCCCGGCTTCGTCGTGACGACGGGCGCATACCGCGAGTGGGTGGCGGCGCACCGGCTCGACCGGGAGATCGTCCGACTGGTCGGCGGCGCCACCAACGCCGCCGGCCAGGAGGCCGCCTCCCGCGCGATCCACGACCTGTTCTGGGGGGCGGCGCTCACCGGCGACCTGGCCGCCGAGGTGGCGGCCGCCTACCGGCAGCTGGGCGACGGCACGGATGCGGTGGTGGCCGTCAGGTCCAGCGCGACCGCGGAGGACATGGCCGATGCGTCGTTCGCCGGCCAGCAGGAGTCGTACCTCGGCGTGACCGGGGTGGACTCCGTGCTCTGGCACGTCGTCCGCTGCTGGGCCAGCCTGTTCACGCCCCAGGCCATCAGCTACCGGCTGCGCCTGGGCATCGCCGCCGACCAGGTGGCCATGGCGGTGCTGGTGCAGCGCCTGGTGGCGGCAGCGGCGGCCGGGGTCATGCTGACCATCGACCCGGTCACCGGCGACCGGTCGCAGATCACGATCGAGGGCGCCCACGGCCTGGGCGCCCCGGTGGTGGGCGGCGAGCTCACGCCCGATCGCTACACCGTCGACAAGGTGACGCTTGTGGTGCGATCGCGTACCGTCGTGCGGAAGCCGTTCGCCGACCGCTTCGACCACGCCACCGGCACGGTGGCGCGCTTCGAGCTCGAGGAGGACGAGGGCGCCCGGTCCAGCCTCACGGACGACGAGGTCGTCCGGCTGGCCCGGGTCGGCAAGGAGATCGAGCGGGCGCACGGCGGCGCGGTCGACGTGGAGTGGGCCGTCGGGCCCGGCCCCGAAGGCCCGCGCCACCTGTACCTGCTGCAGGCCCGGCCGGAGACGGTCTGGAGCTCCCGCCAGGCCGAGGCCATCGCCAGCCCGCGCACCACGGCGCTGGACCGGATGGTGGCAACCATGCTGGGCACACGAAGGAACAAGGCATGAAGAGAAGCACCGATCGAATCCTGACCACGCACGTCGGCAGCCTGGCGCGCCCGCACGCGCTGCTGGAGACCATGCGCGAGAAGGAGAACGGCCGCCCGTACGACGAGGCGGCGTTCCAGGAGCAGGTGCGCCAGGCCGTCGAGGAGGTGGTCCGCCACCAGGCGGAGGTCGGGCTCGACGTCGTCGCCGACGGCGAGATGGGCAAGACCAGCTTCGTCACGTACGTCGCCGAGCGCATCTCGGGATTCGAGAAGGTGCCCGGACAGTCGAGCATGGCGCCGTCGTGGAAGCGCGAGCTCGCGATGTTCCCCGAGTACTACCAGGAGTACTTCAAGAAGTACGCGGCCGCCGTCGCCCCCATGCACGTGATGATCTGCCGCGGCCCGATCACGTACACCGGCCAGAACGCGGTGGCGCAGGACATCGCGAACCTGAAGGCGGCGCTCGCGCAGGTCGACGTCGCCGAGGCGTTCATGCCTGCGACCTCGCCGCGCGGCTTCGGCGGCAACGAGTACTACGCGACCGACGAGGAGTTCTTCTGCGCCCTCGCGGACGCGCTGCGCGAGGAGTACCGCGCGATCGTGGACGCCGGGCTGATCCTGCAGGTGGACGACCCCGGGTTGACGGAGATCCTCAGCGACAACCCGGACAACACGATCGAGGAGCGGAGGCGCGAGGCCGGCAGGCACGTGGAGGTCGTCAACTATGCCCTCCGCGGGATCCCCGAGGACCGCGTGCGCTTCCACACGTGCTACGGCCTGAACCACGGCCCCAGGCTCCACGACGTGCCGCTGGCCGAGGTGGCCGACTTCATGCTGGCCGTGAACGCCGGCGCGTACTCGTTCGAGGTCGCGAACCCGCGCCACCAGCACGAGTGGCGGATCTGGGAGACGACGAAGCTCCCCGAGGGCAAGGTGCTCATCCCCGGCCTCCTGAGCCACGCGATGAACTTCGTCGAGCACCCGCGCCTGATCGCCGACGGGATCGTGCAGTACGCCGGCATGGTCGGCCGCGAGAACGTGATCGCCGGCGCCGACTGCGGCTTCTCCTCCCGTGCGTCCTTCGCGCCGGAGGTGCATCCCAGCGTGGTGTGGGCGAAGTTCGAGGCCCTATCCGAGGGCGCCCGGCTGGCGTCGCGGGAGCTGTGGTAGCCGGCGTCGACCCTGAGGTCCAGCGCTGGCTGTACCAGCGCATGGTGCTGATCCGCCGGTTCGAGGAGCGGATCGACGCGCTCCGGCAGTCGGGGGCGCTGCAGGGCTCCGCGCACCTGTCGATCGGCCAGGAGTCGGTGGCGGCCGGGGTCTGCGCCCGCCTGAACCGGGACGACTACGTCGCCAGCACCCATCGCGGCCACGGGCACGCGATCGCGAAGGGCGTCGACGTGGCACGCATGATGGCCGAGCTGTTCGGCCGTGAGACCGGCACGAACCGCGGCAAGGGCGGCTCGATGCACATCGCCGACACCTCGGTCGGGATGCTGGGGGCGACCGGAGTGGTCGGGGCGGGCATCCCCATCGCGCTCGGGGCGGCGCTGTCGGCACGGCGGCGCGGCACCCGTCAGGTCGCGGTGGCGTTCTTCGGCGACGGCGCGATGGGCCAGGGCGTCGTGTACGAGTGCCTGAACATGAGCGCGATCTGGAAGCTCCCGGTGGTGTTCGTGTGCGAGAACAACCTGTACGCCGAGTCCACGCCGGCCGAGTACGCGCTGGGCTCGACCGACCTCGCCCCGCGCGCGGCTCCGTTCGGCGTCCGGGCGTGCGCGGTGGACGGGCAGGACGTGCTGGCCGTGTACGACGAGATGGGCCGGGCAGTCGAGCGGGCCCGGGACGGCGGCGGCCCCACTTTCCTGGAGTGCAAGACGTACCGCTACCACGGCCACTTCCTCGGCGACGATCCGCGCCGCTACCGCACCGCCGAAGAGGAGGCGCACTTCCGCGCGCGCGACTGCATCGAGCGGTTCGCCGAGCACAGCTCGCTGCCGCCGGAAGAGCTGCGCGTCATCGACGACGAGGCCGTCCGCGCCGTGGACGAGGCGGTCGCGTTCGCCGAGCGCAGCGCGACGCCACGGCCCTCCGCGCTGACGGAGGACGTCTACACGTCGTGACCCGCACGCTCGTCTTCAGCCGCGCCGAGAACGAGGCGCTCCGCCAGGAACTGGAGCGCGACCCCGCGGTGATCCTGCTCGGCGAGGACATCGCCGGCGGCGCCGGCAGGGCCGACCAGGGCTTCATCGACGCCTGGGGCGGCCCGATGGGCTCGACCAAGGGCCTGATCCAGCAGTTCGGCCCAGAGCGCATCATCGACACGCCGATCTGCGAGATGGGCTTCATCGGCGCCGCGGTGGGCGCCGCGGTGACCGGCCTCCGGCCGGTGGCCGAGCTGATGTTCGTGAACTTCGTGGGCGTCTCGCTGGACCCGATCATGAACGAGGCGGCCTATCTCCGCTACATGCTGGGCGGCCAGGTCAGCGTGCCGCTGGTCATCAAGACCGCGATCGGCGCGACCGGCATGGGCGCCGTCAACGGCGGCGGGACGGCGGCCCAGCACTCGGGCAGCATGTACTCGCTGTTCGCGCACATCCCGGGCCTCAAGTGCGTCGTCCCCTCGGACCCGTACACCGCCAAGGGGCTGCTGACTGCGGCGATCCGCGACGACGACCCGGTCGTGTACTGCAGCCACCGCGCGCTCGCCGGGGTGCGGGGCGAAGTGCCGGAGGAGCCGTACACCGTGCCGATCGGGCGCGCGCGGACCCTCCGGGAGGGACGCCACGTGACGCTGATCGGGCTCGCACGCATGACGGGCGTCTGCCTGGAGGCCGCCCAGCTGCTGGCCGGCCAGGGCGTCGAGGCCGACGTCGTCGACCTGCTCAGCCTCGCGCCCCTCGACGAGGAGGCGGTCGTGGCCTCGGTCCGGCGCACGAAGCACGCGGTCGTGGTCGACGAGGACACGCCGCGGTGCAGCGTGGCGCGCGACGTGGCCGCGATCATCGCAGACCGCGCGATCGACCACCTGGACGGGCCGGTGAAGACGGTCACGGGCCCGCACGCGCCGGTGCCCTACAGCGGGGCCCTGGTCTCGGCGTTCGTGCCGAGCGCGGAGTCCGTGGTCGCCGCCGCGCTGGCCACGCTGCGGGACTAGCGTCGTGCCGACCGACCTGCGTCTCCCGCAGCTCGGCGACATCATGACCGAGGGCCGGCTGACCGCCTGGCTGCAGGAGGACGGCGCATCGGTGGAGCCCGGGCAGCCGCTGTACGACCTGGAGACCGACAAGGTCAGCTTCACGGTGGAGGCGCCGGCCGCGGGCGTGCTCCGGCAGGTGGTGCCGGCCGGCGAGGTGGTGCCGGTGGGCACCGTGGTGGGCCGGCTGGTCGCCGCGGGCGAGCCGGCGGCCGCGCCCGCTGAGGTCAGCGCCACCCCCGCCGCCCGCGCGCTGGCTCGGGAGCTGGGCGTCGACCTGGCGACGATCGCGGTGAGCGGCCGGATCCGCGAGGCCGACGTGCGCGCCGCGGCGGCGACGGCGCCGGACGCTCTCCCCTACACCGGCAGGCGCCGGGCGATCGGCGAGCGGATGCTGCGCAGCCGCCAGACCACCGCGGCACTGACGCTCGCGACCGAAGTCCGCGTCGACGCCGCGCTCGACCTGGTCGACGAGCTGAACCGGGCCTGGGACGACGACGGCGTGGTCCTCACGCTGACGCGGCTGATCGTCCGCGCCTGCGCGGTCGCGCTCCGGGAGCATCCCGTGCTCAACGCCCGGCTCCGCGACGACCGCATCGAGCTGCCCGGGTCGGTCGACGTTGGCCTGGCCATGGACCAGGAGGCCGGCCTGGTGGTGCCGGTCCTGCGGGGCGCTGACCGGCTCTCCCTGCGGGAGACCGCCGCCGGCCTCCGCGAGCTCGCGGAGCGGGCCGCGGGCGGCCGTCTGACGCAGGCCGAGGCCGGCGGGGCCACGTTCACGGTGACCTCGTTGGCCGGGACCGTGGTCGACGCGTTCACGCCGATCCTGGATCCGCCGCAGGCCGCGATCCTGGGGGTCGGCCGCGTGCGCGAGGTCCCGGCGTTCGAGGGCGAGCGCGTGGTGCGCCGCCGCGTCACGACGCTGAGCCTGACGTTCGACCACCGCATCGCCGACGGGGCTCCGGCGGCGCGGTTCCTGGGCCGCGTCGCAGAGCTGCTGGGCAGCCCGGCCGGGCTCCGATGATCCCCGTCCACCAGCTGCACCACGTGACGGTCGTCGTGCGAGACCTGGAGGCGGCGGCCCGCGGCTATGCCCTCGTCTACGGCATCGGCAGCTGGCGCGTGACGCGGGCCAGGCGCGTGCCGCACGCGGTGGCGACCGGCACGACCGCCGCCGGCCTGACGTTCCGGCTCGTGCAGCCCGCTGGCCGCGGCGGCGTCTTCGACGAGTTCCTGGCGGCGCGCGGGCCAGGCATCCACGGCCTGTGCCTCACGGTCCTCACGGAGGCGGAGTTCGGCCGGCTGGCCGCTCGCCTGGCCGATGCCGGCGTCTCGATCGTCCACGAGGAGGCGGCTGCCGGCGCCTCGCGGCACTACCACCTCGACACCCGCGGAGCGCTCGGCGGGTTCTGCATGGAGGCGGTCGTCCCGATCGGCGCCGACCGGGCGGACGAGGAGTGGCACCTCGCAGCCGTCGGGCGGCGACCCCCGGGCGTGCCGGACATCGACCGGCTGTGGCAGGTCGGCGTGGCGGTGCGGAGCCTGGCCGAGCGGCTGCCGGCCTACGAGCGGCTGCTCGGGATGTCGGGCTGGAACCGCACCGACTTCCGGCCCGAACCGGGCTCCCTCGAGCGGTCGACCCTCGACGGTGCGCCGGTGCGCCACGCGTTCTCACTGGCCAGGGGACGGCTGGTCGACATCGAGGTGGAGGTCATCGAGTCGACGCAGGAGCCGACCCACTACGTGCGCGAGTTCATCGACCGCGTCGGCGAGGGCGTCCATCACCTGCTCGCCCTGCCGTCGCTGGGCGAGGCGGAGTGGCTGCGGCTGCGGGCGTGGATGGAGTCGGCGGGCGTGCCGGTCGCGATGAGCGGCCTCGTCCGGTCAGGCGCAGCCGAGTTCTTCTACCTGGACACGCGGCGGCTGCTGGGCGGCCACCTGCTGGAAGTGATCGTCAGGTACCGATGAGGAAGACGATTTGCCCCCTGACCACCCGGGTGGGTCAAAAGGGGATAAGGAAAACGATTTGCCCCCCCTGACTCCCCGGTGGGGGGCATAAGGGGGGGAATAGGAAGACGATTTGCCCCCCCTGACCCCCCGGTGGGGGGGCAGGGGGGGAATAGGAGGATGTCGAAGGTGGCGGATTTCGAGGGGCAGGTGGCCATCATCACCGGCGGCGCGGGCGGGCTGGGCCGGGCGCTGGCGTCGCGGCTGCTCTCTGAGGGCGCCCGCGTGGCGCTGGTGGACAGCGACGAGGCGCACCTGCGCGAGGTCGCACGCGAGCTGGGACCGTCGGCGCTGCCCATCCGGGGGGACGTGACGGTCGAGCAGGACGTCGTCTCCTATGTGGCCACCACCGTGGCCGAGCTGGGACGCGTCGACCTGTTCTTCAACAACGCCGGCATCGAGGGCCGGATGGCGAAGATCGTGGACACCGACATCGCGGACTTCGACCGGGTCATCGCGGTCAACCTGCGCGGCGTCTTCCTGGGCCTGCGCGAGGTGCTGCGCGCCATGCGCGACCAGGGCACCGGGGGCGCGATCGTCAACACCGCGTCGATCGCGGGCCTGCGCGGCAGCAGCCGCCTGGCGCCCTACTCCGCATCGAAGCACGCCGTGATCGGCCTGACCCGCGGCGCCGCGCGCGAGGGCGCGGAGTTCGGCGTCCGGGTCAACGCCGTGGCGCCGGGCTTCATCGACACGCGTATGCTGGCGTCCATCAACGCGATGGCGGGGGACCGCGAGGCGGCGGAGGCTGAGCTCGTGTCCCGGGTGCCGCTGGGCCGCCTGGGGACGCCGGACGACGTGGCGAACGTGGTGCGCTGGCTGCTGAGCACCGAGGCCTGCTACGTCACTGGCGGCCTGTACCTGGTCGATGCGGGCGTCATGAGCTGACGGCGCGGAACCGTGATCGTCCGCCGGGAGACCGCCGCCGACGTCGAGGGCATCCGCGCGGTAATCGGCGCTGCCTTCGCCCGGCCCGAGTCGCCCGGCGAGACGCCGCCCGAGGTGAACCTGGTAGACGAGCTGCGCGACAGCGACGCCTGGCTGCCCACGCTCTCGCTCGTCGCGACGGGGCCCGACGACGAGGTCATCGGCCACGTCCTGTGCACGCGGGGCTGGGTCGACACGGCGGCGGTGCTGGCGCTCGGGCCGCTGGGCGTCCGTCCGGATCAGCAGCGCGGCGGCGCCGGCACGGCGCTGATGCACGCGGTGCTCGGCGCGGCGGACGCGCTCGGAGAGCCGCTGGTGGCCCTGCTCGGCGACCCCGGGTACTACTCGCGGTTCGGCTTCCGCCTGGCCGAGCGGTACGCCATCATCCCGCCTGTGCCGGCCTGGCGGCCTCACTTCCAGGCGCGCCCGCTCTCGGCGTACCGCCCGTCGCTGCGGGGCCGGTTCTCGTACGCGAGACCGTTCGACCGGCTGCCCGGCTGAGGTCAGAGCTCCTGGCGGCGGAACACGAGCCACGCCGCCGCCACCGCCACGATCACGATCCCGGCGTTGACCGCGATCGGCCAGCCCCAGCCGGCCGCCGTCCCGCCGGCGGCCAGGTCGCTGACCAGGCTGCCCAGGCCGAACGGGCTGTAGCGACCGGCGTTCGGGATCGAGGAGACGGTCGCGGCGACGACGATCCCGACCAGGCCGACCGCCGCGGCCGGGATCGCGGACCGCACGAGCGTGCTCCCGAAGAAGGTGATCGCGGCGACCACGAGCAGGCTCAGGAGCATCACCAGGCAGCCGGCGGCGAAGCCGAGGACCGGCGGCGTCGCGAACAGGACGCCGGTATAGAGGTAGGCCCCCGCCCCGCTGGCCACGACCGCGGCCGCCAGCGTGCCCGCCAGACCGCCGAACTTGGCGACCAGGAACGCCAGGCGCGTGGCCGGCTTGGTCAGGACGAAGGCAGCGGTGCCGCTTTCCTTCTCGCCCGCGACGCTGCCCATCGCGAGGAGCACCGCGGCGATGGCGCCGAACTGCGTCAGGTTCTTGACGAGCTGGCTGATCGCGTCCCGCTCCGTCGGCGTCGGCATCGGGAACGGCACGGAGCCGGCCGCCGCCCTGACGATCTCGGGCGTGTACTTCGCCAGCAGCGGGGACCCAAGCCCGATCACCAGGAAGATCACCGCCATCACGGGGAGCCGGGCCGTCCGCCACTGCTCGGTGACCTCCTTCCGGAGCAGGACTACGAGGCCCGTCACGCCGCACCCTCCTGGCCGGACCGCTGGCCCGGCACGAGCCGGAGGAAGATGTCCTCGAGGCTCGGCCGCAGGCGCTCGAACCTGGCGACCTGGACGCCGCCGGCCGCCAGCACGCGGAGGATCTCCGGACCGGCGCGCGCCGGGTCGTCCGCGGCGACCCGGATCTCCGCGCCGTCCCGACCGACCCCGCTCACCAGCGGGACACGCTCCAGCGCCGCGAGCAGCGCGGTCTCGTCCGCGCCCTGGCCCGACTCCAGCTCGACCACGAACACGGGCTGGGCGAACCTGGACTGCAGGTCGGCCACCGTGGACTCGACGACCAGCCGGCCGCGGTCGACGATGCCCACGCGATCGCAGACACGCTCGACGTCCGCCAGGATGTGGCTGGACATGAAGACGGTGACCCGGCCGCGCAGGCCCGCCAGCAGTTCGAGCACCTCGTGCCGGCCGGCGGGATCGAGGGAGCTGACGGGCTCGTCCAGGAACAGCAGCTCCGGCTCATGGAGCATGGCCTGGGCGAGGCCGAGTCGCTGGCGCATGCCACCGGAGTAGCCGCCCACGCGTCGGCGGGCGGCGCCGGTCAGGCCGGTCAGCTCGAGCACCTCGTCGACGCGCGACCGGAGCCGAGCTCCGCTCATACCGAACAGGCTGCCGGAGAACTGCAGGAGCTCCCGGCCGGACATCCAGCCATAGAGCCGCGGCTGCTGGTCCTGGTGGCCGATCATGCGCGCCAGACGCGGCCCGCCGCGGGTCGGGTCGACGCCTGCCACGGTTGCGCGGCCGGCGGTCGGCCAGGCGAGGCCCGTCAGCAGCCGGATCGTCGTGGTCTTGCCCGCGCCGTTGGGTCCGAGGAACCCGAACAGGGAGCCCGCCGGCACCTCCAGGTCGAGCCCGTCCAGTGCCGTGACCTGGCCGTAGCGCTTGACCAGGCCCTCGCAGGCGATCGCCGCCGTCACGCCTCCGCGTCCCTCCGGCCCACCAGCAAGTACAGCAGCGGGCCGATCGTGCCGATCAGCACGATCACGAGCGCCCACACGAGTTTGCTGCCGCCGAGGACGTGCCGCTCCGGCCGGAGCAGGTCGACGAGCGTGTAGACGAGCAGCCCGAGCTCGATCAGGGCGAGCGGCAGGAGGAGCAGCAGGACCTCCGGCGACAGCGACGTTCTCATAGTTGAGAATCATATCATTACTAGGAATGAAGCGAGCCGACCTCATCCTCCACCCGGTCAGGCTGCGGATCATCCAGGCGTTCGCCAGCGACCTGGGCACGCGCCGCCTGACGCCGCAGCAGGTGTCGGCCGCGCTGCCGGACCTGCCTCAGGCCAGCCTGTACCGGCACATCGAACGCCTCCACCGCGGCGGTGTGCTCGGGATCGCGAGCGAGCGCCGCGTCCGGGGTGCCGTGGAGCGCACGTACGTCCTGGCGGCCGGCGGCGCGTCCCTGTCGGCGGAAGACCTGGCGAACGCCACCCGCGAGGAGCAGCTCGGGTACTTCACCACGTTCGCGGTCGGCCTGATCACGCAGTTCGAGCGGTACCTCCAGCGGCCCGTGATCGACCTCGTCGCGGACGGCGTCGGCTACCGGCAGGTCGTGCTCAACCTGTCCGACGAGGAGGTGCTGGAGATGGCCGCTGCCCTGAACGGGGCGCTCGCCCGCTTCCTCCAGCACGGCCCCGAGCCGGGACGCCGGCGGCGGACGCTCGCGACGGTGCTGCTGCCGCAGGACGACACCTGACCGGCGCCTGCGCGTTCCGTCCTCTCGCCTACTACGTGGTCGTGGCTGAGCGATCGACCGCGTCGTAGCAGGCGTCGACGTCGATGTCGCCGTACGGGGTGGCGATCACGTCGCCAGGGCCGTAGACGCGCCAGTCGCGGATCCTTCCCTCCGCCGGCCGCGCGACCTCGACGCGGCGCACGTCGGGGTCCACCAGCAGCAGCAGCCTCAGGCTCGAGGATTCGGCGTAGGCGACCGCCTTCTCGCGCCGGTCGTGGTCCTGGGTGGACGGCGAGAGCACTTCGACGATCAGGGCCGGGTCCGTCTCGTACTGTCGGTGCGGCGCGGGTGAGCACACCACCATGACGTCGGGGTAGTATCCGTTGCCGCACTCGGTGTGGACGAGGCGGTTCGACGTGAACGCGCGGCACCCTCGCGTCTCGGCACCGGGCGCAAGCGTCCGGTAGAGCAGCCCGGCGATCAGGTCGTGCCGCTCGGAGCCGCCTGCCAGCGCGTACAGCCGACCACCCACGAGCTCGTGCCGGCGCTGGGATGCACGCTCCCCTTCCAGGTACTGCTCGAACGTCTTGTAGGCGAGGGCCTCAGCCACGGCCTGATGCTACTGCAAGCGGCCCCGACCTCAGAACAGGCTGTCGGGCAGGCCGAAGTGGGCCTTCGCGAACTCCGACGCCAGGTTCAGGTACTGCGCCGCGATGTGCCCCCGGTACATGGCGACGTCGCGGAAGTACCGCTGCATCCGCTGCCCGCGCTTCGCCGGCGACGAGCCCCCGCTGCGGAACAGCAGCTCCACCGCGTCCGCCGCCAGCCGGCCGGACTGCTGCAGGAGGCCGAACAGCCGGATGTCGTCCTCCCGGCTGAACGGCTGGCCGGTCGTCGCCCACCGTTCGCAGTACTCCATGTACATCTCGCCCGCGCGGTAGAGCAGGGCCTCGGACGCGTCCGTCAGGCCGCGCGCCAGCCCGTACGCGCGCTGGAAGTCGTGGTGCTCGTAGCGCCAGACCTGCGGCGGGAACGTGGTCTTCCGCGTCGTGATGCCGTGCTCGAACTCCTCCAGCGAGGCCTTCGCGGCGCCGACCACCGAGACCACCAGCCCGGCGTGGTAGACGCCGTAGATCATGCCGAGGTACATCGGGTTGCCGTGCAGGTCCGTGCCCGGCGTGGCGCCCTCGGTGCGGGTCCAGTTGGCGAGGACCGTGAGGTGCTCGGGGACGAACACCTCCTCCAGGCGCACGCTGTTGGAGCCGCTGGCCTGCATGCCCAGCTGCTGGCCGCCGCCCCAGTCGTCGAGGATCGTGTACCGGCCGCGCGGCACCACGAGCACGATCGCAGCCGGCGGCGCGCTGGGGTCGGTCGGCGGCAGCAGCGCGTTGCCCATGAAGTGCGTCGAGTGGGGCACGCCCGAGCAGTAGTCCCAGGTCCCGGTGGCCACGTAGCCTCCGTCGACCGCCCGAACCGTCCCGCCGGGCAGCGGCCGGTGGGGGGCGCGGAAGTCGCCCTCCGGGCCGAAGATCTCGCGCTGGGCGCGCTCCGGCCAGTACGAGCCGATGACCCACGCGTGGTGGGAGCCGAGCGTCAGCCCCCAGCCGGTGCCCGGGTCGCCGGCGGAGATCTCCACCATGGCCCGCCAGAACGTGGGCAGATCGAACTCGTATCCGCCGAAGCGGCGGGGCTGGATCATTCGATAGAAGCCGGCCCGCAGGAAGTCCTGGTGGAGCTCCTCTGAGTAGCATCCACGGCGCTCCGACTCGTCCTGCTGCTCGCGGATCTTCGGCTTCAGCGCCGCCGCGCGCCTCACGATCTCGGTGGACGTCAGGCCGGGCTCGGGCGCAGGGACCTCGACGGCTGTCGTGCGTGCCGTGTCTGCCATTTGTTGGCATGGTAGCGTGCTAGTGTTCGAATCCGCACACGGCACGAGCGTGGTAGAGAGAGCCTCATGACCGACGTCGACGAGACCACCATCACCCAGGCGGTCCTGGACCGGCTGACCGCCTGTCCGTCGCCCCGGCTGCGCCAGGTCAGCGACGCGCTGGTGCGCCACCTGCACGCGTTCGTGCGCGAGGTGGAGCCGACCATGGACGAGTGGATGACGGGGATCGAGTTCCTCACGCGGACAGGGCAGATCTGCTCGCCCGCCCGCCAGGAGTTCATCCTCCTGTCGGACACGCTCGGCGTCTCGATGCTGGTCGACGCCATCAACCACCGGTTCGCCGAGGGCGTGACCGAGACCACCGTGCTCGGTCCGTTCTACGTCCAGGGTCCGCCCGAGCGCGAGCGGGGCGCCGACATCTCCGACGGGGTCGCCGGCGAGCCGCTGCTGGTCGAGGGCACGGTCCGCGGCGCGTCCGGGGAGCCGCTGGCCGGCGCCGTCGTGGACACCTGGCACTCCGACCAGGACGGTTACTACGACGTCCAGCGCGGCGACGAGCTGACGCTGCGCGCTCGCTTCCGCACCGACGACGCCGGCCGGTTCTGGTTCTGGTCGATCGTGCCGTCGAGCTACCCGATCCCGAACGACGGCCCGGTCGGCCAGCTGCTGCGCGCGCAGGGCCGGCACCCCTACCGGCCGGCGCACGTGCACTTCAAGATCGGCGCGCCCGGCCACGAGGAGCTGGCGACACACGTGTTCGTGGCCGGCGACCGGTACCTGGAGTCGGACGCGGTGTTCGGGGTCAAGCGGTCGCTGATCCGCGAGCTGGACCGCCTGCCGGCGTCCGAGGCCCCGGACGGCCGCGCGCTGGACGGGCCGTTCTCGCGGATGCGCTACGACTTCGTGCTCGCGGAGGCGCCGGTCACGGTCGGTAGGTGAGGACCCGGCCCCAGAGGCTCGACGTGCCCCAGATGCCCGAGCGCAGGCACTCCAGCTGCACGATCTGGCTGTGGTCCACGAAGAGGTTCACCTCCGGCCCGTAGTTCTTGACGTACCACGCGAACACTTCGGGGTCGGCGGCCTCGAACATCACCCGGTCGGTGCCCAGCGCCGAGATGAGGCGGGCGACCACGTCCGTGCGCCAGGTGTGGACGCTCTCGGTGATGCCCTCCGACTCGATCATGACCATCGGCGCGCCCGCCTCCAGGCAGCGGCGCGCGATGTCGATCGCTCGGCCCGGGTCGCTGACGCCCTCGGCCTCCAGCTGCTCAGCGCTCGTCGCGCCGCCCGCCCCGAACTGGATGCCCACCTCGGGCTTCGGGACCATGCCCGCCGCCTGCACCCGCCCGGTCAGCCGAACCACGTCGTCGACGGGCATCGTGATGAAGCCGGTCGACAGCTCGACGATGTCGAAGCCGACCTCGCGGCACGCCTCCAGGTAGCGGTCGACCGCGGCCTCGCCCTGGGCCAGCACGTACTCGATGAAGCCGCCAGTCGAGACCTTGACGTCGTGGGCGTGGCAGAGGTCGACGAGCCCGGCCAGCGCCGGTCGCGGCATGAGGCTGAACGAGCCCCCCGCGAACTTGAGGGTGTCGACGTACTCGCCGAAGCCCTCGAGCAGGTCCTCGAGATACCGCCGGCCCACGACCGAGTAGTACGGCCCCCGGATCTCGGTCACGCCGCGCGAACGGGGCTTGGTCTCGCGGCGGTTGGTCCGCAGGAACGAGAAGGGTCGTGTGTCAGCCGTCATCGTGGTTCCTCCTGACGTTCGCGAGGGCCGCGCACAGCTCGTCGACCCGAACGCGCTCCAGTTCCCTGACCAGCCCGACGATGCGACCGGCCGCGGCCTCGCCGGCCACCGGCACGGTCAGCCGCCGGAACTTGTCCTCGACGTCGTCCCAGCCCGCCGGCCGCGTGAGGAAGCCGCGGTAGTCCGACTTCTCCCGCGCGAGTACGCGCCCGCCCGGCAGCTCGATGCGAACGCGGCAGGCGTGCTCGGCGGGGAACCGCGCGGAGAGGTCGGCGGCCGGCCGGACGTCCACGCGCCGGAGCAGGTCCTGCACGTCGGCGCGGAGGATGCGGTCGGGGGCGTACTGCGCCGGCAGCACCTGACCATCGAAGAGGGCCACCGCGACCAGGTACGGCAGCGAGTGGTCCGCCTCCTCCTTGGTCCGGACGTCCCGCTTGTCGCCCTCCTCTCCCCCGCCGATGATGTCGTACGCGACCTGGAAGACGTCGACCTCGACCCGCTCGACCTGGCGGCCCGCGATGCCGGCCTCCTGCCGCAGCTCCAGCACCGCCTCCAGAACGGCCTGCGAGTGGAACTCGGCGTTGAAGCGCTTGATGCTCGTCCTGCGCACCGCCTCCAGGTCCTCGCCGGCCCAATCGATCGAGAACGGTCCAGCGATCGTGTCCTCGAAGCCCTTGTTGCCCTCGAACACCCCGGCGGGGCCGGTGATGCCGGCGCGTGCCAGGAACGCCGCGTGCACAGCGGAGAACGCGGTGTTGGGGTAGGCCAGGCCCTTCCAGTTGGACAGGGTGCCCGTCCGGGTCACGCGCAGCGCGTTGAAGGCCGTGCCCGCGATCGCGACGGCGTTCGCGGTGGCCGCCGCGTCGAGGCCGAGCCCGCGCGCGGCGCCGGCCGCGGCCGCGTAGGCGCCCTGCGTGACGTGGTCGAAGCCGCGGGCGCGGACCGGCGC